>JASJCE010000386.1 GCA_030066155.1 Desulfobacterales bacterium | reverse complement strand
TTGCCAACACCGGAAATAAAAAACAGGTTGAATTCAGCAGGTAAAAAGCCGATGCCCGAACATCACAAGCCCCAGTCAACGGATCAGGTGCCATACGGACTGCCGCCGCAAAATATCGAAGCGGAAGAAGCCATTATCAGTGCCATTCTGATCGATAACGATGCATTGCTGGATGTTATCGAAACCCTGCGACCGGATGATTTCTATCGCACGGCCCATCAGAAGATTTACACCGCCATCGCGGATCTATTTGACAAAGCCGAACCGGTCGATCTAGTCACACTCGCCAATAAATTGAAGGAAATGGGCCATCTGGAAGCAGTCGGCGGCGCCAGCTACCTGGCCCGCCTGGTGGATACCGTTCCGCTGGCCGTGAATGCCCGGCATTACGCCAAGATTGTTCATGACAAAGCGTCACTGCGGCGTATGATCGAAAAAGCAAACGCGATCATTAAACGCTGCTTTGAAGAAAAGGGTGACGCCGAAGACGTTATCGACTTTGCTGAAGCCTCGATTTTTGAGATCTCCGAAAAAAAAGCCCGCCAATCGTTCTTCCCCCTCAGCAAAATCATCCTCGGCAATATCGAAACGCTGGAAGAAAAACAGGGAAACCGCAGCCTGGTAACCGGAGTGCCGACCGGCTTCACCCAGCTTGACAACATGACCTCGGGTCTGCAGAAATCCGATTTGATCATCCTGGCCGCTCGACCCAGCATGGGAAAGACCGCGCTGGCGCTGAACATTGCCCGCAATGCCGCGGTGGACGCCAATATTCCGGTGGCCGTTTTTTCATTGGAAATGTCCAAAGAGCAGTTGTCCCTGCGCATGCTCTGCTCTGAGGCCCGTATCGATTCATCCCGTTTAAGGGGTGGATTCTTCAGTATGGATGACTGGCACCGCATCACCGACGCCGCCGGCATCCTGTCTGAAGCGCCGATATACATCGACGATTCACCGAGTCTGTCTGCCATGGAAATACGTGCCAAGGCCCGACGCCTCAAAATGGACAAGAATATCGGCTTGATCATCATCGATTATTTGCAGCTGATGCAGGGACGGGTAGGTGCCGAGCGCCGGGACCTGGAAATTTCTGAGATATCCCGGGGTCTGAAAGCCCTCGCCAAGGAGCTGGACCTGCCGGTTATGGCACTCTCCCAGCTCAACCGGATGCTCGAGCAGCGTACCGATAAGCGGCCGCGCCTGTCCGATTTGAGGGAATCCGGCGCACTGGAACAGGATGCCGACCTGGTCGCCTTCATTTACCGCGATGAAGTCTACAACAAAGAAGAAGACAACCCCAATCGGGGAACTGCCGAAATCCTGTTGTCCAAACAGCGCAACGGCCCAACCGGTGACATTTATTTGTCCTTCCTGAATTCCTACACGCGTTTCGAAAACATGGCCTCGGAGGAAGCGTTAGCCAGAGGCTGATTTGAAAAAACTCTACGGAAATACCACCGGACTCAAGGCAAACCAGATTAAGAGACTGGGCAATTTGTACCGCCGCCGTATTCCACCCGATTTCCTGGTATCCCAGGAAGTGGCGCGCGATATCTGCCGCATCTCGCGCGAAATCCGTCGTCAGATCGGAATCATGATCAATCGCCGCAGCAAGGTGGTCTTTGTGATCGTGGGCGACAGCAAAAAGATCATCATTCCGAATTCCAGTGCCTACCGCGCCGCCCCCGGCCGATTGAGAGGGTTGCGCTGCATTCACACCCACTTGAACCATGAAGCCCTGACCGACGATGATTTGACAGACCTGGCATTGCTGCGCCTGGACATGATGGCGGTGATCACCAGCAACGGCGAGGGAATCCCCCAGAAAATCCACGCCGCGCACATTATGCCGGAACAGGCAGATCAAAAGCCCTACCAGATCCTGCCGCCGTTGAATCCGGGCAACCTGGACATCGGTTGCGAGGCGCTTATCGTGGCGCTGGAGGATGAGCTGTCCCGGGCCAGCATGGGACATCAAGCTGTTTCCGGCAGCGAGCGGGCCCTGCTGGTCAGCGTCACCAGCAGCAGCGGGTCTGAATCTAAAGAATCCATGGCAGAACTGCGTGAACTGGCGCTTTCCGGAGGCATCGAAGTCGTGGATGCAGTTGTGCAGCATCGCCCTAAAGCGGACTCGCGGCTGTTGATCGGACGCGGTAAACTCCAGGATCTCGCCATACTGGCGCTGCAGAAGGCGGCTACCCTGATCATTTTCGACCAGGAACTCAGTGCCTCACAAATTCGATCGATAACGGACCAAATCGATCTGAAAGTAATTGATCGCACCCAGCTAATACTGGATATTTTCGCCCAGCGGGCCCGGACCCGGGAGGGAAAGCTGCAGGTCGAGTTGGCACAACTCAAATATCTGTTGCCCCGTCTGGTTGCCAAAAACACCGCCATGTCCCGCTTGACCGGCGGTATCGGCGGGCGGGGACCGGGCGAAACCAAACTTGAAATCAACCGCCGCCGGGTGCGGGAACGAATTGCCCGCCTGGAGCAGTCGCTGGATTCGGTCAGAAGGCACCGGGGCCAGCAGAAAGCCAGGCGAGAGCGCAAAGGCCTACCGATTATTTCCATCATCGGATATACCAATGCCGGCAAATCAACCCTGCTGAATACGCTGACCCAAAGCAATGTTGTTGCCGAAAGCCGCCTTTTCGCGACACTCGATCCGTCCAGCCGGCGTCTGCGTTTTCCGAAAGAGATTGAAGTCATTATCACGGATACGGTTGGATTTATCAGGGATTTGCCGAAGGATCTGATGGTCGCCTTTCGTGCCACCCTGGAGGAACTCGAAAATGCCGATCTCCTGCTGCATGTCATTGACATCAGCAATCCGCGGTACGAAGCACAAATTCAATCGGTGGAAAGAATTCTGGCAGATTTAAAATTGGAGAAAACCAGGGTGGTGAGGGTGTTGAATAAGGCCGATCGGGTCGATCCGCAAACCGGTATGCGGTTAAGCCGGCAGCTCAAGGGGATCAGCCTATCGGCCCGATCCAAAGCAACGCTAATGCCCCTGATCGAAGAGATGGAGAAGATAATTGGAATGATGAAATAATGGAATGGCGAATTTAGAATGTCGAATGTCGAATTATGGAATTCTATCATCTTTATCTTTTTCCCTTTTTCGATTTTCCACATCCGCATTCCGAATTCCAACTCCCTGAGCTCTGACATCTGTTACCGGACTTTCTATACCAAAAACCAATAACGAGTAACCAATAACAATAATTTTATTCTATCATCTGACATCTGACTTCTGGCACCTGAAACCTGAACACTGAACACTGAACACTGAAACCTGAAACCTGAAACCACTCAAAAAGGAACATCCCATTGGATCTAACTCCTTACCAACAAATCGCCGTTAGGGCCGCTTACCGGTCGGCCGAAATACTGATGTCGAAATTCGGCAAGATTTCCCGGGTTCGAAAAAAAGATGCTGTGGAAATCGTAACCGAGGCCGATACCGAATCGGAAGCGGAAATTATCTCCGTTATTCGCACCAGATATCCGGAACATGCCATTCTCTGCGAAGAATCGGGCCTGAACAGCGGCAGCGATGACTTTCAATGGGTAATCGATCCGTTGGACGGCACGGTTAATTTTGCTCATCAGGTTCCCATATTCTGCATTTCGATCGCGCTGACTTACCGGGGTGAGATCGTCCTGGGGGTGGTTTTGAATCCGGTTGACGGAGAGTTGTATACTGCGCTGCGCGGTCAGGGTGCCCAGCTTAACAATCGGCCAATACGGGTTTCAGAGGTATCAGCCGTATCGGAGAGCCTTCTGGTAACCGGTTTCCCGTATCATTTGGGCGAAGAAATCGAGCCGATCATGACCCGCTGGAACAGCTGCCTGCAGGCTTGCCAGGCAGTGCGCCGCCTGGGCTCCGCAGCTATTGACATCTGCTATGTGGCCTGCGGCCGCTTCGAAGCGTTCTGGGAGCAGCTTCTGAAACCATGGGATACTGCTGCCGGCGCCCTGATCGCAGCCGAGGCCGGTGCCGCCGTAACCACGTTCTCCAACCAACCCTTCAGGTTAGATGACCGCGAAATATTGGTGACCAACGGCCATATTCAGGACGAGATGATCGAGCTGCTGAAAGTTTAGGAATGACGAATGGCGATTGACGAATGTCGAATTGTGGAGTCGCTGCGCTCCAACGATTATATGGAAGTCCGGAATCGGTGGCCGCAACTACCTTAGCAGTCGGACTACTCCCAATCCAGAGTCAAAGACGGAATCAAAATTTAGGGGAATTAAAATTTACCGGACTCCAGTTTCTTACGGAAAAAGCACACCTGCTTATGAATGGAGCTGTCCTGCTTCAGGCCGCGCTCGATGCAGTTAATCGAATGCAACGCGGTCGCATGGTAGCGATTAAAAGATTTTCCGATCGTTTGAAGCGGTGCATCCGTGTAACGCCGTGCCAAATAGATCGCCATCTGTCTGGGCCTAACGAAGGTTTGTTTGCGGGAGCGTGACATAATCTCTTCCTGAGAGACGTTGTAGTATTTGCAGACCAGTTTCTTGATCACATCAATCGTGATGCGCTTGCGTTGGCGGACAATATTTTTTACAACGCTTTCAGCCAGCTTGATATCGGCCGTGAGCCCTAGCAGAGATGATTTGGCGGCAACCCCGTTGAGCCCGCTTTCGAGCTGCCGGACATCATCGGTCAACTCCCCGGCCAGATATTGGATAACACTGTCGGACAGCTGGTAATCGTAAGTCCCGACCTTTTTCCGCAAAATCCGTACACGGGTTCTGAAGTCGGGCGGTTCGATGGCCGAAATGAGGCCGCAGGATAAGCGGGACCTGAGTTTATCTTTGAGCTTGGGGATCTCCGCCGGAAGATAGCAGCTGGAAAAAATGATTCGTTTACCCGATTCAAAAAGGGTATCCAGGGTCAACGCAAGCTCGATCTGGGTCCGCTCTTTGCCGCTTAAGTAGTGAACATCTTCGAGCAGCAATACATCGCACCGGCTGCGGTATTTTTCCTTAAATTTATCGATGGCATTGTGCCGGTAAGCCCGAACCATCTCGTTGCTGAAATCTTCGGCCGTGATATAATAGACCCGGTCCGAAGGATGAATCGATAAAATATGATGGCCGATCGCCTGGGACAGATGACTTTTGCCCAGCCCGGTTTTGGACAACAGAAATAAGGCATTTTGCTGGACATCCCGGCGGGAGGCCAGGGCTAAAGATGCTGAATAGGCGAAATCATTATTTCGGCCGACAACAAATTGATCGAAGGTGAAATCCCTTCTCAGAAATCTTCCATTACACGGCCGTACATTGTCGTTTGGCAATGGCAACTGCAGCTCCTTGGCAACTTTTGTTTTCGATCCGTTCGACTGGTTGGAAATCTTATATAGCAGTTCACAATCCTGCCCCAGTTCGGTTTGCATGTTGTGTTGAATTATCGATCCATAAAGGCCCTGAACCCGTTTTCTGGAAAAAAAATTCGGGCAGTAAACGACCCAGGTATTATCCTCGGATTTTTGAACTTTTAGCGGTTCAATCCACATTTTGTAACTGTGGTTGGGAATGCGTTTTTTTATCGCAGTTTTTACCTTTTTCCAGACGGCTTCCATAGGGCGTAATGTGCTAAATCGTTATCCTGTTTACAAGATAAAGTTAAGGTTTTGCGAACAAAACGTGCGCAAGGTTATCGTTAAAGGTTGTTTATGAAATTATGGTGTGGGAAGGTTTACATCAGGTTGCGTCAACCAGCAGAAAACATGCGCCTTCAATTATGGCATTCTGCGATTGGTGTCAAACTGAATAAACAGGATTTTGAGGAGGCCGCCTAATCATTTTTGAACAATCTTTATATGCTTGTTATCATTTGGATTAATCATAGCTCGCCTGACAACTTAGCATCATTGCGAACTTTTTGTGGCAGTAGGTTTTTTCAAGTATTCTAAGCATATCCACCAATTGCGCCTAGTTATTAACAATCCGCACTTCTCCCGAAATCTCCAATTATCTGCTATTCTCTTTAATTTTCAAAAATTTTTCCAGCGTGAATGTTCATAACTTGAAGTGTAGATAAACTGCAGTCAGAATAAGCGGTTAGCGGCTTTACGAAGATTCATGACTGCCGAAGCAGTAAATTTGTTTGAATATAAAACCGTAAGCATGTAAGTATAGCGGTTGTCGTGTTTAGGGATCGAACGATCCGGATTACCAATCGTCAGCGATGTTTTGGGAATTCATTGATCAGAGAAGGTTATGGCATCGGAAAATATCACAATTCAGGGAGCCCGACAACACAACTTAAAAAATATCAGGGTTGAGCTGCCGCGCAATCAACTGGTCGTTATCACCGGTTTATCCGGTTCCGGCAAGTCAACCCTTGCTTTTGACACGCTTTACGCCGAGGGTCAGCGGCGGTATGTTGAATCCCTGTCGGCCTATGCCCGCCAATTTCTGGAACGTATGGACAAGCCGGATGTGGATCTAATCGAAGGCCTGTCGCCGGCAATCGCTATCGAGCAAAAAACAGCCAGTCACAACCCGCGTTCGACTGTCGGCACCGTTACAGAAATATACGATTACCTGCGTCTGCTGTATGCTAGAGTCGGAACGCCTCATTGCTATCGCTGCGGCCGGCCGATTGCGTCCCAGACGATTGATCAGATTGTTGACAGTGTGATGTCTTTAGGAGAAGGAACCCGGGTGATAATCCTGGCGCCGCTTGTCACCGGCCAAAAGGGTTCCCAGACAAAGCTTTTGGGGCGATTAAAAAAAGAGGGATTCGCGAGAGTCCGCGTTGACGGAAAGATTCTGGATATCGAGGAAGTCGGCCAGCTCGCCAAAACCAAAAAACATGATGTCGATGTGGTTGTCGACCGCTTGATCATCAAGGAATCGATCCGCAAACGGCTGGCAGACTCAATGGAATTGGCTCTGGGACAGGCAGAAGGGCTGGTCTCGGTAGACATACCGGGGCGTGAAACCGTATTGTACAGCGAAAAATCGGCCTGTATCCGTTGCGGCATCAGTTATCCGGAATTTACACCGGCCAGTTTCTCGTTCAATTCGCCCCAGGGTGCCTGCTCCAACTGCGACGGATTGGGATGGACGACGGAACTGGATCCGGAGCTGATTATTCCCGATCCGGAGCTGTCATTGCGGGAAGGTGCCGTCAGTGTCTGGGCCAAACGCAACAGCATGCATTTTATCGAGTTTCTGGATGCATTGACCCGACACTATCATACGGACATTTATACCCCGTATAAAGACCTGACACCGGAGTTTCAACAGGTTTTACTCTACGGCACCGGTCAGCAGGTAATCAACTTTTATTTTGAACGGGACAATCGCCGCTACACCTATCAGAAGCCATTCGAAGGGGTGATTCCCAACCTGGAGCGCCGTTACCGCGAAACGGATTCAAACTACATCCGTGAGGATATCAA
>JASJCE010000385.1 GCA_030066155.1 Desulfobacterales bacterium | reverse complement strand
CCGCTTTCACTTTCCGGGATAATACCCGGCCGCGGCGCCGGTTCATCCCGCGATACCTCCAGCAAATTGCGTTTCGCTATCAGGTTCAACGGAAAAATAAGCCCCGAGAGGGTATCGCCGCCTTTAACCGTTATTTGCGGTTGATCGACCACATCCTGATATTGTTCGAGCGTCATGCCTTTCCAGCCCCAATGGCCGAATCTGGCACCGTTTTTAAGAAAGAATGTATTGTCCCAGTCGATTACCAGGTCAGTGCTGGTTTTATTGACGAACACATAGCGGAATGAATCAAAATAGCTCGTGCCGGATTTTAAATGGGGTTCCAATTCAACCACAAATAACTCATTTTCAGCCGTTTGCGTCGCCGGATCGCTCGTATACACAGGGACGGTTGCACACCCGGTTAAAAGCAAAAAGATAGCCATCAAACACCAATACCCATTCTTTGTCATACATACACCTCCTGATGTCGCACCCCCTGGATTCCAGGGAGTGATTTAGTGGTTGTCATATGCAAATTCAACCGAAATAATAATCATATCGATGTCAACAATCAATGGCCCGATTGTTTTGCAAATCAGCGATCACCAGCAGAGCAAGGCTCCAGCCCCTTCGAGGGGCCTTCCTCATACCCCCAGCTCTGCCGGTGGTCGCTGATTTTAAGATAAACAGATTTCGTCGAGATCAAGCTGCTCCCGCTAAAATAATTGACTGATAGCATAGTTTACGAATTTGGGCCATCCTAATTAGATATGCTGAAAGGGTCCGCACCCGGCTCGTAACGACGGATTTTCTATCTGCTACGATCAATCTGAAATTCCAAATAGAGATGTGTTCAACCCCGAAAATAACGGGCTGAAAGCAGGAGCGATCGAGATCAGCCACAACCATTGAGAAAAACGTATTTCCACCTTCCCGGGGATGGGGTTGTTTAGAAGCCGGTTGAATTTTATGGATTTTTTTAAAGGAGGAGAACTGAGCAGAGATAAGTACCCGGAAGGGCTGAGGAATTATAACGCATCAAGCGCATCATCCATGGTTGTAAAGATCGGCAGCAGAGCACCCATCCCGGAGATCTCAAAAACTTCTTTAACATAATCCTGCAGGCAACAGAGCGTTATGCAGCCATCCATGACTTTAACGGCTTTGATGCATTTTAAAATGACACGAATACCGGCACTCGAGATGTAATGAAGATCCTTGAAGCTGAGTACCATGTGTTTGGACCCGTTTGACATGGCCTGTAGCAGTTTCTGTTCAAATTCAACCGAAGAAGTTGAATCCAACTGGCCGTTGAGCCGGAAAATATTAATGTCATCCCGCGTTTCTTCAAATATTTTCAAATCACGCGCTCTCATAAAGGCCGGTCCCTTTCCAGATTGCTATGACATACTGTGATGGTATCGCCCTATGTGGCAGCCGCTGTCAAAAGCCTGAAAATGGAAGGAGCAATTTTAATGCCAGGCCATCAACGAATTCAAATGTTGAAAACATTACAAGATATTATATAGTTAGCGGTGATAAAGTAGAATAGCTGAATTAAACTATGACGAAAATTACCTATGAATTGAGCACTTAGTGTAACAGTGTGGCAAATCCGCCTGGAATCTGGCGTAATTAATCCGCGGCAGATTCGATCTGATAACTTTCTTCAATTTTCAAAGAACAAACTTGACGGTCTCGTAAAAAATCAAAATTGTCGAATTTGGACTTTGTAACTTATTGATATTACTGATAGCGAAAATTAACTTTTGCGCTTTTTGCGCCTTCTTGCGGCTATATCAAATTTATGCCCTGAAGGTGCTATTTTTCAGGGCGGATTAAATAGTAGGAGGTTTTCATGAATGCAATATACGATTTCTCCGATCAATGTGGAATCGTAACCGGGGCGGCCAGCGGTATCGGAAAAGCGCTGGCCCTGCTGTTGACTGAATCCAATGCCGACCTGGTGTTAGTGGACCGGGACAAAACCGGATTGGAAGCAACCGTCCGCGCCTGCAAAGAAATCCGAGCAGACGCACTGCTGGCGGTTGATGCCGACGTTTCCAAAGAGCAGGATGTTAATCGAATGGTTGAAGAGACGCTGGTTCGATTTGGCACGATTCATTTTCTGGTAACCTGCGCCGGCATCCTGTTCCGGAATAATTTTACGGATATTTCTTTGCCGGAGTGGGACGAGATCATGAATACTAATGTACGCGGCCTTTTTATGTGCAATCAATTCGTGGTTCGCGAAATGCTCAAACAGGGAAACGGCACCATCGTCAACGTGGCCAGTGTGGCCGGGCGCTCCATCAGCCTGATCGGCGGGGTGCATTATTGTGCTTCCAAACACGCGGTGATCGGCATCACCCGCCATATGGCCCGGGAGTTGTGTGCAAAGGGCATACGCGCTAATGCGTTTTGCCCCGGCGCCACAAGCACGCCCATGATCCACGACAACTTGAGCGCAGACGAAATCAAGCAGCTGAAGAAACGAATTGCACTGGAACGCCTGGCCGAACCCGAAGAGCAGGCCCGAACCATCGCCTTTATGCTGAGCGACGCCGCCTCCTATTTGAACGGCGCCTGCATCGACAGCAACGGCGGCTCGGTCATGTTGTAGCGCAATAAAAAAGAGTTTATAAACCTACTTGTTTATAAACTCTTATTGTTGATGGTAGGCACGGGCAGATTTGAACTGCCGACTTCTACCGTGTCAGGGTAGCGCTCTCCCCCTGAGCTACGTGCCTATAAAATTCCATTTCCAAGTAGCATCAGCAACCATGACTGTCAAGCAAAAACCGCCCCTGCATCTTGTGTGTGAACGCCTTTACCTCACACAAAATCCATATCGATAACAATAATACCTTTCGCGGTTGAAAACCGCTCCCACATTCCTGTTGGTTGCTCTCTCTATTGCCGGAAATCTTTTTACCTAACCAAAGAAAAATTCCATCTTTTTATATATACGCAGCATTTAGCATGTTTGAAACGGAAGGTTGATATTACTATCACCGATTTTACAATGCTGTGATGTTTCTTATCAAGATGCTGCGTATTACTACTGCGGTATCAGCTCCACCCGGACCATATCCTCTGTCACTTCAAAAATGTTGATCCCGAAGGTATCGAAATTCTGCTGCATCAGCGAGGACGCCAGGTCTTTGGCTTTACCCTTGTATTCGACCAGCAGGGTGGCTTCGTTCGGTTTGATGCCTTTGACCCGAATGCCCTCAACTCCGGATATGGTGTTCATGGATTTGCGAAACTTGACATACGAGGATAGCTGTTCGGTTCCGCGGATTACCATTGAAACGAGAGATGGTTTTCCGGCCTGCTTCTGCCAGGCCACGGTCAGCTCTTCAGCCAGAGCGGCTCCTGTCGCGGCGCCGACGTCCTCCAAGGCAGACCGGCTGCCGCTGATATCGTCTTCGTTGACCGCCACCGATGTGCGGCTGAGATTCAGCAACTGTTCAGCGGACTGGGTTCGGATAGCCCGGGCATTGACGGTTCCGTTAAACGACCTCATGGTCGAGCCCATGATATTGGTCGATGGATTGACAACTGAATTTCCGATTACCACCACGTCCGCTTTCAGCAATACACCGAGTTCAGCGGCTTCCTGATCTGACAAATCCGGTTTGTCAAAGGCATCCCAGTTGATTTGGGCCCTGCTCCGGGCCTGCCTGTGATCGATAACCATGAATCCCGCTTCCCTCATGTTTTCAACCATCTTGGCGGTCGCCAGAGATTGAAAATACGCGCCTTCCGGCCCCCACCAGAAGCCGGGATAGGGTTCACCCAGTTTTTGTTCGGAAATGGCCAGCAACACGCTCGGCAGGGTTGTCTCTACCCTTAAAATTCCGGCATCCGCCAGATACCTGGATGTTTTACTGCCTGATATGGTGGCCTGGACAACGACGTGATAGGTCTTCTCACGGGTGGACTCGGTCAGGACTTTGTAGCCGGTAACAAAAGTGCTTGTATTTTCAAACAGCATTTCATGCAGCTGCTCAAATTGCTCCACAAACGATTCTTTTTGCAGCAGCTCTTCGGTCATTAACGATAGGGCCGTGACCAGGCCGTCGGCAATCGCGTTTTCCCTGGCAGCGGAGACATTATCCGCATGTATAGTTGCCGTTCCTACCACCACAAATGTTTTGGATTTAGCGGATTCCTGTGCCGCCGTAATTTCGGAGATTCCCAATCCCCCCGCTGCCAACACTGTTGCCAGGAACAACATCATAAACTTGGCCGGAATTTTCCTCATTTCATCTCGCTCCCGTGTCCATTTTGGTTAAATGTAGAAATTTATTCAATAGAGGAAAAAATTCAGAGAATCAAGCACAAATGCGCAATGGGCAGAGAGCATGGTGCAAAGAGCAGAGGGTTTCGATTGCGGATTTCGGATTGTGGATTTCGGATTGGATGAGCACAGGGCGGAGGGTTTCGATTGCGGATTTCGGCCTCCGGCCAGGAGGGGCCCTTGGGCCCTACGCCCCGGAGGGATTGTGGATTTCGGATTGGATGAGCAGGGGGCAGAGGGTTTCGATTGCGAGTCGCTCATACCACATATCCCTCTGGCTAGGATGCATCATGTGTATCGCGCTCAATCTAAATTTTTCTTTTAAGCGCATAATCGGCGATGTCGATCATGATGTCCTTAGTGGGCGAGGGATTGAAAATAGAAAGGGATGTTTTGGCGTTGTCGATGTACGAGGCAGCAACCTCACTGGTGTAGGATAATCCGCCGTGCTTATCCAGCAGAACGACCAATGCCCTGAATTCTTCGTCCGAAAAGTCCTGATTCCGGATAATCTGGATCATCGCCTCCCGGTCACCGTTCGACGCGTTCCCCAAAGCATGGATAACCGGCAGCGTCAGTTTGCCTTCTCTCAGGTCGGCGCCGACTTTTTTGCCGAGATCTGAGGTTGTCAGGGTGTAATCGAAGAGGTCATCGGCCATCTGAAATGCGATCCCCAGATTGTAGCCGTATTCCGCCAGCGAATTTTCAGTCTCCCGGGGCGCATCAGCGAGAACCGCACTGACCCGGCAAGCGGCTTCGAACAGCATGGCGGTTTTGCGCCGGATAACTTCCAGGTACTCCTCCTCCTTCAGATTGATGTCTCCTTTTCGCATCAACTGGTGGACCTCGCCCTGGGACATATTTTCGGTAAGCTCCGCCAAAATCTGGATTACCCGCAAAATGCCGGTCCCGGCCGCTATTGACAGGGCCCGTGCCAGCAAATAATCACCCACCAGAACGGTGATTGAATTTCCCCAATTGGCATGGGCCACCTGTTTTCCACGTCGCATCGTGGCATCATCTACCAGGTCGTCATGCAGCAGGGTGGCCGTATGTAAATATTCAAGTGCCGTTGAAAACGTTTTATCGTAGCTGCCCGTATATCCGCAAAGACGGGCCGATAGTACCATCAGGAGCGGCCGCAGTCGCTTGCCGCCACTGAACAGCAGGTGACCGGCCACTTCCGAGACCAGGTCGAGGTAGGGCGTTAAATTATCGTTGAGGGCTTTTTCAATATCGTTCAGATCATCTTCAACTGCCGCAAGAATCTTCTGCTTCAGCTCGGTCATACCGCCTCTCCCATGAGATCGTATTCCATCGTGTCCGTTACTCGCATATCAGCAAAACAACCGATTTTCAAATCAAAAGGCATGGCGCTGGCGTTAACGTAGGAAACGCCGTCCACTTCCGGCGCCTGGAAATTTGTGCGGCCGGCAAAGAGACTGCTCTCCAGCGACTCTTCGACCAGCACTTTTACGACCTGGCCGATATATTTTTGATTGTTTTCGGATGATATCCCGGATTGGGCGGACATGAGCTGATGATACCGATCCATGGCGACATCTTTCGAAACATGATTGGACAATTGGTGAGACGGCAGGTCGTCAGAATCCGAGTAAATAAACGTCCCCAGATGATCGAATCGAACATCCTCTGCAAATTGCAGCAGTTTTTCAAAATCCTTATCGGTTTCGCCGGGGAAACCAACAATGACCGTCGTTCTGAGCACGGCATCGGGCACATGTTTGCGGATTCGATCAAATAACCGGTACAGGTCGCTGCGGGTATAGCGTCGCCCCATGCGTTTCAGAACTGACGAGCTGACGTGTTGTATGGGGATATCAAAGTATGAACACACGTTTTGAAATGACCCGACTGTTTCAATAAATAAATCATCGATGCTTTCCGGATGGCCGTACAGCACCCGAAACCAGGGCCCGCCACCAGTTTGGCGATGGTCAGATTTCAACTGCGCCAGTTGCTCGATGAGCTGGCCAAGGCTGATCGGATCAGTTAGGTCCCGCCCGTACGCGGTGGTATCCTGGGCGACCAGCACCAGTTCTTTGGCACCTCCGGCAATCAGTTGCAGGGCCTCGGACACTATATCGTCTGGTGGCCGACTGTGTTGTTTTCCGCGTAGTTTGGGTAGGATGCAGTATGTGCAGGCCTTGCTGCAGCCCTCTGCAATTTTGAGATATGCCAGGTGGGGCTGACTCAGGTCACGGGGAAAATCTTTATTCTGCAGCGTCACCAGCTCCGGGTCCGGCAAGACGCATTGGTTGGTAAATTTGGGATCCTGAACTGCACTCACGATTTGATCGTAGGCACCGGTTCCCAGGAAAACGTCTACCTCCGGTAGCTCCTTGACAATTTCTTCGCGATAGCGTTCGGGAAGGCATCCGGTCACGACCAGCCGACTGCAGGTACCGTCTCTTTTGTATTCGGCCAATTCCAGGATTGTATCGATCGATTCCTGTGCTGCAGATTCGATAAAGCTGCAGGTATTGACGACGATGGTCTCGGCTTCATCCGGAGCATCTGTTATTACCCATCCGGCCCTCTTCAGACGGCCGTTCATAATTTCGCTGTCGACCTGATTTCTGGCGCAGCCCAAACTCTCCAGGTACAGCTTTTTGATTGACGTATTCATAATTAATTTCAGCACGTTTCTAACGGTGACACGTTGGAACATAGGTACACATCCATCATTGTCAATGTATGCCGAGGGGCAGATCGGCCATGCCCCAAGTTGTGAAAATTAGCTTCACGGATTGACGGCGTTTCCCATCCAGGGCCGGATCAAACGGAGCGTATTTGCAACGATCGGCATAACGTGAAAATTCGTCTTTTTTTGCGATCAGTTAATGCTATGAACAAATATGCCGATGATAAAATCAGGATGAATTCAATTGAGGGAAACCGGGACATGCAGAAAAAAGCCAAATTGAAAAAGTATAATCTCACGATCGCTAAGCTCTGGGACATCATACTGAGTATGACCGAAGGACAGCGGGAAATCTTACTGCGGCAGGTTGACGAGATGCTGAAAGCGGATAAAAGGGAATTTGTCCGTAAATCATGTGATCTGCCGGTTGACTTCGCAACTCCGGAACGCACCCATAAGGGCCGCATCAAGAATATCAGCCGACT
>JASJCE010000384.1 GCA_030066155.1 Desulfobacterales bacterium | reverse complement strand
TCGAAATTCGGGCCACCAGTGTGGTCGTGGCAACCGGATGTATCGAACGGCCGCTAATGTTCGAAAACAACGAGCGTCCCGGTGTGATGCAGATCGGCTGCGCCCACCGCCTGGCGCATTCATACGGAATTCTTCCCGGCCGCGAAGCGGTATTCAGCGTCGGGCATGACCTGGGACTGGAGGCCGCCATCGATTTAGCCGATCGGGGACTTAAGATTGTCTGCGTGGCGGACATCCGGGAAGACGGACCGGATGCGGATCTCGTCGCTAAACTGCAGGCGCGCAACATTCAATACATGGGCGGCTGGGTGGCAACCGATGCCCATGGCAAGACAGCCGTCGACGGCGCCACCTTGAGCACCAATCAGGGTACGCTCAAAAAGGAGTTCACCTGTGATCTTCTGGTGGCGTCGGCCGGATTGACGCCCCTGACCGGCCCCCTGACCATGGTAGAAGCCAAATTGAAGTTCGACCGCCACACCGGTTTCTTTCTGGCGGAACATCTGCCGGAGAAAATGCATGCCGCCGGCCGGATGCTGGGATTCAGCCATCCGTGGTCGATCGAGACCTCCGGTACCCTGGCCGGTCTGGAGGCGGCATTGGATTGCGGTGTTGATGTTGCCGGACAGATCAACGATATCCGCGGAAATCTTGTTTCTCTGCCGGGACCTGAGAAGGGCTGCAACATGGTCATGGCGCCGGTCAAAGGCCGCAAAACTTTCATCTGTTTTGATGAGGATACCACCATCAAAAACATCAAACAGGCCCTTGAAATGGGATTTGACGCGGCAGAATTGATCAAGCGATTTACAGCCGCCGGCACGGGACCGGGGCAGGGCGGTATTCCCGGGCATAACCTGCCCTTGTTTGTCGCCCAGTACCACGCGGATTCGACGGTATCTGCCAAACCGACAACCGTCAGGGCACCGCTGGTTCCGACCCTGATTGCAACCTATGCCGGCAGCAACCATGATATGTGCAAACGCACACCCATGCATGCCACTCAAAAGTCAGACGGGGGCATTATGCGCCGCATCGGAGTGTGGCGCCGGGCCCGTTATTTTTCAAAGGACTTTACCTGCAAGGCAGAGATTGAAAACGTGCGCGACAATGTCGGCGTGCTGGACGCCTCAACCCTGGGTAAGTTCAAGCTCTGGGGGCCGGATGCCCTCAAGGCCCTGCAGCGGGTCTATGTAGGGGACATGTCCAAAATTGCGGACGGCAAGATCAAATATTCGGCCATGTGCAATGACGATGGCTGTATCGTCGACGACGGTGTGGTGGTCAAACGCGGGGAGAACGAGTATTATTTTACAACCTCCACCGGCCGGGCCGGCTCGACGGTGGAGTGGTTTCGCTACCATACCCGCTACGACGGCTGGAAGTTCAACATGGTCAATTTGACCGATGCCCTGGGGGTCATCAATCTGGCCGGCCCCAACTCCCGCAAGGTGCTGGATAAAGTTGCGGATGCAGATGTATCCAATGAGGCCTTTCCCTTTGCCGCCTATCGGGAATTCACCATTCAAAATACCATTCCGGTGAAATCCATGCGGCTGGGGTTTGTTGGGGAGCTATCCTACGAGCTGCATGTCCCCTCATCTTACATGCAAACGCTCTGGGAACTACTGGTGGAGGCCGGCCAGGAATTCGGAATCCGGAATTTCGGCCTGGAGGCTCAAAACGTGCTGCGCATGGAGAAGGGGCATATCATTATTGGCGCTGAATCGGAAATCCGAACAACCCTGCATGACGTCGGGCTGGGTTTTCTGTGGTCGCGCAAGAAACCGGGGGCCAAGACGGTCGGTGCAGTTGCCCTGCAGCAGACCGAACATCAGGAAGGGCGGTTAAAACTGGTGGGATTCGAAATGGAAAATCCGGCGCGGGCACCCAAAGACGGCTCCATTATTGTCGAAAACAAAATCAAGGGACATGTCTGCACTGCGCGACGCAGTTTCACCCTGAACAAAGCAGTCGGATTGGCCCTCATCGATGCCTCGTTGGCTGAGATGGGCCGGCGACTGCAAATTTACGAAGATGAATGCGAAGGACAGCTGCTCAATGCAACCGTCGTTCCGACGACTTTTTACGATCCCGAAGGCAACAGACTGAAAATGTGAGGATAATTATGACAGTAGACATTATCAGACGATCTCCGGTAACCTTTGACCCTCCGGTTGCCCGAACTGAAGAGCGAGATAACTGGGAGGTTGTCATGGCGTATGAAGGGCAGGGCGAGGGACCCTGGCTGATCGATTTGAGCCATCGTGCCCGATGGGATTTGCAGGATCAGGAGCTCGACAATATTCAACCCTGGGGGATGAAGGTACCGGAGAAGCCGGGCCGCTGCACTTATGAAAATGGTTTCTTAATCAACCGTATGAATCGTACCCAGGCCTCTATCTGGCGGTTGACCGGGGATAGTCCGGATGCGCCGGATAATGTCGCCTATACCGAGGTGACCGATGCAACCGTTTTTTTGGCCCTGGTCGGAAATAAGCTGGCTCCGCTGATTGAAAAACTGACATCGCTGGACTTTTTTAATCCTGGAATTGAACCGCCTTTTTTGCTACAAGGACCTTTGTCCCATGTTCCCTGCCAGTGTGTGATGCTCGAACGTACCGCCGGTCGCTGTGGCATTCTTTTCACCTGCTCTCGAGGGTATGCGCGGGATATGGTGCACGCGGTTCTCGATGCCGGCAATGAGCACGGTCTGAAGCCTGCCGGCGAGGAGGTTTTCAACCGCTGGATCGACGGAATGTCGAATGTCGATTGACAAATGTCGAATTAAGGAATGGATCCAAATTTTACTTGGTCTTTGGACAGGATTCACCGGATAATCAGGATTTTTTCAAGGGTTTCCGGAAACCGGAAATTAGAATTATTAAATTAATCCTGTAAATCCTGTCAAAATTATTTCTTAAAATCGAATCCATTCATTAGTTACCCAAAAGTAGGAAATAATCGATGACACTTGAAGAAAAAATTATCGATGAGTTAAAAAAACAAAACATCGCCTATGATCTTGTCGAGCACGAGCCGGTTTATACCAATCCGGCTATGGCCGAGGCACTGGGTGTGGATGAATCCGAGACGGTTAAATCCCTGGTGCTGAAGACCAAAGAGGGGAAGATGATCGTCCTGGTGTTGCCGGGCAACAGGAAAGTGAACTGGAAGCAGGCGGCCGCGGGTGCCGCAACCAAAAAAGTGTCCTTTGCCAAACCCGAGGAAGTCAGCGAAGCCGTTGGCTGTGAAGTCGGCTGTGTGCCGCCTTTCGGCCATTTCAGCACCCTGCCGATCTACATGGACCCGGATTTGCCGAAAAAAAAGTACGTTTACTTCAACCCGGGTGTTCACGACAAATCATTCAAAGTCAAAGGATGGGATTTGAGGAAGCTATGCCAGCCATCGTTTATATAAATCGTTTATATAAGCGGACGGGTTGACTAAGGATAAAGGTTAAAGGACAAAGGGTATAGAGCAAAGGTTAAAGGACAAAGGTTAAAGGATAAAGGCTAAAGCCATTTGATAAAATCAAATAAATATTTAATTTCGGGTCATCAAGGCTCCGTATTTTAAAAGTTGCAACTTCAGTCACATTTGTATCCGCAGCCGGTGAACCCGAGAATCCGAAATTAAGGGGGTTTCTTATCATGAACAAAAAATACGATGCCATAATAATCGGCGCCGGCGTTATCGGCTGTCCGGTTGCATACGAACTGACAAAAATGGGATACAAAACCCTGAATGTCGATAAACTGAGTGATGCGGGCATGGGTTCGACGGCAGCTTCCTGTGCTATCGTGCGGGCACATTATTCCACTGAAGACGGCGTCGCCTTCGCCTATGAAGGGTTCAAGTACTGGCTGGATTGGGAGAACTACCTCGAAAACGTCAATGATGAAAAGGGTCTGGCCAAATACATGAACACCGGCTCCATACTGATAAAATCCCAGGGACACGACTGGCGCAAGGTCAAAAAGCACTACGATTCCGTTGGGGTTCAATACGAAGAATGGAGCGTTGAAAAAATTAAAGAGATGGTGCCGGTCTACGACCTGCACGAATTCTGGCCGGTCAGACGCCCCGAGGACCCCGAGTTCTTTGACGAGCCAGCCCGGATGCTGGAAGGGGCCCTCTTCTGTCCGGAAGGCGGTTATGTCAACGATCCGGAATTGTCGGCCCATAACATCATGCGGGCTGCTGAAGCTAAGGGCGCAGAATTTATATTTAATGTCGAAGTGGTGGACATCCGCAGCGAGGGAGATCAAGTCCTGGGGATAACCCTCAAGGACGGAACCCAGATCGATGCACCGGTGGTTGTCAATGTGGCCGGCCCGCATTCCTACAAAATTAACCAGATGGCCAAGGGCGTTTATGAAGAGTGCAACATCAAGACCAAAGCCCTGCGACACGAGGTGATGCACACCCCGGCCCCTGAAGGCTATGACTACCTCAAAGATGGCTATCACACCTCCGACGGTGATGTGGCTTGCTATTACCGCCCGGAAGTCGGCAACATGGTTTTGATTGGCAGTGAGGATCCCGAGTGCGACCCCCAGGAATGGGTGGATCCCGACGAGTTTTATGCCGGTAAAGGCGAGACCGGTCGCAACAATCAGCTCTCCGAGGCCCAATGGAAAGCCCAGACCTACCGTTGCGCCAAACGGTTTGACGGGCTGCAGATTCCCAACCAGCCCCGTGGCGTTTGTGACCTTTATGATTGTTCGGACGACTGGATCCCGATCTACGACAAGTCCTCCATGAAAGGCTTTTACATGGCCATCGGAACCAGCGGCAACCAGTATAAAAATGCGCCGGTGATAGGTCGCATGATGGGGGAGTTGATCGATGCCTGCGAGAAGGGGCTCGATCATGACAAAGAGCCGTTTCAATTCACGCTGCCGCACATCAAGCGAACCATCGATGTAGGCTTCTTCTCCCGCAACCGCGAAATCAACTATGACAGCAGCTTCTCGGTCAACGGGTAGTGGAAAGTAAAATAAGGTTTCAGGTTTCAGGTGTCAGAACCCCTGGCAAAGGCAAAAAGGTGAATCGTGAAAATGGCTGGGAAGCTCGGAGGCTTGAAAGCTGGGAAGCAAATAGGCCGGGAAGCTGGAAAGCTATGAGGCTGGGAGGCGAAAAGGCTGGAAAGCAAAAAGGCCGGAAAGCTGTAAAGTTATGAGGCTGGAAGGCAAAAATGGCTGGGAAGCCAGGAGGCAAGGAGGCTGGGAAGCTATGACGCCTAAAAATTTTGCCATCGTTTGATTCTGCCGAATTTAAAAGCAGGACAAAACCTCTTGCAGACGTCGTCCTGCTTTAAATTTAAGCCAGATGTCAAATTTATTACCAAGCGCCGATGAGCCCAAAAGCCGAGCAACGCGAAATGCCTAATGCCTCCCAGCTTTCAAGCCTCCCAGCTTCCTAGCCTTTTGGCGTCCCGGCTTTTTGCCTCCCAGCCTCCTTGCCTGCTAGCTTCCTTGCCTTTTTGCTTCCCAGCCTCCTTGCTTCCCAGCATCCCGGCCTCGCAGTTGCTGGAATACGAATGACTATAATTCTTAGCCTTTTCGTTTTGTCTGAATTTGGGAGTTAAACAATGCGAGTCTACGTCTGTGTCAAACATGTGCCGGATTCGGCGGCTACAATAAAAGTTGTTGGTAAAAATCAAATCGACGAAACTGTCACGTTTTTGTTGAATCCTTATGATGAGCACGCCGTCGAAGCAGCCGTCCAGCTCAAGGAGCAGACAGGCGATGCGGAAATAATTGCGGTCTCCGTCGGAAAAGTGAATGCCGCCAATACCATCAAATCCGCCATGGCCATGGGTGCTGATCGGGGAATACTGGTCGTGGTAGACGAACAGCCTGACAGCCTTGTGACCGCGCGGGCGCTGCGGGCGGCGATTGAACGAGATGGCAAACCGGAGATCATCTTTACCGGCAAGGAATCCATTGACAGCGAAGGATTTCAAACCACGCACAGACTGGCGGCCGCTATGCAGATTCCGGCGACCTCGGGGGTTGAAGCATTCACGTGGGAGTCGGGCAAGGTTCGCGTCGAATGCGATGTGGATGCCGGAACCCGGGCAGTGATTGAAATGACGACCCCATGTGTGGTGGGCTGTGGCAAGGGCGTCAATAATCCGCGTTATCCGACGCTGCCGGCTATCATGAAGGCACGTAAAAAAGAAATCGAAAAAATTGAGCTGGCGGCCCTAAATTTAGACCAGCCGGCCGGAAGAATTGAAATCCTGGAGCTGAAGCCTGCGGTTGAAGCGCGAGAGTCTAAAGAAGTAATCGGCACACCTCAGGAAATTGCCGCTGAAATCGTGCGGATCCTAAAAGAAGAGGCAAAAGTAATTGTCGAGCGCTAACAATTGAGAGCTTGCGCTCGAGGTGTGTTGTTTTTATTGTGAGTTGTAAGTTGTTTGTCGCGTGTCGTTTGATAGTAAGGTATTAGATCTGAGTCTTATACCTTTTAACCAACATACAACTGACAACATCCAATAAACTACGCACAATAAACAAATTACAACTTACCGTGCTACTAACCCCTACAAAAACATATACCAACTGCCAACGTGGGAGTAAACTGTGAAGAAAGTTGCCATACTTATTGAAACCCGAAACGGTGAAGTCAAACAAAGCAATTTCGGTGTCATCACAGCTGCCCGCGGCGAAGGTCATGAATTGTATGCATTGGTTATGGACGGCAGCGCTGAAGGACACAAAGCAGCTATTGAATCATACGGCGTTCATCATATTGTCGAGATTTCGTCCGGCGATGGCCCCTTACCGTGGAATCCGGTTGTCTGGTCCAATGCCGTCATCGAAGCCATGCGGCAATTTGATATCAAAACATTGTTGGGCCTCACGAGCTCCCTGGGAAAGGACCTTCTGCCGCGCATTGCCGCCCGGCTGGATGCCCCTCTGATAATGGATTGCACCGGGGTGAATCTGGCCGATCAGATAGCGGAAAAATCGCAATATTCGGGCCGGACCTCCGCGATCATTAAATCTCATGGCGCTTACAATATTTACGGCATTAGACCGAATGCCATCGATCCTGAATTTAGACCCGCCAGCGCGCAAATCATTCCCTTCACTGTTGAGGCAGAAAGCCCGGCTCTCACCGTTACAGAGATTAAAGAAGCCGGTGACGTCGGGGTTGATCTGACAGAAGCGGATGTGATCATGTCCGGCGGGCGGGGAATGGAGAATGGGGAGAATTTCGGAATACTTCGCGAATGCGCCAAACTTATCGGTGCGGCAGTTGGTGCGTCAAGGGTGGCGGTTGATGCCGGCTGGGTGCCGCACGCCATGCAGGTGGGCCAGACCGGTGCAACGGTCAGTCCGAAAGTCTACATTGCCTGCGGCATATCGGGCTCCATTCAGCATTTTGCCGGAATGAAAACCGCACGCATGATTATCGCCATCAACACCGATCCGGATGCGGCCATCC
>JASJCE010000383.1 GCA_030066155.1 Desulfobacterales bacterium | reverse complement strand
CGCAGGGCGCCGACTTCAATGGCCACGCGGCAAGGTTTTAGGCGGTTCGAGTTCTCTTAACGGATTGTTGTATGTACGTGGTCAACCATAAGACTACGATCGTTGGGCTGAACTGGGCAACAAGGGCTGGTCTTTCAAAGAAGTGTTGCCTTATTTCAAGAAATCGGAAGACCAGGAACGCGGCGAAGATGATTACCACGGTGTTGGCGGCCCCCTTAAAGTGTCTGACCTTCGTTTACGTCGACCGATTGCTGATTTTTTTATCGAGGCCGCCATGCAAACCGGTATCCCCTTCAATGAGGATTACAATGCAGCACAACAGGAGGGCGTGGCTTACTTTCAACAAACCGCTTACAAAGGTTTTCGCTGGAGTACCGCAAAAGGTTTTCTAAAACCCGCACGAAAGCGTCCCAACCTGACCGTGGCTACTAAGGCTCAGGCCATGCAAATACTGTTTGAGGATAACCGTGCCATTGGTCTTAAGTACAAAAGAGGCAATCAAGTTCTGCAAGTCAAGGTAAAACGTGAATTAATTCTATCCGCTGGTGCTATTGGATCTCCCCAGATACTGCAACTCTCAGGCGTAGGACCGAAAGCCCTTCTCGACAAAGTGGGCATTCCCCTTGTGAATGAATTGCCCGGCGTTGGCCGAAACCTGCAGGATCATCTACAGATACGCTTAGTGTTTAAAACTAGTCAACGGACACTGAATGACGAAGTGAATAGTATATTTAAACAGGCCTGGGTCGGATTAAAATTTATGTTTACGCGCACTGGCCCTTTAACGCTGGCCGCAAGCCAGGTTGCTATTTTCACCAATTCTAATCCAAACGTGGAAAGACCCGATATTCAATTTCACATGCAACCCTTAAGTGCCGATAAGCCCGGCGATGGCGCGCACAAGTTTTCGGCTTTTACGTCATCCGTGTGCCAGTTACGCCCACACAGTCGTGGATATCTTGAAATCATCTCCAGCGATCCCATGAAATACCCGGCGATACACCCCAATTATCTATCGGATGAACGCGATCATCAGGTCGCTATCGATGGTATCAAGACCGCCCGACGAATTGCCGAAGCCGATGCACTGGCACCTCATATTATCGATGAATATGTGCCGGGGCGACAGTTTCAGACGAGCGAAGAATTGCTAGATGCTGCACGACGTTATAGTCAGACGATTTATCACCCGACCAGCACATGCAAAATGGGGGATGATGATATGGCTGTTGTCGATGAACGGCTACGTGTTCACGGGTTACAGGGACTACGTGTTGTGGATGCCTCGATCATGCCTGAAATCGTATCCGGAAATACCAATGCGCCCACGATTATGATCGCCGAAAAAGCAGCCGATATGATTAAAAAAGATAATCGCCAATAAAAAATGGGTATATCCTTCAAAAAAACATCAAGACGCATTCATAACTGGATGCAGAATCGTTTCCACCATCAAGCAGATTTTTTATTCACGGGGATCAGATGGCCGTACTCATCATTTAACATGGCCATTAATTCCGCCATCACACTCTCATCCAGCTTTGCCTTCCCCAATTGGTAGGTATTGCCGATGTATTCGTACTTGGGTGTTCCCAATCGATGGTAAGGCAGCATTTCATAACTGATCTTGTCAAAATCGGTGATGAAATCGAGAATGGCCCGGATGGCCTCACGGCTGTCATTAACATCAGGAATCACCGGGGTACGCACGAGAATCGGCAATTCCGGCCAAGCCTCCCGAACCGCTTTAAAATTATTCAAAATCAGCTGGTTGGATACACCGGTGACCATTTTGTGAATTTGGGGATCCATCACTTTTATATCGAACAAAAGGAAATTCAAGTATTTACCGGCCGCGATCAGATCTTCGGTATCGCAGAACCCACAGGTCTCCATGGCCGTATGGATTCGTCGGCGTCTGGCCTCCTTGAGAATGGCGATGGCAAACTGGGTCTGATGCATGGGTTCTCCCCCGCTTAAGGTCAACCCACCACCGGAACGTGAATAAAAGGCACCGTCCCGTTCCACCGCAGTTATGACCTCCGCAACGGTCTTTTCTTCACCATAGACCTTCAGTGCCACCGATGGGCAAACTTCTGCGCAGAGCATGCATTTGGTGCAGGTTCCACGGTTGATGCGGGCACGGTTTTCTTCATCTGTTTGAATCGCTCCGGCGGTGCAGACCTCCATGCAGCGGTTGCATTGGTCAAAAGTCAGGCATTTGTTGCGATTGTAAGCCAGTTGGGGGTGGATGAGCTGTGATTCGGGATTGCTGCACCATCGGCAACTCAGCGGGCAACCGGACAGGAAAACAACCGTACGAATGCCGGGGCCGTCATGGACGGAATATCTTTGGATGTTAAATACAATTCCTTTTGGATCTTTTTTGACCGCAGACATGGATCATCACCTCATTATTGGTCTCAATCCGAATAGATTGAACAGTCTGGCAGACTGTTTGGCGGACGACAACATTCATAAACCCGAAGCCTCCTCCAACACTAAGAAAGGAGACGGCCTGCGGGTCGTCCCCTTTTTTGGTAACATCTTAACGTGAAAAATTAAATGGTTTCGTGGCCTGCCCTGGCGATCAGGTCATTCTGAAGATCCTTGGACAGGTCACAGAAGTAAGCGCTGTAGCCGGCGATGCGCACGATCAGGTTACGGTACTTGTCGGGATCCTGTTGAGCGGCCTTCAATGTTTCAGCGTTAACGACATTGAACTGAATATGCCACAGGCGCAGGTCGCAGAAAGTGCGAATGAAATCCACCAGCTTATGGGTACCCTCTTCGCCCTCGACACACTTGGGGGTGAACTTGATATTGAGCAAGCGGGCGGCACGTTCACGATAGTCGTAGTTTTTGGTCATGTGATTGGAAAGCATCACCGCCGTGGGGCCGCTCTTGTCGGAGCCCTGGGAGGCGGAGGAGCCGTCGGATAACGGTGCGAATGCGTATCGGCCATTGGGGGTGGCGGAGACCACCTTGCCAAAGGGGACGTGGGATGTAAAGGGCACATAGCGCAGATCCAGGTGAACCCCCAGCTCCTTTGCATATACCTTTGTAAAAGAGAGCGATACCTTGTCAATGGCACGGGCGATGGAATCCGCATATTCATCGTTGTTGCCGTAGCAAGGGACATTCTGCAGCATGGCGCGCACATCTTCCTTACCTTCAAAGTTGCACCTGATCGCCTCGACCACTTCGGACATGGTCAGTTTTTTCTCTTCGAAAACCAGCTTCTTGATGGCCGATAGGGAATCGACCACGGTGCCGTAGCCGATGCACTCAAAGTAGCCCAGGTTGATACCTTCTGGTATCTGCGGGGTGTGCAGGTCCAGGCAGTGCTTCATGCACAGATCGTGAAGCGCAGAGCCCATCGGCGCGGCAAAGTGTTGGTGCCGCAACCGGATAATGTGGTACTGCTGAATAAAGGCATGCTTGATAAAGTTGATCTGCTGCTGGGTGAATGCACTCCAGAATTGATCCCAATTCTCGAAATCGGTTGGATCACCGGTTTCGATGGACAATTGTTGGTCGCCGAACTTCAGCATCTTGCCGTTGAAGAGGGTCATCTCAAGGGCCGCTGCAAAGTTGATGTAAGCGCAGCCCGAGGTGTAGGTGTCGCGGTTGGGCATGCGGATCTCGGCACAGCCGGAAACTGCGTAGTCGAAGATTTCTTCAAACTCAGCGCCCTTGGACAGGTGTAAAGGAACGACCTCTTCGTCGTTAATCAGTTTGGGAAAGCCGGAGCCTTCCTTGATGGTCTCGGCCACTTCATACAGGTAGCGCTCGGGGGAACGGGCGTGGATGCGCGCTGCCAGATCCGGATAGTGGTGCGGGAATTCGCGTTTTGAGCGCAGGAACAGATATGTTAGCTCGTTGGTAGCGTCCAGGCCGTTGGGGGTCTGGCCGCCCACGGTAACCGCCTCCCAGTGCGCGTAGCCTTCGTTGAAGGCTCCACCAGTGGGGGAGATGTAAAGATCGATGAACTGGGCCATACCGACATACATTAATTCAATCAGCTCGATGGTTTTGTCGTCGTCCAGGATACCGTCAGCCACGTCTTTCTGGTAATAGGGGTAAAAGTACTGGTCCATCCGGCCGTTGGAGATAATGGTCCCGGTCTTCTGCTCCATGCGCGAAAACATCTGGGTAAACCATTGGCTCTGAACGGCCTCGTGGAAGGTGCGAGCAGGGTGCTCGGGTACGCGGCGGCAGTTGGCGGCGATGAGTTCCAACTCGGCCTTGCGTTGCGGGTCGCTCTCTTCGGCGGCCATCTTTTCAGCCAGATCGGCGTGGCGATTGGCCCAGCCGATAATAGCGTCGCAAATCAGAATGATGGCTTCCAGGAAGGGCTTCTTTTCGGTGTTGGCCGTCGGTGACAGGGGATCCAGGGCATCCAATTTCTCCTGGGCCTCCCTGCGAAGGCCTCCGAAACCGCGTTTGAGAACCTTCTCGTAATCATGTACCCACTGCAGGGCGGAACGGAAAGAGGAGGTTTCGTTAACGATGAAGCGGGACATCAGCCCTTCGGGATCATCGTAAGTCAATTTATGAGTGTCTTCAGGCAAAGCTTGGTTAAGTGCTTCATGATAAGTCTTGCCCTTCCAATAGGGCGCGATCTTCTCCACGACGGTTTTGGCATCTTCAGCACTGATGGAAAAAGGAGATTCGATCCGGGTGGGCAGCTCTTCAACTGCAATGTCCAGGAAATCCCCGTCCAATTCCGGGTAGAGGATGCCGTAGCGTCCCTGCATGCCGGCACGGCCGGCCAGCAGCTGGTGGTCATCGATGTAAACCGTAATGTTGTCAGCAATGTTCTTCATGGCTTTGGCCCAGCGCAGCACCAAGGGCTCACCCTCGGTCCGGCGCATGGAATCGGTGAAGTACAGGGCTCGTTCGATATCGATCACCGGTTTAAGCCCCTCAATACTGTCCAAAATGGTGAAGACGCGATTGTGAGACTCGCGAAATCTGTTGGGTTTGCCTTCAATTTTGTCCTGCAGCATTTGTTCATGAGGTGAAAGGCAGCAATCCATGGAGTTCTCCTTTTACGTTTTTTTTCTTTTTGATTTTTTGTTTGGTATTAAATCCAATGATAATGGCAAGAAAGTTTGTCAAAATTTATTATCTGCAATTAGCATGCCCCAATATCCGGATTGTTCATCCATTAGTTTCAACAGACGTATAGATATGTTTAATTCATTGTTTTTATTACCTAATAAGATTAAAACCCAAAAATGTCCAGCTTTTAATCAGCCACTTTTAAATCCCTGTTGGCCAGCGAAAAATTCCATCGGCTGGCGTTTTGATGCAAAATTGCAACCTGGATGGGTAAACTATTAAGTTTTAATAAAATTAATTTGGGGCTTCAGATTTATATATTCGATAAACGATTGCCGTGTCATCGATAGAATGACCCTGGATACTGATATAGGGTGCTGTATGGTTATTTGATATTCATGTTTTTTCCCCATAAGCGAGCATTTAGAAACGATCTATGCCCGCAAAAATTCAGCCAGTTGGATGTTGCAGATTTGCGACTCCCGCTGCTGCATTTTCGCCTCTATTTTTATATAATGGAAGTCTACCTGAGGAGATGTTTTCACAACCCCAGGGCTTGCCAATCAACTAAAAGGATTTCACTTGGAACGGTCAGCGCGCAGCTTGCGAAACAGCGTGGAGCGGTCGACTTTGAACCGCTCGGCAACCTTGGTGTGAGAGCTGTGCTTCTTAAGGGCAAAGTTCAGAATCTGGCGCTCGATATCACTCATGATTGACTTAAGGCTGCGATCTCCGGCTTCCAGTTCGCGGTTTAGACCGGGGAATTCCAACGTTGTACCTGTCTTACTCAAGTTCTCCGTAGGTGGATTGGACAAATCTCGACAGGAATCGGCAAATAAGCCAACCATATTGCTGGGCAGATCGGAGATGCGGACATTGCCACTCTGCTTGGTGATTACCAGGCTCTGCACCAAGTTTTCCATCTCCCGTATGTTGCCTGGCCAATCATACTGAGAAAATACCTTCAAGGTATCGTCGTCAAAGATGAGTGATTTTTTATAGCGGGAACCATAACGCTCTAAAAAATACTGAGCCAGAGGAACCACATCTTCATGCCGGTCTCGCACCGGGGGGATAGTTATCACCGCCACCCGCAGCCGATAAAAGAGGTCACTGCGAAAACGCCCCTGACGCACTTCCTCTTCAAGGTCACGATTGGTAGCAGATACGATACGAACGTCTACCTTGCGAAGCTTGGTAGAGCCCACCCGCACAATCTCCCGGTCCTGCAGCACGCGCAGAAGTTTGGCTTGCACCGCCAAGGGTAATTCCCCGATTTCATCCAGGAACAAGGTACCCTTTTCAGCCATCTCAAAAAATCCCAGCTTGCCCTTGGTATGGGCGCCTGAAAAAGCACCCGGGGCATAGCCGAAAAGTTCAGATTCGAACAAAGATTCGTGTATGGTGGGGCAATCTACCTTAATGAAGGGGTTTCCTGAGCGTGCGCTGATCTGGTGAATTTTTCTGGCAAAAACGTCCTTACCCACCCCTGTTTCACCTTGGAGAAGGATGTTGGCATCGGTGGCGGATAGGTCTTCCAATGATCGTCTAAGGTCCACCATTACCGGACTGTTGGCAATTAAAGGGCGTTGATGGTCGCTTCCTTCGTTGATGTATTGGAAATTGGTTTTGAATTTTTCTACAAGTTTGCGCTGGGAGCGAATCTGTTCCCTGAGTTGTGACAATAGGGTAATGTCCCGCACAAAGGTGACCACCAGCGCCACTTCACCGCTATTGTCAAAAATAGGATACCCATTCAGAACAAGTTTTTTCCCCTTACTGTCAGTCTGCAAGCAGGTCGCGGGTTTGCCGGTTTTGACGATCTCTGGATTTAAGATGGTATCAAAGATTCCCTCACTAACGAGGTGATCTACATTGCGTCCCAGCAGTTGCTCTTTTTTTAAGCCACTGAGGCGTTCATACATGGAATTGACTTTGAGCGTACGCCCCTGACGATCGGAGATATAGACCCCGTCACTGATCAGATCGAGAATGCGACTGAAATATTTTGGGATGCTGGAATCTGCAGTTTTTATTTGGTCGTTCATAACCACACCCCTATCAGCGATATTTTTTAAGGGTGCTTTAGTCGTTGAAGCGTTGTAGGCAGAGAGAGTAAAATGTTAAAAAATGGTTTTTAGGTGTAATTATTCCTTTTCAACGCAGATTGCAAGGTTAAAAAAAAGGCGGCTCAATATACCGCTAATCAGACATCGAACTTATTTCGCTTCGCTCACAATTATTAATCAACGACAAACACCATCCCTCTACAGTGAAATCAGCGTCCACCAGCAGAGCTGGGGGTATGAGGAAGGCCCCTCGAAGGG
>JASJCE010000382.1 GCA_030066155.1 Desulfobacterales bacterium | reverse complement strand
GAATTGAGGTCTTTTTTTAAGGTGACGGATACTTCCACAAAGCGCCGGGACCCATTTTTGGTGACCAATTCCCAATCTATGGCTTTGGCCGCAATTCCGGTTTGATAAACCGTATTAAACACTTTGAGCACCTGGCTGGCATTGTATTCATCCATGATAATACGGTTATTCATTCCCATCAGTTCATTGCGGGAATAGCCGGTAATTTGTTCCAGGGCATTATTGAAGAAAGTGAAATTTCCCTTGAGATCGACCTCGTAGTAGCCGTCTTCGATATTTTCGATGATAGTGCGGTATTTTTCTTCACTTTCTTTCAAGGCCTGCTCAATCAGCCGGCGGTGGGTGATGTCACGGGCAATTCCCATAAAGCCGATGGGTCGTGAATCCTGATCCCGCTTTAATGCCACGGACACCTCGACGATGCGCTTTGAGCCGCTTTTGCGGATCAACTCCCAATCAACGGCCTTGGCCGCCATTTCGGTGTAATAAACTTTTTCAAATACTTCGAAAGCCTGCTGTGAATGAAATTTGTCCATGATGTCGCGGGCATTCATACCCATCAACTCTCGGCGGGAGCGGCCGGCAATACGGGTCATCGCGTCATTAAAATCGATAAACTGGCCATCCAGGTCGATTTCGTAATACCCATCTTCGATATTGTCGATAATGGCCTGAACTTTTTCTTCATATTCCCGCAAAGCCTCTTTCGCCATATCCAGCTCACGGTCGCTCCGGCTGGCAATACGGGGCTTCTTCGGAGAACGTATTTTAGGGGAGTCAGAGGGCACTTTTGACACCTCACTTTCCTGACGACAGGATTGAAGGGAATTAGTTATAGCGTCGAATATCCGGAATTGAAAACCGGCCCGATGACACGGAAGTCCACCCGGGCGGATTTCGATACAAATGTGAATCACGATCAGAAGCTATGGCTCACGCGGAGGGAATATAGCGAAAATAACGGAAGACTGTCAAACAGAATTCAGACGGCATGCTTTTCGACAGAATTTTTGGGTTCGGGGTTGACGGGCAATGAAGTACTGCCGGCAGGTCGCACACTTCTTTAAATAATTTCTACTTTTGTCGGACCTCAGATATTCGATCAGGCAAAAGGCCATGGCATTTAAAATCTCCTGCAGCCAGGCGTCGACTTCCTTGATTGCCAGATATCGATGCTCCTCGAACAGGGACACCGACGTCAGTTGATTGCCACCGTTGATTTTGACCCGGTGCGATCCGACGTTGTTAAAAAGCTCCAGATAACGATCAAAATTGGGAATTTGATCGTAGGGCTGACCCTCAATGACCATTTCCAGGATTTGTTTGCAATCAATTTGAATCCCTTCAATCTGGCTGTGGAATTCGACCACCTCGCGATGCTCCACCGCCAGCAAATTCAGTTCCTCGTATCGGCTTTTATCGACATCTGCTGTTGAATCTGCAATTCTGCAGCCAATCGCCGCGAGTTGATCGAGGCACTCTGCTGCCTGTTGTCCGAGGAGTGCTTCGATTTCATTCTTGACGGCATCCAATTTTATTAAAACAGGACCATCAACAATCGACAACCCCAACAATTTTAGCGTTTCCAGGAAACCGCCGTCGGAGTCATGGCCGTCTTGTTGATCATCTGATGGCAGACCGCCATTGTTCCCGCGGTTCCATTCAAGGCTGATCAGGCTGATGTTCTCCGAGAACGGGTTATAGCTTTCTACCGCATAATTAATGACTTTAAACCGGTCATTGAGTCGGTTGATGATGCCGTTTTTCTTTAATATCAGATCCAGAAGGGTCTGATCTGATTGGCCCAGCAATGATGCAATCCCATTGATGGACGGATACAGGTTTTTTACCAGATTGCAGAAATCATCCGAAAACGAGAATTGCTGCTGAAGATTGATCAGAAAAGACAGAATAGCGTTTTCGGTGGTGTCGGAATTGACGAAATCAATAAAAAATTGCCCGTATTTTTTTTCAAGCCTGTTCTTCATATATTAATATTAAACACCATGGGTTTTTCAAAGTAAAGCCAAATATAGTGGTCAACGATGCCGTCCAGGCACTATCTATTTCTGAATCTTTACGGTACCTTCTTGACTTTAAGACGCGGCATTATCATATTTTCGGTTGACTCGTGACGAATGTTGATGCTGCAAATTCATCACCATCAAACGAACATTATATCAGAATTTGATGATTTTGCCCTATTGGTCGGGCGAAAACATTTCAGTGAATCTTTTCAATGAAAACCGGTATGGGGGGTTAAAAAGATGATCAAAGTAGGCCTGGGCCAGGCAGAACATATCGACACCCGCACTGCTGTCGAAAGTGTAATTTCACAGTGCCGGCAAAATTTAGGCGGCGCTCACCCTCAGGCAGGGATTGTTTTTGCGGGCGTCAATTTCGATCATCGCCTGATGCTCGATGAAATTCTCAATGAATTCCCCGGAATTGAGCTCATTGGCTGTACCTCGGCCGGCGATTTCTCGTCCATTCTGGGTTTCAGCGATGATTCCATTAGCTTGATGGTGTTTGATACGGATGAAGTCGAAATCAAGACCGGCGTCGCGCGCTCACTGTCCGAAAATCCAGATGCGGCTGTAAAATCAGCGGTGCATCAGGTAGCCGAAAAAGGCACTGAAAGCATCTCGATTTGTTTGGCATTGCCGGATGGGTACAACAAGTCCTTCAATTCGGTTATGAAAATACTGAACCATGAATTGGGCGACGGGTGTTCGGTATTCGGCGGTGCTGCCGGTGCGCTCTGGAAGGAGAGCCAGACCCCGCTCCAATTTTATAATGGTGAAATTCTGGAAGACGCCATGCCGATCATGACTTTCGGGGGGCCCATTGAATATTCATTTTCGATCGCCAACAGCTGGCAGCCGCTCGGCAAAAAGGCAACTGTCACCGAATCCGATGGTCGAATTGTCAAATCCATCGACGATATGAAGGCGGTCGATTTCTACCGCTACTATTTAGGCGACCATACCAAACCCGCCCGGGAGTTCATCCTGGCCGTGTATGAAAAAGGCAGCGAGCATTTCTATGTGCGTGCTCCGATTGAATACAATTCCGACCGCAGCGTTACTTTTTCCGAATCGATTCCAGAGGGTGCCACCATCCAACTCACCGAGGCCATTCGGGACGTCATGATCAACGATACCGAAAAAACGACCAGACAGATGGTTCAGCAGACACCGAACTTGGTGCCGGCATTTGCCATGGCCTTTTCCTGTGCTTTCCGCAAAGATATCCTGGGGACCCAGGCTGCCGAAGAGCTTAAAACTCTCCGGTCAAATCTTCCGCAACGGACTCCGGTTATCGGCTTTTTCTCTTTCGGCGAAATAGCCCCGATGGTGAAAGGCCAGGAAAGTTTCTTTCACGGCGCCACCCTGGTAACCCTTTTGGTCGGGCAACGAAACGGACTCGCCGCTCAGATTGCTGAGAAAGAACGCGTTCAATCTTCAACCGCCGTTCCGCGTCTTCAGGATACGGTGGCGACAGACTCCGGGCAGCCATTGGCGGATCTCGAGCTGGAGAATAAACTGTTGAAGCGGAAACTCAGTCGATCTGAATATTATCGCGGGCGCCTCGAAGAAATCAAAGACTTCAATTCCACTCTGCATCGCAAAATTATCCAGGAAGTCGAAGCGGCGCGCGCAGAGATACAGCGCAAAGAAGCCGAGTTGCGTAAAAGTGAAGAGAAATATCGTCGAATCGTTACAACTGCTGGTGAAGGCTTCATTTTAATGGATGAAGATATGATCCTGACCGACGTCAATGACGCTTATTGCCAGATGATCGGCTATCCAAAAAATGAGTTACTCGGCAAGAATTTCTTCGAGGTTGCGTCTGATGAATTACGAGCGTTTTGGGCCATCAATCAAAAAAAAATACTGTCCAAGGAATACCGGAAATTCGAAGGTTCTTTGATTGCAAAAGACGGTGGGCACATACCGATTCTCGTCCACGGCAGCAAGCTGAGAGATGACCGTGATGCCATAATTGGCAACATGGCATTTGTAACCGATTTGACCGACCAGAAGAAGGCGCTGGCGCTGGCGGCTGAGGTCCAAAGGAGTTTGCTGCCGCAGAGCAGTCTCCAACTGCCGGGCTTGGATGTCGCGGGAAAAAACGTTTCATGTGATGAGATCGGTGGTGATTACTTCGACTTTCTGGAACAAAAGGATTATCCGAATGCGCCGTTCAGTATTGTGGTGGGTGATATTGCCGGTCACGGGGTTGATGCAGCGCTTTTAATGACCACTGCGCGTGCGTTTTTACGAATGCGCGCCTCTCAATCCGGCAAGATATCAGACATTATTACCGAAATGAACCACCATTTGACCTTGGATGTCCTGGAGACCGGCCGTTTTATGACCCTTTTTTATCTGGCCATTGATCCTCATCAGGAGAGCCTGCAGTGGGTTCGTGCCGGACACGACCCGGCAATTCTATATGATCCCCACCGCAATACATTCGAAGAACTTAGCGGTGCCGGCATCGCCCTGGGGGTTACTGAAGATTTTCGATATGAAGAAAATGTAAAAGCTGGAATTGCAGACGGCCAGATTATTGCGCTTGGCACCGATGGTATTTGGGAAGCCTGCAACCGGGACGGGACTATGTTTGGTAAAGAGCGATTTCGTGACGTGATTCGGTCCAATGCCACGCAAAACGCGAATGATATATTAGGTGCAGTTTACGATGAATTGGATGATTTTACCAGGGGCCAGACTTCAGCGGACGATATCACCCTCGTTGTTGCCAAGGTCAATAAAAGCCCGGAGGGCCAGGTCGTGCTGCACTAAATAATTCCAAATAGAAAACCCGGTTATTCTTCTGCCCAGGTTAAAATTACTTTGCCGGATTGGCCCGAGCGCATGATCTCGAACGCTTCTTCATATTCGGTATATGCGAATCGGTGGGTGATGATGGGCCTGATATCGAGTCCGGTCTGAATCATCACGGTCATTTTGTACCAGGTTTCATACATCTCGCGGCCATAGATCCCTTTGATGGTTAAGCCGTTGAAAACGATATAATCCCAGTCAATTGCCGTCTCCGGGGGCAGGAGCCCCAGAAGCGCTATTTTGGCGCCGTGGCACATGTTGGGCAGCATCGTGCGCAGGGCCTCCGGATTACCGGACATTTCCATGCCGACATCAAATCCCTCCTTCATCCCGAGACGTTTCTGCGCATCTTCGATTTTCTCCTGTCTGACATCCAGCGTCAGGGTAGCGCCCATTTGTTGTGCCAAATTTAATCGATAGGGATTGATATCGGTAACGACGACGTAGCGAGCCCCGGCATGGCGGGCGATGGCAACTGCCATGCAACCGATAGGACCAGCGCCTGTAATCAGAACGTCTTCTCCCAGAACGTCGAACGACAGCGCCGTATGAGTGGCATTGCCCAGCGGATCAAAGCAGGAAAGTATGTCAAGCGGTATGTCCGGATCACAGTACCAGACATTTGTTACCGGAATACTCAAATATTCGGCAAATGCGCCCGGCCGATTGACCCCCACGCCGCTGGTGTTCATGCAGAGGTGACGGCGACCGGCCAGGCAGTTGCGGCATCGTCCACATACCAGATGTCCTTCACCGGAGACAATATCGCCGGGTTTGAAATCATGCACATTGTCGCCGATTTCAGCTACCGTGCCGACAAATTCGTGTCCGGTATGCATGGGAACCGGGATCGTTTTCCGGGCCCAGGCATCCCAGTTATATATGTGAACATCGGTTCCGCAAATGGAGGTTTTCAATATTTTGATCAGAACATCGTTAATTCCGATCTCCGGCACGGCAACTTCCTCGAGCCAGATGCCGGGTTCCGGTTTGGCTTTGACCAGTGCGTTCATTTTCATGGCTTGTGCCTTTCATTGAAAAACAAAAAAGGGAATGGATTCCATCTTAAAATTCTATGTTTGACAGGATTAACAGGATTATCAGGATATTTTTTCACTACTTTCCGGAAGAAAGTAATGAAATTGAATCCACTTTCTTCCGAAAACCGGAAAACTATAGAAATCCATTATATCCTGTAAATCCTGTCCAAAAATCTAAATATAAAATAAGAATCCATTCATCTATCCGTTTTCAAATGACATTCAATTCTTTTCCGACTTTGATAAATTTATCCAGGGCGAAGTCCAGATCTTCCCTGGAATGGGCGGCTGATATCTGGACGCGGATGCGGGCCTGTCCTTTGGGAACAACCGGGTAAAAGAATCCCACGGCATATACGCCTTCATCGAGCAGTTTGGCCGCCATCTTTTGGGCCAGCTTAGCATCTCCCAGCATGATGGGGACGATTGGATGAGAGCCGGCTTTGATGGTAAAACCGGCCGCTGCAATCTTCTCCCGGAAATAGGCGGTGTTCTCCTGCAAACTCGATCTCGAACTGCCGGAGCTTTCCAGCAGCTCAATGGTTTTGATGGCCGCCGTCACAATTGGGGGGGCCAGGGAATTTGAAAACAGGTAAGGCCGGGAACGCTGCCGGAGCAGCTCGATGATCTGGCGGCGACCGGTGGTAAATCCGCCGGAGGCCCCGCCGAGCGCCTTGCCGAGGGTAGAGGTGATAATGTCGACTCGATCCTGCACACCGAGGAGTTCGGCTGTTCCCCTTCCGGTCGGCCCCACAAAGCCGGTGGCGTGGCTGTCGTCGACCATGACCAGGGCCTCATATTTTTCGGCCAGATCGCAGATTTCATCCAGTCTGGCGTAGTCGCCATCCATACTAAAAACCCCATCGGTGGCGATCATACGGGTTTTGGCACCGGCAGCCTCCTTCAGGCACGATTCCAATTCCGCCATGTCGGAATGCGCATAGCGATGACGGACCGCCTTGCACAGCCGGATACCATCGATAATCGACGCATGGTTAAGTGCATCTGATATGATCGCATCCTCTTTGCCCAGCAGGGTTTCGAACAGCCCGGCATTGGCATCAAAGCAGGAGGAGTAAAGTATCGTGTCTTCCGTTTCAAAAAAAGCACTGATTTTTTTCTCTAGCTCCTGATGGATATCCTGGGTACCACAAATAAATCGCACCGAAGCCATCCCAAATCCGCGCTCATCCAAACCCTTTTTTACCGCTGCGATAATCTCCCTGTTATCAGCCAGGCCCAGGTAGTTGTTGGCGCACATGTTCAGCACCTGCCGATTATCCACGCTGATGCGGGCCTGCTGGGCAGAGGTAATGTTGCGTTCCGTTTTGTACAGCCCGGACTCCATGATGTCGTCCAGGGTTTGCTTTAATTCTTCCTGAATATTTCCGTACATGATGCGCTCCTTTGTTGGCAGATGTCAGAGAACAGAAGACAGATGTCAGAGAACAGATGTCAGAACGGCGATGTTATTTGTTACTGGTTATTGGTTATTAGCTGA
>JASJCE010000036.1 GCA_030066155.1 Desulfobacterales bacterium | reverse complement strand
AGAATACGATTGCAGCAAAAGACGTTCACGGCGCGTTTATGGCGGCTCTGGGTATGGCCTATGCACAGGTCGTGAGCTTGGATGAATATAGAGAATTGGTATAATAGTTGGTTAGTTGAAACAGATTGCACCGATTTTCTTTGTTGGGCTTCGCCGTCAACGAATAACCAGTAACCACTCCGCGTCTAGCCTTTTTGGGGAGACAAGTATGAATGAATTTGACGGCGATGTCAGAGTTGCTGTTTACCGGCATTTTGTGGTCCCGGCCAAAAATTGGTGGGACGACATCAGATATACCTGAAGTACGATTCTTTACTTCCGGTCGGAAGCTGATGTTGAGGTCTGGTGCCACACCCATAATCGGCCTTTAGGCGGGGTTCTTTCTCTTGACACAGCCTGGCAGCTGGCCAAGGCCTGGTACAGCGATCGGCTCGATCCCGGCTGGCGGCGCAAATCTGCAGAAGAAGCTCAGGCGCTGTTTTCCAAATTGGGAATGACCGGAAATTTCTGGAAATTGAATTCTTAGCGAGTTGTTATTTGTTATTCGTTATTCGTTATTAGAAGATTATCAATGCTTTATTTTATAATCCTGCAGTGGATTTGATAGTCGAAATGACAACAAACCTCTCAAACTAATAACCAATAACCATTCAACGAATAATTTTTATAATGGTATCACCATGTTCGCGACAGAAAAGCCAAGGGTAACTCGGTGGACTGAAGATGCAATGCCCGACGAGGTTGTATTGCTGCGAATCATGTCCAAAGAAGGTCTAAAACCGTACACCTGGTCCAACGGGCCCGGGGATGTGTACAGCGCCCATGACCATTCTTATCACAAGGTCATCTACGTTGTCAGCGGCTCTATTCGCTTTGGCTTGCCCGATGAAGGCGGCTCGATTGAACTGGAAGCCGGCGACCGGCTGGATCTCCCGCCCGGCGTTGTGCACGATGCCGTCGTCGGTCGGCACGGCGTTGTTTGCCTGGAAGCGCATCGATGAAGAAAGGCTGGAAAGCTTGAAGGCCAGGAGGCTGGGAGGCCAGGAAGCCTGAGGGCTGAATGGAGGCTGGGACGATCGGAGGCCAGCACAAATAACGAATAAAAAATAACCAAAAACGATTCCATGTTTTGCCCCTCCCAGCTTAATTGGGACTCAGATGAACTCAGATTTGTGGGATTTTGTAAAATTTTTCCGGAGTCCGGGATTAAAAATTAACGTAAGGAAGATAAAATGGATATTGAAATTCCGTACCTCCTTATTCGCCTTGAGTCACTTGAATTTTTCCTCACAACTGATGATCCGCTTGATTATATTTACCCGATTGGTGGCCGGATATTAAAAATTGATGATGAGAATGAAGTCTTGGTCGGCAAATTCCGTTTGCTATACACCGACGTCGCGTCAGCGGTTGACGAGGGATTTACCGATGTTTTCGAGATACTCGATGCCCACTCCGGCACAGCTGCCGATTACTATGGCTCCACCTTCGCATCGAGTGGAATGGATTTTAGCGAAGACCTTCGGCAACTCCTGGATGATGATCTTTTTGAATCTAATTTACTCATTTTCGATCGATTGGAGTTGCTGCCGGACTACCGGGGTCAAAATTTGGGTGTTGCGATTATGCGGCGATTGATCCAAAGGTTTTCGGCCGGGGTGGGCGTTGTGGCGATCAAACCGTTCCCGTTACAATTTGAATCCAGCATCCCGGCTGAAGATGAAGACGGGTGGCATAAAGAAATGCAATTATCGAGCTTCCAGGATCCCGAGCGGGATGCGGTCCGAAAATTGAAAAATCATTACAGCAAGCTGGGATTTGTTGAAATGAAAGGCACCCCACACATGTTCCTGTCAACAGCCCGGCGACTTTTACCCATTGAAAAGCTACTATCCTGATTGAGCGAAAACCGCTCAATCAGGAGTTATTTTGTAATTTCTTTATGGGTGACCTATAAAAACAGATCTCATTCCATTTAATCCAATAACGAATAACCAATAACTATTCCCCTCCCCGCTTGCTAGCTTACCAGCTTCCTGGCCTCCGAGCCTCGGTGCTTCCAAGCTCCCCGGCCTCCGAGCATCCCAGCCTCATCTGTTCAATTACTCCTTGACATTTTGGACCAGTCCGATATTACCGCACACTAACAGGCGGAGTGAATGCTGGTGTGAAAGGTTCGCGTTTTCGCTAATCCTGAATGTCACCTCTCGTGCTGCGATCTGATCCTGTTGAATCCGAATATTCCATCTTTCTGCCTGTAATCTGCTTTGGCGTGAAGGCATGCTTATGTTTCACCAGGCATCCGCAGCCCTGCCCTGCCCTCTGAACAATGATAAATTTTTGAAATTAATGCCAAAAGGGAAGGCCTATGCCTACATATACTGTGAAATCAGGTGATACACTGTTAAAGATTGCCGCCGGCAAAATGGGCTCAGCAGGTAAATGGCGAGCTATCGCCGAAATGAACGGTCTTATTAACCCGGCTAAACTGCGAGTGGGCCAGCATCTGGTGCTGCCGGGAGAGGCCATTGAAGTTCCGGCCGTTGTCCATACGGCCGAGGGCGTCCACCGGGTCAGCAATGACCGAATTCGAATCACCATTGAGCACGGAATCGTCTACGCGACCGCTCTTGCCAAGCCGGAAAAAGTCTTTGTCGGTCGCCTGCACCGCAAAGGTTTGAACCGGATCGGACTGCTGGAGCCGGAAACCTTCATCATGAACTACCGGGAAAAATTGCAGGAAATCGGCCTCACCGACTCGGAGGTAAATGTGATGCTGGCGATTGCTGAAAATGTCGGGTGTATGGATGCCGTCAACACCTGGGACGATCAATTCATCAGCTTCGGCATATTTTCCTGGAGTGCCGGCGGGCCGGACAAACCCGGCGCGCTGGCAACCCTGCTGAAGATCGTAAAAAACCGATTTCCGGACGATTACCAACATTACTGGGCCCAGTTCGGTTTGGACGTGGTCGACGTGGGGTCGAAAACCGGATGGCTGACCTATCGGGGCGCCAAACTCATATCGGCGGAAGATAAAAACATGCTGCGGGATCATGTCTGGGCCTGTCGTTTTGCGCGGGCCGGAGCGGATTTAGAAATCCAGGCGGCCCAGATCCAGCATGCCATCACGCGCATCAACCAGTTTTATTCTGTCAAGTCAACCCAGCTGAACGGCTATGCCCTTTCAGACCTGATCACATCGGAGTACGGCGTGGCGCTGCTGCTGGACAACCACGTCAACCGTCCCGGTTACGTTCGCAGCTGTGTGGCTGAAGCCCTGATCCGCAGTAACCTGTCCGCTTCCGAATTAGCTGCCGGAGGTGATGCGGAAGAGCAGCGAGTCATTAACAATTACCTGGAGGTTCGTGAGACATTCGGCAGGCGGCCGATGACCGACGCCCGTCAAAGAGCCAATGTTACCCGGGGCTACGTCGTTGATGGAATTATTTCCACGAAAAGAAATTCTTTTATTTCGGGCAGGGCCCGTAATGAATATGGAGGATAAGCCGATGAGTGAGTTCGTCGAATTCAAGCAGAAAGGTGCCATCGCAGAAATCATTTTAAACCGGCCTGAAGCCTATAATGCGTTTAATTATGAGATGGTTGTTCATCTGGTGAATCACCTGACCGCTGCGGCTTCGGAAGACAAAGTCCGTGGCGTTGTCATTACCGGAAATGGTAAAGCCTTTTGTGCGGGAGGGGATTTGAGATGGGTTCTGGGCTATTCCGGCCCGCCCTCATCCGCTTTTCATAAGCTGGCAGGCCAATTCCATCTGGCAGTTCTGGAAATCCGAAGAATGCCCAAGCCGGTGATTGCGGCCATCAATGGGGTGGCCGCCGGTGGGGGATTTTCGCTGGCGCTGTCCTGTGATTTCAGGGTGATGGCAAGCTCCGCAGTTTTGCGGCAGGCATATACGTCGAGCGGTCTGTGCATCGACGGCGGCGGATCGTTTGCACTGCCGAGGCTGGTCGGATTTGCGCGGGCTATGGAAATATTGGCGTTCGATGAGCCGATTTCTTCTTCCCAGGCATTGGAATGGGGCCTGGTCACCAATGTCACCGATGATGATCAAACCCTGGCAGCGGCTCACCGGATGGCGTCGGAAATCGCCGGGCGATCCATTCACTCCTTTGCCCTGTCCAAGAAATTGATTATGGATGCTTTTACGACATCATTTGAAACCCAGATTGAAAATGAAAGAGCTGCACTGGAAGCCAGTGCCGGCCATGAAGACGGTTTGGAAGGGTTGCGGGCATTTGCCGAAAAGCGGCAACCTAATTATTCCTAATTATTCCGCCCTGCCACCATCGAATATTTGTGGTTGTGAATTTTATATCAGATCGATTGGATACGCTGTATTGACGGTTCGGCGGAATAATTAATTTGATTCGAAATCATCTATAATTTTTTTGAGATCCCGTATTTCTTCATCAATATCTTTCCGATCGGTGGCGTAGACGATATCGGCCGCATCATAGTATTTATCTCTAGACTTTTCCCATATCATCCGAATGTCTTCCTCAACGCTGGTGCCGAAATTTACCCGCGGGCGATCCGCCAGTTTAACGCGTCTGATAAGCTCCTCCAGTGATGCCGTCAGGAGGATGACCCGGCCGCTACCCCGAATCGCATCCATGTTCCATTCGTAGCGTACGGTGCCGCCGCCGAGGCAAATAATTGAATTATCGAGATCCGCAAACCGTTTGCATATCGAGTATTCCAATTCTCTAAACGGCAGCCAGCCCTCTTCTTCAACCAACTGGTGAAAAGAGTACCCTAAAACGCGGTCCATTTCCTGATCGAGATCATAAAAATCACGGTCGAGCACTTGGGCCAGCTGTCTGCCGATCGTCGTTTTGCCGGAGCCGATCATGCCGGAGAGGTAAATGTTCAATTCATAACCTTATTCATGCGTCGATAGAATTCCGAGTTGATGTCAACATAGCGGTCGAACAGCGCCGCAACCCGTTGATAGGCTTTCGTCTGATCCGGCTCAGGGTCATATCGTTTAGCGACCTTGATCCAGTTGCCGGCGATAGCCTCAAGCGGTTGACTTTGGTCCAGTGCCGACTGACAGAATAAGGCTGTGCCCATGCAGGTCGCTTCGGCTGTCGTCATTTTTTGAACCACAAGGCCGCAGGCGTCGGCACGAATCTGGTTCCAGACATCGCTGGCTGATCCCCCGCCGACAATGTTCAAAGCGCGAGGGTGAAGGCCGTTATCTGATAAGATATTCAGCAACTTGGCATTCCGCAGGGCACAGCCCTCCATAACAGCCCTTAGGATGTGTTCGCTCCGGTGCCTGGGATTTAAACCGATTAGGGAACCGCGCCAATAGGCCTTCCAGTACGGTGATCTTTCTCCGGTTAAACCCGGGAAAACAAGGAGCCCATCGGAGCCCGGAGAAATTTGACGGATACGGCGCTCGAGTCTCGAAGCGGACGTCTGCAGCAGCTTCTCGAAGTATTTCAGGCTGCCTCCCGACAACCCCGAAGGACCGCCGACCAGGTAGGTTCCCGGCAGCATGCCTGAATTTGTACAAAGTTCCCGGCCAGGATTGGCCGGAGGCGAGTTGCTGCCCGTCATCAAGACATCCGTTGTGCCGGATACCAGCACGGCATTGCCCTCATCCAGAATTCCGGCGCCGTACATGGCCGTCGTCCCGTCGGAGCTGCCGTTGATAACCGGCGTGCCGGGGGTTAAGTTCAACTTGTCGGCGGCCTCGGTCGTCACCGTTCCCGCTATTGCATTGGCGGCCGCGGGTGCGGCAAACAGGTTCGGGTCAAGGCCAAGGGTTTCCAAAATGCCGGAATCGGACTGCCCCTGATGGATGTTGTAGATTCCTGAATAGTCCAGATGAGCGAAGTCCGTGCCAATATTGCCGCACATGCGCCGAACCATGTCATCCTTGATACCGACTACATTTTTCAGTTTTTGAACTGTATCCGGCCGGTGTCTGGCAAGCCACTTCAACTTGGGCGCCAGCAACATGGGGCTGGCCCGGCGTCCGGTGACAGCAAGAAATTTTTCCTCCGGAATCAGTCGCCGAATCGTTTCCGCCTCGGCCGCCGCCCGATTATCCGCATAGGTAATGGCCGGCATCAGTGGGTTTCCGCGCCTATCCAGAAACACGTAGCCCAGCATGGCGCTGACGCCAATGCAATCAAACGTTGTGCCGGCATGTTTTTCAACTTCCGCCAATATTACTTTTTGAACAAGGGCCCAGATCTCGTCGCAGTCTACTTCAGCAAAAGTCGGCCGGGGTTGATCAAGGCTGACCGGACACCGGCTTTGGGACAGGATTTCTCCATTGTTTGAAACCACCGCCGCCCGGCAGTCCGACGTTCCAACGTCGATCACTAAAAATTTCATTCGTTGAGAACCATAACCGTCCGAAGTTGACAAATTGAGATTGTTGAGTTTTTACGTATCGAGTATCCAGCATCCAGCGACGAGTATCGAGTATCCAGCAACCAGCATCCAGTATCCAGTAACCAGTATCCGAGTACGTCCGACATCCGCTCTTTAGGCTCTCATCTAATAATTTCGACTAGTTTTTCCCGGCCGCTTTGGTTTCATCCACGATCGCCAGCATTGATGGCGGATATCCCCAGGAGTCGCTGCTGCAGCCATTGGCCAGAAAAAAGCGGGTATTACCGCCGAGTTCGATGGCTTCGCGAACGTGATTCCTTAAAAATTCCCGGGTGGTCCGGGCAACCAGATTTTGATTGATACCGCCCATAACGCAGCCCTTGATCCGCTCTTTGACCCAGCCCAAAGACGGACCTCTGGAACTGCGATCCCACCAGCTGAAAATGTCAACCGGTAAATCCAGGACATCATCGAAATAGAGATCCTCACCGTGGATATGGGCCGTATTCATTTTGCCCAGATCGGAAATGGCCTTGAAAACTTTGACAGCCGGGGGTTTCACGAAACGTATAAAATTTTCGCGGCTGATCAACTCACTGGCGGCGTATAACGACATGAAAATGCCGGCAGTGCCGATACTTAAGGATTTTTTACAGTAGTCGATGAGGTTGTCGGCCACAATGTTAAGGGCCTCCAGCAACGCATCAGGTTCATTTGCCATCAGCGCTTCGATATTTTCACCCGCCATGTTGCGCCGCATACTCTGCCAGGGATCGAAGACGGTGTCGATAAAATACGCTTTGCCGTTGAGCTCGCTGCTGATATACTCAAGTGCTTTAAACTGTTCCTGCCAGTGAGATTTCTCCACATCAAAATGAACGACGCGTTTCAGATCGTCCCTGGTTTTTACGGATTCGAGGCCTTCCGGCGGTTGATAGAAATAGTCGTTCATCACCTTCAGGTAATCGAAATCGTAAAATTTGAAAAAATCGGTGGTAATCTTCGCAAAGTGTTCACCCCCCAAATGTTGAACCCCGAAATGGTACCACAATGTCACCGGCGGGCGATCGACTGGTTCTCCACTGAGGACTCGATCGACTCTTTCTATTTTATTCATCAACTTTTTCCTTTCTGGTTTAAGGTTTTTGGAATGAAGAATGTTGAATGTCGAATGACGAAGGAATGAATCGCGTCGCTCTATCTATGTCATTTAGTTAAATTGCTATAATTCCTTAATTCGTCAATCGACATTCGACATTCGTCATTTCTCAGGCCACGCCCAGGTACGCCTTCTGCATGAGTGGGTTATTCAAGAGATTTTGAGCGGTATCATTCAGCACGATCTCTCCTGTCTGAAGGACGTATCCCCGGCTGGCGATGGACAGGGCCATATTAGCGTTCTGCTCCACCAGAAGAATGGAGACGCCCTGGGATTGATTGATCTGCTGGATGATGTCAAAAACTTTATCCACAAAAAGCGGCGACAGGCCCATTGACGGTTCGTCCATGATCAACAGCCTGGGTCTGGCCATCAGCGCTCTTGCCATGGCGACCATCTGCTGTTCTCCCCCGCTGAGGGTCGATGCAAGCTGTTTGGAGCGGCTTTTGACGATCGGAAAGAGTTCGTAGATTTTTTCGATGTCACGCTGGATTTCAGGCTTGTCAGAGCGAACATAAGCTCCCATACGCAAATTTTCGTCGACGGTCAGGTACGGGAACAGACGGCGAGCTTCAAGCACCGGTGATATGCCTGCGCGCACTATTGCTGAAGGCGACTGCTTTTCGATTCGCTGTCCTGAAAATTCAATGGTGCCGCGCCGGGGCTTGACCAATCCCAAAATTGTCTTCATCGTTGTCGACTTGCCACAGGCATTGCCCCCCAGCAATGATACAATTTCGCCCTGTTCCACACCCAACGAAACATTCCGCAGCGCCTGTATCGGTCCGTAAAAGGTGTCGATATTACTCAGCTTGAGCACGTTTTCGGCCTCCCATGTAAGCTTCAATCACATTTTGGTCTGCAGCGATTTCAACCGGTGTGCCTTCGGAGATTTTTTCCCCGTGATCCAATACGACAACACGATCGGAAACGGTCATGACAACCTTCATTTTATGTTCGATAACGAAGACGGTATGACCGCGATCCCGAATGAGGCGGATCAGGTCGACGATCCCCTGGGTTTCATGCGGATTCATGCCGGCGGTTGGTTCATCCAGCAAAATCAAACGGGGCTCCGATACGAGCGCCCGGGCAATCTCAAGGCGCCGGCGATTAGCGTAGGAGAGCATGTTGGCATACTGGTTCAATCGCGGCAACAGTCTTTCGCCAAATAAAGCCATTACTTCGCGGCATTTCTCCTCTGACGCACGTTCTTCCCGGCCAACCCGGGGCGGACGGCACAGGGCACTGATAATGCCGGTACGGCCTTTGTAATCACGGCCCACCATGACATTGTCCAAAACCGTCATGCGATTGAACAGCCGGATGTGTTGAAATGTCCGTGCAATTCCATTGCGGGCCACTTCGTGGGGTTGAAGACCAAGGAGCTCAATGCCCTTGAATTTGATCGAACCTGAATCCGGCGGCATGGTCCCCGTGATGCAGTTGAACAGGGTGGTCTTACCGGCACCGTTCGGCCCAATCAAGCTGATGATTTCCCTATCACTAATCTGCAGGGAAACATCATTCAACGCTTTTAGCCCGCCGAAGTCCTTGGTGACGTTATTGATTTCCAGTAAAGACATAATTTACTCCGTCGGCAAAAACTTGTCTCCTCTGGTGTAGACGCTCTGCTCCTTTTCCTCAAACCAGGTAAGTTTCAGGCTGTATTCCCTGCCGCCCAGCAATCCCTGACGTCGCACCAGCATCATCACCACCAATATGCTGCCATACACCAACATGCGGTACTCCTGCAGAAAACGGAAGATTTCCGGGATGATGATCAGGATGGCGGCGCCGACCACCGGTCCGATCAGATTGCCCTGCCCCCCAAATGCCAGCATGGCGAGTAGAATGAACGACTCGTAAATATAAAAACTGTCCGGGCTGATATATTTGACAAAGTGGGCATAATAACTGCCCGCAATGCCGGCATAAAAAGCAGCCAGCACAAAGGCCTGTATTTTGTAGCGCGTCGTGTGAACGCCCATGGCTTCTGCCGCCAGCTCGTTTTCGCGGATTCCGACCAGCGCCCGTCCAAAACGGCAGGTCATCAGCCGGTGCATGCTGCCGACTGTCAGCAGCACCAGAAAAAAAATGAGATAATAGTATTGCAGGCGTGATTCGATCTGGTAGCCGAAAATAGCGGGCGGCGGTATGTCCATGATGCCCAGGGGGCCATTGGTAAAGCTCATCCAATTCTGCAGTACCAGAAAGAAAATCATGTTGAAGCCGAGAGTTGCCAACGTCATGTATATTCCGGAAAGACGCAGGGTGGGTTTTGCAATCAAATAACCAAACAGACCGGCGATAAAACCGGCAGCCGGCATGGCCAACAGAAATGGCAGGCCGGCCTCCTTGACCAATTTGGCCGAGGCATAGGCACCGATGCCGTAAAACGCCGCATGACCGATAGACAGCAGGCCCACATACCCGTTTAGCAGATTTAAGCTCAGGGCGAGAATGATGTAGATGCCGATGAATATCATCACCTGAATATAGTAAAGATTACTGATGAACAGGGGTACAATCGCCAGTACCAAAATGATCGCAATATACGGCAGGTTTGCCAGAATTCGTCTGATGGTCCGTGTCATCAGTCACCCCTGGCCTGAATCAGTTCCCGTCCGCCGAAGAGTCCGCCCGGTCGAAAAAGCAGAATCAAAATCATGAAGAGGAAGGAAAAGATATGGCGAAAATTAGATGCGCCGAATTCAACCGAAAACGTTTCGACCAAACCAATGATAAGGCCTGCAATGACGGCGCCCGGCAAACTGGTCAGACCGCCGACGACGCTGGCACTGAATGCCTTTAACCCGTACAGACTACCCATGGTGGGATAAAATAAGTTGTAATAAACGCCGACCAAAACTCCTGCCACCCCGCCCAGCATTGATCCGATGGCAAAGGCGATCATGAAAATAGCGTTGACGCCGACGCCCATGGCATAAGCGGCTTCGTAGTCCTGGGCGGTTGCCCTGATGACCATTCCGAGTTTAGTTTTATTGATTAGAAGATAGAGCAGCGCCATCAGCAAAACCGTCACGCCGAGTACCGCGATCTGCAGATATGTAATGTAAACTCCGCTGATCTCGATTTCGCCGTAGTCCATCCGGTCCAGCAGAGCGTATGGCAGCGCCTGGGTTTCAGGACCCCAGATCAGCTGGGCCAGATTGACCAGCAGGATTGAAATGCCGATGGTGACCAGCAGGGAGGTGGCATGCGGTGCATCCCGCAAGAAATGGAAGGCCAGTATTTCGACGATGATGCCCAACAGGGCAGTGGCCGCCAATGCCACAGCCAGGGCCAGAAAAAAACTCGGATGAAGAAGCCGGATAATCTCAAAGCCGACGTAAGCGCCAATCATGTAAACTTCGCCGTGGGCAAAGGTCACCATGCGCAGGGTTCCGAATATCATCGTGAACCCCAGTGCCAGCAGGGCATAAATGCTACCCTGGGTGATGCCGTTGATAGACTGCTCAAAAAAAATTTGGAGGTCCATGGGGATTTTAAAAACTCGTTCATATTGCGGCCGGGTTGAATTTATTCCAATCGTTCCGCAATGCTATTCAGAGAAATGCCTTAATTTCAAGTTGTCTAAAATGTCAAAAAAAATGTATCGTTCAGTAAGCACGAAAGCACGAAAAAATGCTCTCTTTTCGTGCTTTCGTTTTCGTAAAAACCATCGATGAAGCTGACTTTGATTGACTTGATTTTAGGGCTGATACAACACCCATTCGCCGTTTTTGATTGTGATTCTGACCAGTTCTTTTTCCGGATCATGGCTGTTAGCATACGAAATAGAACCGGTGGCGCCCTGAAATCCTCTGAGAGACTCGAGGGCCGCTCTCACCCGGGATCGATCACCGAGGCCGGCTTTATGAAGAGCGGCCACCATCAGATTTGCAGCATCATAAGCCAGAGCGGCAAACTGGTTCGGCACGGCACCATACAGTGCCTGATATTCACGGGTGAATTCCTTGGCTGCCGGCCTTGGGTCTGCACTGAAATAATTGGCCGGAATGATGACACCCTCCACGGCATCGCCGCCCAGTTCAATGGTTTTCTGAGAAAACAGAGAGCTGTTGGCCATCACAACCGGCCTGAAGCGCATGCGTTTGGCTTGATTCAATATGGCAGCCGCATCCGCATAAAACGTCGGCAGATAGATCAGGTCCGGTTTGAGACGTTTTACTTTGCTTAATATTGCCGTAAAATCTTTTTCACCGGGGACAAATGCTTCCTCGGCAACGATTTCCGCACCGAGTTTGCGGGCTTCCTGGGTAAAATACTTGTTGGCGTCCACGCCCCAGTCATTGTTGATGTAAATTGTCGCCAGTTTCTTCTTGCCCAGATCGTTCACTGCCCATCTGGCATTGTAGGGACCTTCGTAGCCCTGGGTGGCGACCACCCGAAACATGTTTCGACCCTTTTTGGTAAAGCCCATATGGGAAGATGTCGGTGAAAGCTGGGTCATACCGGCCTTTTCGTAAATCGGGGCGGCCGCCATGCAGCTGGAACTGCTGAAATCGCCGATTTCAGCAATCACATCCGGGTCGGCGACCAATTTTTCCGCTATCAAAACGGATTCTTTGGGATCACCGCGACTGTCCAGAATGACCAATTCGACCTGCTTGCCGTGAATCCCCCCCATGCGATTGGCCCGGTCGAAGACCATCGTAACCGATCGTTTGAAATCATTGCCGTATTCGGCCCAGTCGCCGGTCAGCGGTGCCGACAGGCCGATTTTAACGACCTCCTGATCTGCAGATACCGGAAATGCGCCTGTCGTTAACAGGCTCAATGCCAACAGACCCATACCGAGGAAAGATAAAGGTTTTTTGATCATAGCCGCCTCCTTGTTGTTGTTATCATTGGGAAACCAGAGTTGAACGAAACTACGGTGACAATCAGATTAAGTTTTATTATGGATCGAAAAAAAGATGTCAAGCAGATTTTGCCGGCCTGGCAACAATACGCTTTGAGGTGTGCGGCCATTTCCAGTGTGCATTTTAACCGATTTCTGATATAACCTTATAATTGTTGCAGCTGTTGTCAAATTGCCGACAGGCTCCAAAAAACCACCGCCAAGCAGGCTGGTATCACCGATAAATATGGTGGAAATCGATCGAAATAAAATTACGCTTGTATTTTTAGGCATCCTTGTACTGGTCGCTGTGGGTGTCGTGCTCAAATATACGGCAACCGTAATATTACCGCTGGTAATTGCCTGGCTGCTATCATTTCTGATTGCGCCGGTGGTGAACTTTATGACCGCCAGAAAGGTGCCGACCACCCTGGCGGTTTTTATCGTTCTGATTGTATTGCTGGGGATTATTTACCTGTCCGGGACATTTCTATATACCCGAATTTCAGCGTTTGCGGCTGCTTATCCCCGATACCACTCGCGCATGACGGAGCTCATCACGATGATATCGAGTCAGATGAATCTCAGTTTCGATCCGCTGGCCGGCTTCAACTGGGGACAGAGTATCGGTCGGTTTTTGGTGACGCTATCCGGATCGATATTCTCTTTTGTTTCCAAACTGGTGCTGGTGGTCATATTCCTGTTTTTCATTCTATTGGGAAAACCGTATTTCAAATATAAGATCTTGAAGTCTTTTTCTGATGACAAGGCCAACCAGTTCAGCCAGATAACCTACTCCATTACCGGCCAGATACGACGCTACCTGTCACTGCAATTTTTGATCAGTTTTGTAACCGGCTGCATGGTGTGGCTGGCGCTGATGTTGATCGGTGTGGATTTTGCGGTGACCTGGGGTGCATTGGCTTTTTTCTTAAACTTTATTCCCACCGTCGGGTCAATCGCTGCTTCTTTTCCGCCTATTATCCTGGCGCTGGTACAGTACTATCCGAGTCTCTGGCCCTGCGTCATCACCCTGTTGTCTATTTTAACGATTCAGCTGGGGATGGGAAACGGCATTGCCCCAAAAGTACTGGGAGATCAATTAAATCTCAGTCCGGTGGTTATTTTGCTGTCTCTGCTGTTTTGGGGCTGGCTCTGGGGGGTTGTCGGCGCACTACTGTCAGTGCCCATCACGGCTGCTTTAAAAATCGTGTGCGAAAATATCGAATCACTGCAGCCAATCAGCGTCATGATGGGCTCCGGCAAGAGCTATCGGCGGGAATTTCACAATATAAAGAAAAATTTTCCGGATGTCGGTACCCTCATCAATCCGTCCAAATCAAACCCCAAGTAATTCATTAACCCCAACCGGCTTCTTTTTTGAGGGATCTCAGGGTGGCGACGAGGCAGGCCTTAAGGGTGGCGTTAACGCCTTCCCCGGTGACGGCGCTGGCGGTGAATGCGGGGGCACTAAGCTGGCGGTTGTAAGCGTGCTGCATTTCTTCGACCGACATCAGGGGCACCCCTTCTTTGGCCAGATCTCTTTTGTTCCACTGCATGACCAGGGGCAACTTCATAATGTTCATTCCATAGCCCTTAAGGTTTTCAGCCAGGTTCTTGAGGGACAGGATGTTTTTTTCGTGGCGTATTTTGAGTGAATCCGCCACGAAAACGACGCCGTCAACACCTTTAAGCACCAATTTGCGCGTTGAATTGTATTTAACCTGACCGGGCACTGTATACAATTGAATACGTACATCGCAGCCTTTTATTTTGCCGGCTTCCATGGGAACGAAATCAAAGAAGATCGTTAAATCCCCTTTGGTTTTAATCGAAACCATTTCATCGGTCATTAGACTGCGGCTGTTTTTGAATACATATTCCAGATTGGTCGTTTTGCCGCATCGTCCCGGGCCATAATAGACGATTTTGCACTCAACTTCCCTTTTTTTCAGATTTATAATGGCCATATCGGATGCGGTTTCGTTTAAATTTGTTGTAATCTTTTATAATTACGTAATTATAGAAAGCTGTGCCGGATGTGTCAAGATCCAAGGCTTTTGGGCGTTATAAGGTATTGATATTTTATAACGATTTAAAAGTCTTGAGTTAAATCAGTAATATAATGATTCGGTCGTCGGCGACATCGGACTGCGGCTTTCGGCAAAGCCTTACGAATCAGACAACGTATGCATTATTCTATTATCGGCAATATATCAAATTTATTAAGAATAAAAAAAAGGGGAAAAAAGCCCCTGCTGACTTCCCCTTTGAAGAAAAATTGAAATTTGAGAGCAGCCGCTGGTCTCCCAGTAGCAAGAATATATCCCCCAAAAGTTATTGTTCAATACGAGTTAGTTATTCGATCTTCAAATCTCATTACTCATTTATCCCCCGATCGGGGATTATATTCGCAGCTCCTGGAGGCCGGCAGTCCGGTATCGACGGCTTCCTGGTCGGCAATTTCAAGGGATTTGTCCAGAATCTGAATGGCCTCGTCAATCTCGGATTCGGTCATAATCAAAGGCGGCGCAATCACCAGCGTGTCATACCAGGCGGAAACATACAGCCCGTTTTGCATGGCGTTGCCGGCAATTTTACCGGTCATCAAGGCTTTGCCACTGAATTTGTCAGCCTTCGTGTCGAAAGGCTCCTTGGTTTTGCGGTTTTTCACGATTTCGAGGGCCCAGAAGTGGCCGACCCCTCGAACATCGCCGACGCAAATATGCTTGTCTGCCAGATCATAGAGCTGTTGTTTTAAATATTCACTGGCCTTCTGCGGCCGGCCGGAGTCGAACAGTTTGACATGCTCGGATATGGCGGTCGGAATGGCTGACGCTGCCAGGGCATGATAGGCGAAAGTATGGCCATGGCAGAAGACCTCTTCTTCAAAGAAATCTGCCACCTGCTGGGTTGATGCAGTGATGGCAACCGGTGTGTAGGCGGCGCTGGCCCCTTTGGCGGTGGTCAGAATATCCGGCAGAACATCCCAGTGTTCAATGGCAAAAGCCTTGCCGGTGCGGTAAAAGCCGGACATCACTTCGTCACAGACCAACAGCACGTCGTTTTCATCGCAAATCTGACGCAAAATCGGATAGTATTCCGGCGGCGGAATAATGCGGCCGTTGGTCCCCACGATCGGTTCGACGACGATTGCTGCGACATTGCCTTCCTCTTTGATCATGTAATCCAGGTAACGCGCACACTGAACGTCGCAATCCGGGTATGTCATCGCAAACGGGCAGCGATAGCAATAGTTGTCGGGTGCAAACACCACGCCGTCCACGACCGTGCGGGCCAACTCGGCGTACCAGCGGCGCGGGTCTCCGGTCCAGGCTTGGCTGACAGCAGTTGCACCATGATAAGAGCGATAGCGGGAAATCACCTTATACGACGGAAATTTGTACTGCCGCAGCATCTTCATGGCGGCCTCGTTGGCGGCCGTTCCGCTGGTGGAAAAAAAGAATTTACTGAGTTTTTCCGGGAAAACAGTCCGCAGGGCTTCGACGGCCTCAATCAAAATTTCGGTCACAAAGCTGGGTGCAACATACGGCAGCTTCTCGGCTTGCTTGACGATAGCTTCCATTACAACTTTATTTTTATGGCCGAGGTTCGAGCACATTAACTGCGATGAAAAATCGATGTAGCGTTTGCCCGAACTGTCAAAAAAATAGACGCCTTCGGCATCGGTTACCAGCAACGGGGCTTTCCACCCCTTCTGGCTGCCCCAGGTGCCGTAGGTGTGGGCCGCCATCTCCTTAATCCGTTCACTCATATCCCTCATAGTATTGACTCCTTTATTAACAATTTCCCAGCGATTTTTAAGTTACAATGAAAGGATGCCGTTATTAATCAAAAATCAATATTCAATGGTCAATTAAACGGCGGCCAGGCTTGCGACATGTGCATTGTGTTTTTTGCCGATCAATTTCAATGCTCGGGCAACTTCCGGCAATGCTTTGATTTTTAAAGCCGCTTCGGAATAGTATCGTACGGCCCGGTCTTCCAGACGTTTGGCCGTCGCCAGGGCTTCTTCAGCTGTCATATTGGGCGCTATCTCGCACACTTCACAATACGGCGCCCGGACGAAATCTTTAATCGGCTCCAGGATCATTTCCGTGACGTTCTCCCTTCGGGTGCGCTGTACCGTTTTAACATTTTTTTTGGCATTGGCGGCAAATTGTTCAAACATCGATTTGTAGCCGCTGCAGGCCGGGTTGCCGGCTGCAGCTTCGTAGAATTCCTGGTCCTGGCTTTCTATCTCTTCGGCAAAATTGAGTATACTTCCAAAATTTTCGAGAGGCATGGTGTTCTCCTATAAAAAAGCAGTGACAATAATCATGTTATAACTACTTGAGTAAATGCTATTTAATAGTTGACTGTGGAGTAGCGGAGTATTGGAGTAACGGAGTGTTGAATTAAGTCAATGCTCCAAATAATTTCTAATAGTTATACCTCCGCTACCCATTTATAACGATTTGATCTAAACTGGTTTCAAGATGTTTAGATTTCGGCCGATGGCAAGGCTAGAGGAGTAGTAAACGCGGAGCGTACGTTCGGTACGTGAGCATTTTGCTACGACGACTAACGCAGCCATCGGCTTAAAGATGAATATATTGAAATCAGTTTTAGAACCAGCGCTGAATGACGACTTTCGTATCCGTAAAGAAATTAAAAATTTCCTGGCCATGCGCTTTGGTGTCGCCAAACATGGAATGTCCCGCTCCACCGAATGGGAAGAAACTCATGGGAGCGGCAATACCAATATTAACCCCGACCATGCTCGGCAATACCCGATACTTAAATTCACGCGCGGTGGCGCCATCGTTGGTGTAGATACAGGCAGCGTTGGCAAATCCGCGGCTGTTGATCAGGTCGATAACCTCATCCAGATTTTGGGCGCGAACCACGCTCACCACCGGGCCGAATATCTCATCCTTGGCGATGGTCATATCCGGTTTGACGTTGTCGAAAATTGTCGGGCCGACGAAAAAGCCGTTGGGATATTCGGGCACCGTGTAGTTGCGTCCGTCCATTACAAGGTCGGCGCCTTCTTCGATTCCTTTTTCGATGTACCCCAGAACTCTTTCTTTGTGTGCCGCACTGACCACGGGTCCCATGCCGGTTTGTTCATCCAGGCCGCTGCCAACCTTCATGTCTTTAGCCGCAGCACTGAATTTTTCCAGCAGCTCATCCGCAACATCTCCAACCGGCACCAATACCGAACCGGAAAGACAGCGCTGCCCGCTGCAGCCGTAAAATGAGGTAATAAGGGATGGCATGCCGGCATCCAAATCGGCGTCAGGCATAACCGCTACGATATTTTTGGCACCGCCTAAAGCTTGTACCCGTTTGCCGGTTGCGCCGCAGCGCTCATAAATATATTGGGCTGTGGGTGATGAGCCGACGAAGGAGACACCCTGGATATCCGGATGATCGAGAATGCCGTTGACGACATCCCGGGAGCCATGCACCATGTTGACGACGCCTTCCGGCAATCCGATATCATCCATGATCTCGAAAATTTTGGTCTGGGTCATGGGAACCTGCTCGGAAGGCTTGACGATGTAGGTGTTCCCGCTCACGATGGCATAGGGCAAAAACCACCAGGCAACCATTCCGGGAAAGTTGTAGGGAACGATTCCGGCAAACACGCCCATGGGCTGGCGGTGCCCATAGCAGTCGATGTCTGTGGCGATATCTTCGAGAGTATAACCGCACATCAGGGTTGTCACGCCGGTGGCATGCTCGACATTTTCGATCATTCGCCGAACTTCCCCGCGGGCTTCATCGATGCATTTGCCCTGCTCCGTGGTCAGGACCCGGGCAATATCCTCAAAATTCTCTTCAAACGCCTCTTTGAGGCGGAACAAATAGCGGGCACGCGTCAACGGCGGCGTCGTACGCCAGTCCCAGTACGCATCCCTGGCGGCCTGCACGGCCTGGTCCACATCGGCGGCGGTTCCATAGGGAACCTGGGCAATTTTCTCTCCCAATGCCGGATTCCAGACATCACCAAGTGTGGTGGTGTCGGAATCCACCCACTCCCCATTGATATAATTTTTCATTAACGGAACAGATTGTTCTTTCATAGCTGCTACTGACATATCGATTCCTCCTTTGTTGGTATATGATAAAAGGTAAGTTGAGTCGCTTGCGATAAAAAGGGGTTCACATGAATTGAAGGCACTGTTGACATTACCAATTTTGAGTCACTTTAGGCAATTGATATTTTTCTGTCAATATTTATTTTCGATTTTTCTGCGAAAAATACAAAAATTATGTAAATAATATTCGAAAAAAAATAATATATAGCATTCTATCTACGCTATTTGGCAATTTGTTGTTGATATTTTTTAGAGCAGCTGGTAGAGATTTCGAAACTCTTTATTCATAAATTGCTAAAGCGGATGTTCGTCAAAAAATCAATCCATGCGCAGCATAAAATAATTAAGCCGCCGCCATTGCGGTCTGTCGAGTGTTTTCGCACTAAGAAAGCAAGCAACATCTTTGAATGCGATACGTTTTTGGGCGGATTAATTGCGGATTAATTGGGGGATCGGATAATGAAGCGCAACAACTCCTCGGGTAAGAAGAGAGGACTCGATCAGTTGGATTGTCAGATGATCGAATTGCTGCAAAAAGACGGGCGTATTTCAAATACAGAAATCGCCAAAAAAATCGGCATGTCGGAAGCGACGGTTCGGACGCGGCTGAATCGCCTGATTCAGCAAGAGTACATACAAATCGTGGCGGTCAGCAATCCTATAAAACTGGGTTTTAAAATCGTCGGCAATATTCGAATCCACGTTGAAATCAAAAAGATGGATGCCATCATCGAGGAGTTGAAAAAGCTCAAGCCCCTGTGGTTTGTGGTTCAAACGACCGGCGGAACCGGCATCGATACGGAGTTTGTCGCCAAATCCCTGGATGAGCTTAATGAACTGATTTTTGAAAAGATCAACAGAATCGACGGTGTCATCAAAACCGAGACATCATTGTTCCTTAACTATATCAAGCGGCAATATGACTGGGGCACAGCGCTGGATTAGGAAAATGTCTGCTTAGTTTCAGTTGGGTTGAGGGCACAGTTATACGTGGATGAATAGCAACCCCTGGCAAAGAGCGTAGGGCATAGAGAATTGAATTCGGGCTGTTTTTAGCGTTACTCGTTGCCGGTAGTCCGCTCTGCCTGAGTCAGGCACCTCCAACGCCGTATTCGGCTTCTCCCAAAGCACCATATACTTTTTTCCACTTGTCGCGCATTTCATCTATCTTTTCTTCGATCTTATCTTCGTCCGAAGCCCAGTCTGTCGGGCATTCTCGATCCAGATACTCCATGCGATCATTGAGGTCGTCAACGATCGCATGAAGTTCTTCCAGCATTGGTGCAATTTTATTTTTCTCTTTGCCCGATAGGGTTTCGGATTTTCGAATGACATCGTAGAGCCTTGCTTTCCAGCCGGTTAATTCAATCCCCACGCTATCGCAATAGGACTTCAAATCCATGGTAGACTCCTTTCATTTCAGAGGGTGACGCACAATTAGGCCCTTAGGGGCCTATTCCTGACAGGACGTTGCCAGAAGCGCAATTTAGTGAGTCGGCGAGATCTGCCTTATTGAGACTCGTCGTCGTCCTCGTCCTCGTGCTCGAAAAAATAACGTTGATGAATTCCGTTGAAACCGGATCGAGGAGGAGGACGAGCAATAGTACGAGGACGAAAAACCACCTATTGAGCATTTCAGGCTTGACCCGGTCAGCTAGTTACAAGTTTATGGTAAAGCTGGATAACCGGAAGTCAAATTGGTCAGGATCAAAATCGAACGATCCAGACTAACCCTGAACCTTTGAACGTTGAACCCCTGAACCTTCCGTTTTTTTCACCAGGTTATTTTCAATGGCGTTGATCCATTGGGGCGGGTAAGGGACTTTAAAAGCGGCGGTGTCCCTTTCATTGCGGGTGTTGATAAAATCGATTTTGACCAGTGATTGGTGGAGGTTGACGCCTTTGTGCGACCGGTCATGATAGACCCGGGCAATCTGGGCGGCCGGAATTTCCAATTCCAGTTTTTTGATACGGCTGCGATAAAAAAGTCGATCGGGCAAAAGCAGCAAAAATCCACTGCTCTTGCGGGGCTTGCCCGGATCAGTAGCACTGCCGAAAAAATTAACCCCGAAACTGATCGCCAGAACATTGTCAGTGCCAAACCGGCGGTCGATCCACTTGCGGTCTTGCCGGCGGACCCAGGCGATATAGGCCATAATCCCGAAAAAGATGACGGCGATAATCAGCCACTGTTGTTGTTTTAAAATTTCCACCATTGTCTAAGTGTAAAATTTATTTGAATTCAGACAACGCAATTATCAGCTTTTTCCGGGCCAGGTTGTGCCGATAGCCGCTGGTGCTGCCCATGGCTGCCAGGATTGAATCCGCAATTTCCTCATCACTTTTGCCTTTTTGGCGATAGTTGCGAATCTGATCTGCATTCATTTTTACCAGGTGTTGAAACCCCTGCCGGTCTCGAGAGTAAAATACGATGAAACCGAGGATAAACACTAACACTGAGGAAATGACGGCGACATAAAAATCGGTCCGGGGATCCGGAAAAATCGGTCGCAGCAAACTTTCCGGATTACCGGTATTGAGCAGTGAATACATGGCAACGATCCCGATCAGGATCATCAGGCCGTAGATTATGTACATAACCGGTCTGGGCAATGATTTGTTTCCTGAATCAAATTTGACAGTCTCGATAAAGTCAAAATTATCAACGTTAAACTTCGTAACCTGTTGAGAATACTGAGTGTGAAATTTGACTTTTGTGCTTTTTGCGCCTTTTTGCGGCTATATCTAATTTGGACACGGATTTCGAAAACTCAACCATCCGTATTAATCCGTATTTCATCGAAATATAAAAAGGGGAAGCGCCCCGACGGCGATTCCCCAATTTCATGGTTGCCTGAACGCGATCTATACGGGTCGCATTTCGCCTTCTTTCATTGCCGCCCAGGCGGCTTCGGCTTCTTCCCAGGCCTCCTCGGACGCCTCGGATTCCCATACTTCCAGTCCGCGTTCGGCCCGGGTGGCGCCCGGCAGCAGGTTGTCAAGGATAATTCCGACAATTGCCGTCACCGCCATTCCGGTACTCAGCACCGCCTGGAATATGTTTCCGATTACGTTGACCACGCTTCCGGGGGTTCCCCATGACAACGCACCGCTGACAATCTGACCGGTTGCAACATCATAATGCGGGGTGAACCAGAAGGGCACGCTCAGGCCCGCGAAGAAAGAAAGGCCGATGATGAACAGGTTGCGGGAGTTGTTCAGGTTAACGATCTGCAGGTTCGAAAGGCCCACCGAGGCGATCATACCGAACAGGCCCACGAACATGGCTCCCACAACAGGCATCGGCAATGTGGCCAGAATGGCCCCGAACTTCCCGATAACGGGAATGATCAGCATGACCGCCGCGCCGCATCGCACCACACGCCGGCTGGCAACCTTGGTCAGGCCGATGGAACCGATGTTTTCCGAATAGGTGGTGGTTCCGTTGCAGGTTTGCAGTATACCGGCCACCAGACAGCCGAGACCCTCGGCACCGAGACCCCTGGAAATCATGCGGCCGGTCGGCACCGGCGCTTCGGATATTCGGGCGCAGGCATAATAGTCGCCGATGGATTCTATCATGGACGCCAGATAACCGGCCAGCATGCCAAATACACCGGCCCAGAGGGTGGCACTGCCGAAATCCGGAACCCCCCATTTAAACGGCATCATGGGTTTGAAACTGATCCAGGCTGCATCGGAAATCAGCTGCAGTTTGCCGGCCAGATTGGCGGCGTTGTCGGCAGGAATCATCCCGGTGACGGTGCCGATCAAGGAGCAAATCCATCCGGTGGCAATGGCCAGCAATACCGGAAACAGCATGAACACCTTTGATTTATGCGAGAACACCTGGGAGTAGAGAATCAATGCGATCAGGGTGATCAGCGAAATGATCCAGTTGGTTGCCATCCAGGGCGCCCCGATCCCGAAGAGCGCCAGACCGATCATTGCAATCGTGGGACCGATTACGATGGGGCTGATGATTTTACGCACCTGGCCCATAATGCCGGTGTAGCCCAGCACGATTTCCACCACTGATGCGATCATGATGGCACCGGCAACTTCCTGTATCTGAATCTGCCACAGGGGCGTATCACCGGTCAGTTTTTTGGCTGCCACCAAACCGATAATTGCGAATGTCGGGCCAAGAAATGAGAAGGTGCCGCCCTGAATAACGGGCAGGCGATTGCCCAAAGGTGACTGCTGGATCAATGTGCAAAGGCCTGATGTGAAAAATATGGTTGAAATCATTAATGCCAGTTGATCTCCCGGCAATCCCATGGCGCCGCCAACGATGAACGGAATCAGCACCGTGGCACCGAACATGGTCAGATACTGTTGAATTCCGAGCAGCACGGCCAAACCCCATTTGGGTTTACTGCCTAGCGGGTAAACAATCCAATGCTGCTTTTCCTGGGTTTGTTCTTCACTCATACGTCATTCTCCTCCTTGTGAATTTCCCCCATGGGGATGTTGGTGATTCTTCGAATCAAATGCCCAACCCGGCTGAGCCGGAAATGAATACTGATTATTGAATATTGAATAATTGAGGCATTCTATCGATCTTACTTAACGTCTGTAATCAGTGCTCAAATCCTACGCAAACATGCTTTGATTTCAATAAATAGATACTAAGTTTTTTCCGAGACTGCGCTCGGAAAAAATGGCCCCTGCGGGGCAG
>JASJCE010000035.1 GCA_030066155.1 Desulfobacterales bacterium | reverse complement strand
CGGTTTGTCACGCGTTGTCCAAGGCGGAACTATCAAGTTGCTAAAACCAAATAAATGCACTCGTTTTGGCCTGATTCGTCACGCCCAAACGGTCTGGAACCGGGAGAAGAAGATTCAGGGGCACAGCGACTCACCGTTGACTGCTGCGGGTAGACGGCAGGCCAGGAACTGGGGCAAAATATTAGCGCCATTTGCCTGGGACCGAATCCTGGTCAGTGATATCGGCAGGGCCGTGGCGACAGCGGGGTGCATCAATGAGCTGCTGAATTTGCCGGTTGAGCTGGACCCGCGGATCAGAGAGCAGGACTGGGGGCGCTGGGTCGGTATGACCGTTTCACAGATCCAGTCCCGGGAAGCCCGGGAGCTTGACAAACAGGTGCAGGCCGGCTGGGATTTTTGTCCGCCCGGCGGTGAATCGCGGCTCGCGGTTTTAAAGCGATGCCGGCGTGCGCTGCGGGAGGCTGCCCGGCACTATTCCGGCGAGACGATCCTCGTCGTTTGTCACGAGGGGGTCGTTAAGGCCCTGATATACGATCTATACGGCCGAAAATTTCTGCCCGATGAGCCGGCAGTCCTAAAATCCTACCAGCTGCACTGGCTGGTTCAGACGGCCGGCGGGCTTCAAATCGAGCAGACAAACGTGCTGGAGCTGGGAACCTAAGTTAATCCGGAACCCAGAACCTTGAACCCTAAACTTTGAACCCTGAACCCAGAACCTCTATCTCCATGCCATACCTGATGATTCATGACCTGCGCAAATCCTATTTTGATCTGGATTTGGATCAATACCGGCTGACTTTCGATGACGGGCTCTTTTCACAGTACTACTACTACCCGCTGTATGAAGATCATCCGGAGCCTTTGACCTTTTTTATCGTTACCGGCTTTATTCGGGCCGGGGAGGCCCGCGGCATGTTTGACGGCAGCTATTTACCGTATCTGAAGTCGAAGAAATATATGTACCGCAGCTATGTCGAGAAAAAATTTGACCATTTCATGACGACGGAGGAGGTCCGGGGACTGGCGGCGCGGCCCAAAGTCGAAATTGGCCTCCACAGCCACTGGCATGACGTCATTCCAACCGGTGCGCACCCTCACAAGAGAAAACCGCTCAGTAAATGGAAGTTGGCGCGTTTCAACCATTCACCCGAAATTGTCGAACATGATTTGAGCATCCGGTCCAAAATCGCATTTCAAGGCTATCATCTTGACGGAGGTGGGCTCCGCAGAAGAACAGTGACGGAATGGGAAGACTATATCAAACGGGATACCGAGCGGTGTCTGCAATGGACAGCGCATCAGCTGGGATTGACACCCGATTCCTACTGCTTTCCCTTTAACGAACACAATCAGAAGGTCATCGGGATACTTAAAACGTATGGGCTAAAGAAATTCTTTGCGGCCAGGCCGGGAAAGTGCACCGACGTGATTGGCAGAACGGACATCGACAGCCTAATTTAGCCTAATTTATCCGCCCTCAAATAACACGCTATCAATGTTCAAATTTATTCATCGATGACCTGAGGAAAATTTCAGATCGAAACTACCGCGGATAAATTATTTTATGCTTCGCATATGATTTTATATTCGTTTCCGCTTCGGTTCGGAATAGCTTAGATAATAAACCGAGATCTAATACGGACAAGATGTTTTTGCAGCTTGACATATAATCGCTTTAGTACCTATTTATCCAAATCAAATCATGGCGGAACGATGGAAATTAAAACGTTCACGGTTGCCGATTTAAAAGGGGCTTTGGAATCAGAGGATTTCTGGCTGACGGACCCCCTGCCGATTACGAAACACCGGGCAAGATCCTTCATTCGTAATCCAAGAGCCGAACCAAACGATACCGTATTGCTGGTTGCCTATCAGGATGATCGCATTGTCGGCTATATCGGCATACTTCCGGATCACATTTTTATCGATGAGATTTCGTATAAACTGGGCTGGCTGACCGGTTGGTGGGTTGATCGGTCATGCGCCGGAGCAGGGGTTGGCACCATCCTGCTATTTAAGGCGTTGAATGCATATAACCAGCATATCGGGCTGTCGGGAAGTTCCAGAGATGCCCGCAAAGCGCTGGATGCTTCCCGAAGATTTGTGGCTGTGCGGTCATTAAACGGATTGGATATTCGGCTGCGATTGAATTTAAGCCGCCGGATTCCCCGCAAATCACCGGCGATGAAACCATTCCGGGTCGTGTTTAAAGTCCTTGATGTCGTGCTGGATGAAGTCATGAACATCCGGCGATATACCCGGCAGCCGGGTGACCATACAGATCAACACCTGAGTTTCGAATTTATCTCGACCATCGATTACGAGACCAATCAATTCATTCGACACCACAACCAGAAGGATTTGACCCGCAAGGACAAGTCTGATCTCGATTGGATAATGAACATCCCTTGGGTTATATCGACACCCATGAAGGATACGACCAGCAAACGGTATTATTTTTCGTCGCGGGCAAAGCGGTTTTTTTATTTCGGCGTTAAAGTCTTCAGGCGTGATGCCGGATTGATCGGCTTTCTGTTGTGCAAAGTGCGGAATGCCCGGATGGGCGTTATGTATTCCTATTTTGACAGCATGCATGCCCCGTCTCTTGCGGCTGCAGCAGTGCGGCAGGCTCTGGCCATGGAGGCGGCCGTACTCAGCCTCTATGACGATCGCCTGATTGCCGGATTTTCGAGGCTTGGCTGCCCATGTTGGTCCGCCAAAAAAATTTCGAGAGGGTTTTCGCTGTCGAAGGCTTTTGCCGATGCGTCCCGGGCCGACTTTCGCATACAGGGCGGAGACGGGGATCTGGTATTCTACTAAATAATCCGCCCTGAAAATTATTATATTCAGATGTCGTTAATTGGTTGATTAGTTGATTGGTTAAAATTGCACCACTTGAGGTTTCTGCATAACCGTTTAATGGAATATTGGGTTTGATGGAATGCGTTCAGATATTTCGCAAATGCTTTTCAGGGTGATTGATGAACTCAATCAGATGCGCCCGCCGGACGATCAACTCGCTAAAGATCTGGAGGCGCCGCTGTCCGGCGACGCCGGACGACTGGATTCTGCCGGTTTAATCAATTTGATTGCCTTAACCGAGCAAAAGACCGCCGAAGACCTGGGCCGGCCAATCATGCTGACCGATGAGCAAACATTGTCCCGGATCAATCAGGTATTCGGCTCCCTTGGTTCACTGGCAGATTACATTTACCGGCTAATGAATGAAAGCAAGAATGAATAAATCGCGCTACAGGTTTGTTCTGGTCTCGGATTTTAATTTGCAGAATTTCGCCGACTATGCTGCTCATGACGGAGAATTGCCCGGCATCGATCCGGTTGTGGCACCCATGGGGCAGCCGGTTTCAGCTCTGGTCGATCCGAAGCTGCCCTGCTGGCGGAATGCTCCGGACGTTGCGTTGATCTGGACTCAGCCCCAATCTGCAGTGCCGGCCTTTAAAGCGCTCCTCCGCTATGAAAAGGTCTCGCTGGAGACGATCCTGCAGCAGGTAGATGAATACTGCGAACATCTCATAAATTCGGGTGAACGGGTGAAATGGGTATTCGTTCCCACCTGGGTGTTGCCATCCGATCGCCGGGTTTTCGGCCTGCTGGAAATGCAGACCGAAGTCGGACTGACCAACACCATCATGCGGATGAACCTCAGATTGGCGGAAAATCTGGAAAATGCAACCGGGATCCATGTGCTGGATACCCATCGCTGGCTGACCCGGGCCGGCAAATCGGCCTTCAGCCCCAAGCTGTGGTACCTGGGAAAAATCCCTTTCAGCAACGATGTATTCAAGGCTGCTATCCGGGACATAAAAGCAGCTCTGCGGGGCATGCGCGGAGAGAGTCGCAAGCTTATCCTGGTTGATCTGGATGATACGCTGTGGGGCGGCATTGTGGGAGACGCGGGCTTGGAAAATCTGGTTCTGGGGGGGCATCATCATATCGGCGAAGCTTATGTCGATTTCCAGCTTGCTTTGAAATCGATGCAAAATCGAGGGATTCTGCTGGCGATTGTGAGCAAAAATGAGGAAGCGGTGGCGCTGGAAGCAATTCGAAAACACCCCGAAATGGTCCTGCGGGTAGCGGATTTTGCCGGTTGGCGGATAAACTGGCAGGATAAAGTCCACAATATCATCGAGCTGTTGACGGAGCTGAATTTGGGGCCCCAATCGGCGGTCTTCATCGACGACAATCCCGCCGAACGGGCGCGGGTCAAAGAAAGCCTGGTGGAAATTCTGGTGCCGGACTGGCCGCGGGACCCGCTGCATTATCCGTCGGCGTTGTTCGGTTTGAAGTGTTTCGAATTGCCGTCTCTGAGCCGTGAAGATCTCAGCCGCACGGAGATGTATCTGTCCGAAAGCAGACGCCGGGAGATCAAAAAGAATGTTTCTTCCCTGGAGGAGTGGCTGGCCCGGCTGGAAATACGCGTTCAGATCGACGAACTGGTTCCGGCCAATCTGCCGCGAGCCGCCCAGCTGTTGAATAGAACCAATCAATTTAACCTGTCGACCCGGCGCATGTCGGAGGCCGAGCTCGGGGCATGGGCCGAACAGAAAAACCATAAACTGTGGACATTGCGCGTTTCCGATAAATTCGGTGACGCCGGATTAACCGGCATCGTCAGTCTGGAAATCCAGGACCGACAGGCCCAAATAGCAGATTTTATTCTCAGTTGCCGGGTGATGGGACGAAAAATAGAGGAGACCATGATAGCAACGACGATTCACCATACTCAGGCGATGGGAATACAATATGTGTATGCCCGATATATTCCGACGGCCAAAAACAGGCCGTGCCTTAATTTTTTGGAAAGCCTTGCTCCCTTTTTCTACCGGAAGGGTGATTGTTTCATTTACGATGACACGCAGCCTTTTGCGTTTCCCGATCATATTGAGGTTGTTATGAATACGTCTACCTGAGGATCAATGTTGACACGGCGCACATTTACGGATGATGACCAGCGGGCCTTTGCCGAGCTTTCCGGAGATCGCAATCCGATACATCTCGATCCGGTGCTTGCCCGGCGCCTGCTGTTCGGGCGACCGGTCGTGCATGGTCTGCACGCGCTTTTGTGGAGCCTGGACAGCTATCTGGAAGACCAGACGATGCCGATCGAGTTTGAGACCCTTAAAGCCAAATTTCAGACCGGAATCGGTGTGGGGCAAATGGTCCGGAGTATGATTAGGGAGCCGGATGAATCCCGGATCGCAATCCAACTGGAAACAGACGATGCGTTGGCGGCGTGGTTTGAAGTCAACTGGAGCGCCTCGCGGCAGTCTGAAAATGTTGCGCTGCCCGCGACAAATCCGGATCCGCCCGTTTGCCGTGGGCGCCTTTTAGCGGATGTGGCCAACGCCGCAGGCCACCTCGAACTTTATTTAGACCGTGACCTTGCCGGCAGCCTTTTACCCAATCTTAATCGATTGCTGCCGACCATGCAGCTGGCTGCCCTGCTGGCGACGACCCGTTTGGTCGGTATGGAGTGTCCCGGACACCACTCCATTTATTCCGCCCTCAATCTGGATTATGGTGCGGACCGATCCGGGGAACCGAAACTGAACTACCGCGTCGCGAACTGCAATGAACGATTACGGTTGATCTCAATGGATGTCGCAGCTCCCGGGGTTAAAGGACGGGTCGACGCCTTTTTGAGACCTGAACCACGACGCCAGGCGGCTACTGCCGACATCCGCCGCCAGGTTGAATCAGAAGAACTGGCATCCCAACGGGCGCTGGTCGTCGGTGGATCCCGTGGCCTGGGCGAAGTAACCGCTAAGATTCTGGCCGCCGGCGGCGCCAGGGTGCTCCTGACATACCATCGCGGCAAAACGGATGCCGCCCGAATTGTTGAAGACATTATCGCCCATGGCGCTGAAGCGGACTGCGTTGCCCTGGATATCCGGAAAACGCCCCTGAAGCTGCCGGACCGATTTTCCAAACCGTCCAGGCCGCTTTATCTATATTACTTTGCCACTCCCCATATTTTCGGTACGGCCAAAGGCAGATTCTCGATCCGGCGCTTTACAGCCTTTTGTGAATATTATGTCAGCGGTTTTCGACGGATCGTACAGGATTTGGTTGATCGGTCCAGCGGTTTGACGAAAATTTTCTACCCATCGTCGATAGCTGTTGAGGAGATTCCCCTGGACATGGGCGAATACGCTGCCGCTAAACTGGCCGGTGAATCCCTTTGCGATTTTTTGCAAAAAGCGCATCCCGGCCTGATCGTCCATAAACCGCGTTTACCGCGAATTGCCACGGATCAAACGGTCAGCCTGCTCCCGGTAAAAAGCCAGGAGCCGGTATCGATTCTATTAAACGAGCTTCGAGTGCTGAGAAATTTATAAGGCAAGGAGAAAAGATCAAGGTCATGAGCGCTAACCGTCAAGTTGAATCATCGGCGGCTCATTCGATGAGCGGGTTGCTGACCGAGTCGGCTACCAAATTTTTGGCAACCTACCGCATCTGGATCATCGCAGCGGTTTGGCTGGCAGTCAGGGGCTATGTTCTTTGGGGGCTGACCCCAAATTTTTACGTCGAGGGATTCATCAAAATAGCCGGAGACCTGTTGGACGGCTTTGCACCTTATTCAGCATTTCAGGTCGAGTATCCGCCCGGCGCTCTGCTGTTGTTTACCCTGCCGCGACTGTTTACGGATACCCCCGTCATGTATGGCTATCTGTTCGCTGGCATCATGCTGCTGGCGGACCTGGGCATCCTGTTTTTCCTCTGGCGAATTCCACTGCTATTCGACGACGCCGCCGGTGAAATTCGAAGCGAAACGGAGCGACGCTGCCGGTCAGCCGCACTGTGCCTGACATATGTTCTGCTTACGGCGGTCTTCGGCCGCCTGTTGTATCAAGGGTATGAGCTGACCATCGGACTGCTGTTGACGGCATCCATATATCTTGCCCGGCGCAAAAAGCACCTTGCGGTCGACCTGCTGCTGGCCGTCGGAATCTGGTTTAACCTGTCGGTGATTGTCTGGATACCGCTGGTGTGGTGGTACGGTTATATCAGTCGGGATCAATCCAACCTGCCCGGTCGGCGTTTTGATGTCAGCCAATTTCTGCGCTATTTATTGACCCGGTCTGCAGTTTTCAGCGGCGGCCTGCTCGTGTTGTACCTGCCGTTTTTGTTCTATTCCGGTGCGCCCCTGTTTCAAATTGTTAAATTTCACCTCGAACGCGGCACCCAGCTGGAAAGTACGGTGGCCAGCCTTCTGATTGTCGGCGCCAAGCTGTTCGGCTTCGAGCTGGCGACTGAGTTCGTCAACCGCGGGATCCACCTCAGCGGAGAGATCGGCAGCCACGGCGCCGCTGCTTCCGGAATTTTGTCCGTCATCGTTTTTGCGATCCTGACCATCATTATCGTGCGGCGGATGGCGATCCAAACAACGACTGCGGCGCGGGATGAGTGGCTGATCCGGGGATTGTTGGCCATGATATTGGCCCTGTTGACCACATCCAAAGTATTTCTGCCGCAGTATCTCTTGTGGGTAAGCCCGATGGCAGCGCTTCTTGCCCATGACCCTGCGCCGCGCATCAGCCGGATCGGCTGGCAGCTGTTTGCGGTGAATCTAATCAGTGCGGTGAGCTTCTTCTTCTTTTATCCGAACCTGATCGAGCTGCAGGCCCTGCCGGGCTTGCTGCTGCTGGTACGCAATTTGTTCGTCGTGTATCTCGTGCTGATGCTCCTGCTGCCTGACCCGTCCATGATGGACAGGCCTTTGCCGAAAAAGTCAACGACACCGCGAAGCCGAAAAATTCTGCTCCATGCATCCATTGTGCTGCTGTTTGTCTGGGGGACGACTGCGGCTTTTCGACCGATTCGCAATGCGGACGTCTGGATGAATCTGAGGGTGGCTGAGGACATCATCGCCAGCGGTGAGATTCCGGATGTTGACCAATACTCGGCAGTCGCAGCTGACCGGCCGCTGATCGTCCATGAATGGCTCAGTACCTTTATCTTTTACGGGATCTATAAAATCGGCGGCGGTCAGGCGCTATCCGTCTTTCGTGCCATAATGATGCTGACGATGCTGCTCCTGCTCTGGTTCAGCCTGGAGAAGCGCGCACGCAGCTTTATTCTGACAATTCCCATAATGGCGCTGGCCGCATATCTGATTCTGGAACGGGTTTTCGTCAGACCGCATGTCTTCACTCTGCTCTTTTTATGCGTTTGGGTCTTCGCTCTGGAACACTGGCGACGGAGTCGCCAAAAGCGCTATTTAATTATGCTGATTCCGCTCCAGGTCCTCTGGGCAAACCTCCACGGCGGCTATCTTATTGCGCTTGTTCTGGGCTTGATGATGACCGCAACCACAGCCGTGCTGGCTTTATTTCCGTCGTGGTCGACCGATGAGCGCTACAGCCGGTCCGACGTGGCGACCTTTGCGGCACTGACCCTGGCCTGTCTGTTCGCCAGTTTTATCAATCCGCACGGGCTGAAACTGGTGAAATTTTCGCTGACAGTCGGCTTTGCCAGCGACTATTTTAAAGAGTTTGTCTATGAGTGGGGCAGCCCGTTGGCAGATAAGTACATGCGTCGGGCCTACGGATTCGATGTGGCGCTGTCTGTTTTTATCCTGATGTGGTTGGGATTGATTCTGAATATCAAGCGACGCCCTTTGCCGGATGCGGCCATTGCCCTTCTGGCCACGGTGTTGACCGTTCAGGCCATACGATTCATTTCGCTGATCGGCATATTGGGTTTCGCGGTCACGGTGCGGGCCTGGCTGGCTGTGGCCGATAATGGGATCAGGTCTCTTTTCGTCCAACGCCGTCCCATCCCCGAGTTGATCCTGAGCGTCTTTCTCCTGGCATCGATCCTTGTATACGGATTCCCGTACGATAAATCGACCCATCGCCGAATCGGCTGGGGCTTCGGCGGACGGCTGCCGTTCGAAACGGTTGAATTCCTTGCAAAGCAGAATATCGAGGGCAACATCTTCAACGACTATACCGATGGGGCATTTTTAATACACCACCTGGCCCCCAAAATTCGACCCGTGATGGATCCCCGAATCGATATCTATGGAATCGACCTGACCCGGGAGTATTTTTCCAGCCGCGATGATCCCATTAATTTCTTTTACTACCTCAACAAATATGATGTGTCCTTGATATTGTTGATGCAGACCAAAAAGAACATCCCGGTCATTAATTTGCTGTCCCGGCTGCCGGCGTCGAACCTGCTTTTAAGAGCCGATGACCGCTTTTTATTTTCGTATAATTCGGATCGATTACCGGTGGAACTTCGGCAGCAGGTAGAGCGCTTGTCAAAATGACGTTGGGATACCGGGGTTTTTCCGGCCTTCATCAGGTAATTCCGGCATTAAACCGCCACTTCCAGTGGTGGAGCCAAAAAGCTTCTGCGGCGTGACCCAAATGAACCCTAAGTCGAAGAGTCATACTCTCGATCGTCTGCAGCCTGGTGCCGATTTCGGGTCTGAATGTCGGCAGCTAATTCTTCACTCCGTATTTCTTTAACCACGTAGGCGGGTCGGTTTTTGGCCTCCTGATAGAGGCGACCGATATATTCACCGATAACCCCAAGCGAAATTAACTGGATGCCGCTGAAAAAGAGGATCGCGATAATAAGGGTGGTAAATCCGGGCACGTCACCAGGGCTGTATCCGAAAATTTTGTAATCCCCGATACGTGCAATTAGATAGACCAATGTTGCCAGGATCGAGATTAAGGACGTAATTAAACCGGCAAGGAAAATAATGGTCAGCGGACGGGTAGAAAAGTTAAAAATGCCGTCGAAAGCCAATTTTAAGAGTTTTTGGAAATTATATTTTGGCTTCCCCGCGGCGCGAGCCGACCTCTCATAAACGAACCCGGCCTGGCGAAATCCGGTCCAGGTCCTGAGGCCGCGTATAAATCGATTCCTTTCAGGCAGAGATTTCAGAAGATCGACAATGCGGCGATCCAATAAAGCAAAATCGCCGCTGTCAAGCGGCATTTCGACCTCGGCGAAAAATCGGTATAAATGATAAAAAAATTTGTACGACAGCCGCATATGGAAACGCTCTTTTCTTTTGGCGCGGATGCCGTAGACGACATCAAACCCTTCGCGCCACTTGTCGATCATAGAGAGGATCAACTCCGGAGGGTCCTGCAAGTCCGCATCAATGACGGCAACAATGTTTCCGGCAGCATAATCAAGGCCGGCGGTGATGGCGGATTGGTGACCGAAATTGCGTGAGAGCGAGACCACCTTAACCCGGCTGTCGGAAGCGGCCAGTTCGAAGAGGATTTCTTCTGTTCGATCACGGCTGCCATCATTGATATAAACGATCTCAAGGTCAAACTCGGAATTATCGCCAAGGGCTTCAATCAGACGCCGATGGGTTAGATTGACGACCTCCTGTTCATTGAAGCAGGGCACCACTACCGACAGGAGCTTATGAACGCGTTGACTCATCGGTCCGCCTCCAGGTGTGATTGGAGTTCGATTGGCCTCTCAAAACGCAGACAATAAACGTGCCTGTCTTTGCCCACCGGAACTGATCCGAGGACCTGTCGGCCAAGTTCTTCAGGATTCTTCCGAAAAGGCCATCCCTTCTTGCTGACCAGCAATATTTTGTGGGGATACGTGGTCATGTATTTTGCTAGTTCCAGATCGTTTTCTATCAGTATCAGGCGTCGGCCCGTATAAAATGAAAATGAGCCGACTTCGGTCTCACCAAAATCATAGGCGGCCGGCGTATCATCCGGGTCGATCAGTTCCGCGATTTTCGCCATTCCGGGGCGATGGGATACGATAGGTTCGGCGGCCGGGACGTACAATATGGCGATCTGAACGAATAATAGGCATGGGGCAATCCAGAAAGCGGGCAAGCCCAGTCCTCCCGGACGGTTTTGGAGGTGACGGATCGACAATAACCCGAGCACGGCGGCCATGCTACCGGCGATAAAGCAGAACCAGGGCGAAAGATAGGCCGCATGCCCAAGGTAATGAGCCGTTATCGACGCCGGAACCATCAGCAGCGAGAGAAACGCCCAGCCCAGGCTCCAGATACGGCTGCCCGCAAGCTGTTCCCGGTTGCCCAGAAAAGCGGCGAGCAAAATTGCAGCGGGAGGCAGCAACGGGTAGGCATAGATTTCACGCTTATTGAAAGAAAGAGACAGCAGGATCAAGCCGACCCCTGCCCAGCAAAGGGTCAGCTTCTCGATGGGCGTCAACTTATTTTGCCAGTGCCGCAGCCGTTGAATGATTTGGCCCAGAAGCCACGGCGACCAGGGCAGGGTAATCACGAAGAACCCCTTGATATAGAAAAAAGGCCCCTCCGAATGGTGTCCATGCGAGAACCCCGTGAACCGGCCGAGATTTTGATCGATAAGCCAGTATCGGAAGGCTTCCCCGCCGTCATGCAGGGCCAGCGGGACAAGCCAGATCGCCATGACCGCAGTGAAGGCGACCAGTCCGGCGATGTGCCAAGGGCAAAAAAGCTGCCGCCATCCACGCACCCACAGCAGGAAAACGAACATACCCGGAAAGATCAGAGCGATGCCGATAATACCTTTAGAGAGACATGCACCCGCTGCAAACACCCAGACAAGGACCAAATGCATTTTTCTCTCCCGTACCTGGTATTCCACAAAAGCCCACCAGGCTAGCGCGACGAATGCAACCAGCGACGTATCGACGAGAATAAAGTGGGCTGCCTGCAGGAAGCCGGCCATGGTGGTCAGGGCGGCCGCGGAGGCCAGTGCGACCCGCACACCGCCCAGAACGAATCCGATCCGGGCGCAGGCAATCAGGGTCAAAAGCCCATAAAAGGCGGATGCAACGCGGAACGTCCGCGCCGGTTCGCCCCCGAACAACTTGAAAATTGACACTGCGGTTACATGGTACAGAGGCGGTTTTTGCAGGAAAGGCGCCCCATTCAAAGTGGGTACCAGCAGGTTGCCCGAGTCTGCCATTTCCTTCACAATACCGGCCACACGGTGTTCGTGGGGGTTCCAGAGGTCGTGGTCATAGATCAAGAGGCCGCTTACGGCGGTGATGTAGATGACCACAATGACGATCGCAATGTTCCTGTCCCAAACCGGTTCTTTATTGACGTTCACGACTTGACGATAGCCCCCAGAGGCCCAACCAAAAGAAGGGCGGTAAAATCACTAAGACCCTTTAGACGAACTAAAATAAGGCGCGAGGGTAGCATTTGGGATTGAAAAAGTAAATAGCACAAGAATATGATTTTTGTTGATATTCGATAGTTTGGCCGGATTCATTGTCAAGCATTTAAGGATCTTACCGCCTAAATGGTTAACGGCAACGTCAAAGCATTGCCGATCAGACGACTTTGTCTGAAGTTTTAGGGCTGGCTGTCAAAAGCCAGCGGTGAGCTTTGCGATTTTGACTTGACGGCTCGGAATTGCTTGTGTATTTCTCAAACTTTGACACATAAGGCGAGCTTCAATGAAAAAATCACCGGTTCCACGGGCGGTCATGCAGTTGAAAATCGGACCGCATTCCCATCTATACCGAATTACCCCTACGTCGGATATTGTCGATCGATGATCACACCAGCAGATCAAAAGCCGAGATTTTTCCTGTCGTCCATCTGGCCTGGGATTTCGCCGCCGGCGTCGACGCGGTTGATGCTCAGGTTTTTTATCCTACTGCTGCTCTTTTTTACCCTGGTGCGCATACTATTTTATGCGCTGTATGGCGGTCTGGCGAACCATTTAAATCTGCCGATTTTGGCCCGGTCATTTCTGGTGGGTATGCAATTTGATATCGCAACTACGGCGTATCTGCTGTTCCCCTGGATCCTGCCGATGCATCTTCCCTTTACACGGGACCGGGGCAATCGATTGCGCCGCGGGCTGACGGTATGTTTGATCATTTTCGGAATCGTAACCAGTCTGATTGCCGTGTCAGACTGCATCTACTACGCAAACGCTGCCAAGCGCATCAGCTACGAACCGCTGCTATTCCTGAATATTGGCGACAAGCTTGCCGAATTTGCATTTGGTGAATATCCGATTCTGATGCCCTTTCTGCTGGCGTGTGTTCTATTCTATTGGGGTGCTGCCGGGTATTGGTTTCGTCGCATACCGATCTCCCCTGATCACTCGACAGCGTTTGTCCGGGTGCGAATCATGTGCTGGGGGCTGCTGCTGATCGGATTGTCCCTCGTAGGGATCGCAGGGGGCGCGCGCAGCACGTCACTGCGCATCGGTGATGCCTATTTTTCCAACGACATCGTTGTCAACCATGCCTCCCTGAATCCGGTATTCACCTTCCTGCAACACCTCTTTGAGGACCGCGAGATCTACAACGTGATGCCCCCTGAGGCCGCTCTGGAAACGGTGCGCGCAGCCGTTGCCGCGCCCGGCGAGCAGTTCACGGACGAGCGTTATCCGTTAGTCCGAAATTTTGCGGGAAAGCTCACGGGCGGTTCCTACAACGTCGTGCTGATCATGGTTGAAAGCCTTACGGCGAGTTTCATGGGGACCTACGGCGATGCGGTGGGCGCGACCCCCAACATGGACCGGATCGCATCCCGGGGGATTGTCTTCGAGCGGTTTTTCAGCTCCGGATCCCGGTCGTCACACGGCGTTTTTGCAACCCTATTTTCAGTCCCGGCCCAGCTCGGATCGCCGGTCATGCACTCGACGCTCATTCTCCATAATTTCCGGAGTCTGGCGCAAATTCTCCAGGATCACGGCTACGAGACCCTGTTCATTTACGGCGGTGTCTATGAATTTACCAATGCCCATGGCGTACTCAAACACGGCGGCTTTGAAACCATCATCGGCGAACCGCTGCCCGCCGATCCGCCCATTGCGCGCAAAACCTGGGGATTCGACGACGAGCACATGTTCGCACGACTGCACCATGAACTTTCGAAGCCGTCCGACAAACCCCGCCTTGCAGTCCTCTTCACCCAAAATCTTCACGGCCGGGATGTACCCCAAAAGTTCCTGAAATTGAAAGGCGGTCAGAAATACGGCCAGGAAACGCCCTACCACAGTTATTACAATTTGGCGTTTTACACGGATTGGTGTATCGGGCAGTTTTTTGCGGATGCCAGGGAACAGGCCTATTTCGAGAACACCATTTTTATCATCACGGCGGATCACACCCGCCATCTCATCCCGAATCTGTATCAGAATTACCGCATACCATTCATCCTTTATGCCCCCCGGCTGTTGAGTCCCGCCCGTTACAACACCGTCGGAAGCCAACCGGACGTCCTGCCGACCGTTCTGGGCTTGTTGAATCTGAAAACCCGGTATGCATCATTCGGACGGGACCTGATGCGGGTGGCGGCCCGCAACGAGCCGGGATTTGCCTACCTGATGCTGGGGGATTCCATCGGTTGGGCCGAGGGACCGCTGATTCTGCAGGATCTTTTGTCAGAATCGTCGCCAAGGTTATACGATTATATTGAGAACCCCGCCTTGACCGAGAACTACGCATCAAAACAGACTGAAATCGCCCGGCTCTACCGCAGCAAGGCACGCAGTTTCATGCAGATCAGCCGGCAATTGCTGGACGAAAACCGGATCTTTCCACCCGGATTCAATCGTCCAAGCAGCCATCTTTCTGAAAAAGAATAACCGATAATGCACCGAAATCCCGAGACATGAAGATATTCCACTACTGCCAGCATGTGCTGGGAATCGGGCATTTTTTCCGCAGCCTTGAAATTAGTCGCGCACTGGCGGATCATGATGTGGCTTTGATCACCGGCGGTCCGCCGGTCGATGCGACCTTGCCCGGGCATGTCCGGGAAATCCGCCTGCCCGATCTCCAGATGAACCCGGATTTCAAGGGGCTTTTTAGTTCTCAAAAAAACAGCAGCCTGGAGCAGATTAAATTCGAACGACGGAAATGCCTGCTGGACTTGTTTGCGCGGGAAAGACCGGATCTGTTTTTGGTCGAGCTGTATCCTTTCGGCCGCAAGGCCTTCCGCTTCGAGCTCGATCCGATATTGCAGGCCTTGGAAAACCATGATCTGCCGTCTTGTGGCGTCGTTTGCAGTGTGCGTGATATCCTTGTCGAAAAAGAGGATGCGCTAAAGCACGAGACCCGGGCGGTGAATACCCTCAACCGCCACTTCGATGCGGTGTTGGTGCATGCCGACCCGAAACTGGCCCAACTCGATGAGACCTTTGACCAATTCGACCGAATTGAGATCCCTGTTGTTTATACGGGCTACATTGCCCGCAAACCGTCGCCGGACGCGAGGAAAACGATGCGCCGCCAATTGAACATGACGCCGGATGACCGGCTGATCATTGCCAGTGCCGGCGGGGGTAATGTAGGCGCCACATTACTTGAAGCAGTGATTCGAGCATTTGATCGGATGCAGGACCGGAATCGAGGGCAACTGAAGGTGTTTTCAGGACCTTTTCTGCCGAGCGGCGATTTTAAGCGGCTGACTGAAATAGCCGGAGATCGTGTTACGGTCAATCAGTTTACACCGGATTTTTTGTCGTATCTGACCGCAGCCGATTTGTCGGTCAGTATGGGAGGCTACAATACAACGATGAATATCCTGGCCTCAAAGGTTCCGGCCCTGATCTGGCCCTTTCCCCAGAATCGGGAGCAGCGCACGCGGGCCCAGCGTCTGGCGGAGGCGGGCGCTCTGCGGGTCGTTGATGACAAGGAATTGCAACCGGACCGATTGGCTGCCATCATGGCGCAAACCCTGTCGAAGCCAAGCCGGCCGATCGTCACATTCGATCTGGGTGGTGCGCAAAAAACGGCCAACTGGATTGAGAAACATGCACTATAATCCTTCTTCCATATGGCTGCGAATGCCTGCGGATATTGTTTCGAGAACCGCAAGATGTGTGGCGGCGGGCGTCGATCGCAAAACGATCCGGGGAGATGTCGAGGTATTCTTCAGGGCTGACGATATTGCGGTACCGGCCATTCAATTTTCAAAACTTCTGCAATTATTTTCTCGATACCACGTACCGCTCTGTCTGGCGGTTGTGCCGGCCTGGCTGACAAAACCGCGCTGGCAGGGGCTTCAAAAATGCACCCGGAATACCGCTGCGCTGTGGTGTTGGCACCAACATGGATGGCGGCACGTCAACCACGAGGAAACCGGTAAAAAACAGGAATTCGGCCCCGCCCGGACCCGGACCGACCTCGAGCACGATATCCGTCGAGGGCGCCAACGATTGGAGCATTTGTTGGGCGAAAATTTCTATCCGGCGTTCACGCCGCCCTGGAACCGCTGCGGCGAGACGGCTCTGGAAGTGTTACGGAAACTGGATTATGCGGCTGTCTCGCGCAGTCGGGGAAGCGAGCCGTCAGCTCCATCCGGATTGCCGTCGTGCGATGTCAACGTCGATCTTCATACCCGCAAAGAGAAGTCGCCGGGCCTCGGGTGGAAAAAACTATGGGTCGATCTACAGCAGGCCATTGCATCCGGTCGGTGCGGCATCATGATTCATCATCAACGCATGAATCCGGCCGCGTTCGACTTTCTGGAAATTCTGATCCGCGCCCTGGCCGGTCGGAAAGAGGTCAAGTTCACCGATTTCAGAGAACTGGGATAAATGACGATTGATTAATGAATATTGAATAATTGTGGAATTCTATCTATTTATAAAAAAATTTCATGCGCAGCATACGGTAATTATATCGCCGGTCATTACTTAGGTCCAACACGTTAATTTTTTGAAAAGCAATTTGCGAGCCTGTGTTTTCCAAATATACGGGCGAGATAATTATGGAAATCCTCTTTTACTGTCAATATGTCTGGGGCATGGGACATCTGGTTCGCAGCCTGGAGTTCGCGCGGGCACTGGCGGATCATGAGGTGACATTTGTTGCCGGCGGACAGGAGGTACCGCTGAGTATCCCGGCGCATATCGATTTTGTCCGTTTACCCGCATTGTACATGGACGAGCTGTTTACAAAGCTGATCGCCGGCGACCCGCAAAAGGACGTTGTAGAAATTCAACTTGAACGGAAAGAGATACTTTACAAATTATTTGAAATCAAACGACCGGATATCTTCATTGTGGAATTGTATCCCTTCGGACGTTCCATATTCAGTTTTGAGCTCGATCCGGTGCTGAAGGATATACGATCCGGTCGTTTGGGTTCGGTCAAAACGGTATGCAGTCTGCGGGACATCCTGGTAGAAAAAAAGGATCCGGCTGCCTATGAAGAACGCGTTATTCAACAGTTGAATCGTTATTTCGATGCCCTGCTGGTCCACTCCGATCAGAAATTGCTGCGACTGGACGAGACCTTTTCGCGAGTCGTCGATTTCCAGTTACCGCTGGTTTACACCGGGTTTATTACCCAGCAGGCGTCCCCGGTAGCCGGACGAAATCTGCGTCGTGAGTTGCGTATTTCGGATCGGCAAAAGCTGATCGTGGCCAGTGCCGGAGGCGGCCGCTCCGGATACAACCTGTTGCGGTCTGTGCTGGATGCGTTTGAACGGATTCATCAGCCCTCCAGCCTGCGGCTGGAGGTGTTTACCGGACCCTTTATGGAATCGCAAGAATTTGATAAATTAGCCCTGCGGGCGGCGCCCGGTATTCGAATACAGCGATACACACGACGATTTATGGATTACCTGGCGGCTGCCGACCTGTCCATTAGCCTGGCCGGTTATAACACCTGTATGAATTTGCTGGCAACCGGAGTGCCCGCCCTGGTATACCCGTACGCCCGTCAGCGCGAACAGCCTCTGCGGGTTGATAAGATAAAAACGCTTCTGCCGATGCGGGTATTGAATGATGACGATGTTCGGCCGGGGCGCTTCAGTACCCACATGATCGAAATGCTGGATCGAAAAAGGATTGGGAAGTCGCCGGCCATTGATATGAACGGTGCCGTCAATGCGGCCGAATTTTTAAAGCGATGGTGTGGAAACGAGAGCAGTTAATGTAATGGAACCGAAGAATATGGATGAAGACCTCATCGAACAAAGACCTCAATCCGGGGATCGTTTTGAAACCGGCCGGAATCGAACTCGAATCATTCTGATGTCAGGTCTCGTTTTTTTGACATTGGTTGTTTTTTTCCCGATAATCGGCCATGAGTTTTTAGCGTACGACGACCCGGTCAATGTCTACAAGAATCCCTATCTTCAGTCGCGATCACTGGACAACCTGCTCCATTTCTGGACTCAACCCTACGAGGGGCTGTATGCGCCGATGATATACACCGTATACGGCCTGGCGGCGTGGTTGCCCGGTTTGTTGCTGACGGGCAATGCCGCTGCAGACGTTACACCGGCGGCCTGGCTGTTTCATGGCATGAATCTTTTCTTCCATTTGCTGAGTGTCATAATCGTGTGGCACCTCCTGCATTTGCTCCTGGGTCGAACTCAACCAGTAAAGACCGCCGAAAATGCCGGAAGTCAACATTTGCCGTTGGAATGGGCGGCCTGGCTTGGCGCCCTGCTGTTCGCCATACATCCCATTCAAGTCGAAGCCGTGGCCTGGGTCACCGGCCTTAAAGATGTGCTGTATGGATTTCTTTCCCTGACAGCGGTATGGAACTACCTGCGATTTATCGATAAAAAAAGTGAGCCGTCCAGGAGCCGATCTCCTTCCGCCCGACTTTATTACGGGATGGCTACCGCTGCATTTGTGCTGGCCCTGACGGTCAAGCCGACAGCTGTGGTCGTACCGTTGATTGTGTGGCTGTTGGTCGTATGGGGCTGGCAACTGCCGTGGCGTTCGCAAATCCGCGGTCTGACGGTTTGGATCATCCTTTCATTTGCCTGGGGTCTTCTGACGCGCTGGGTTCAGCCGGCTACCCTGCTGGCGTTCGAGCCACCGATCTGGGCCCGTCCACTGATTGCAGGAGATGCCCTCGTGTTTTATTTGTACAAACTGATTTTTCCCCTGCAGTTCGGACCGGATTACGGGCGATCACCCCAATATGTGCTGGATCAAAGCTGGTTCTATCTGACCGGTTTGGCCCCCTTCGCACTTTGCGGATGGCTGTGGTTCAAACGCCGGCGGTTCTCCTGGCTTGTGCCAGCGGCCCTGCTCTTTATTATTGGTCTGCTGCCGGTACTGGGATTGATTCCTTTCGGGTTTCAGCGGTATTCGACGGTTGCAGACCGTTATGTCTATCTGGCCATACTGGGACCGGCCCTGGCGCTGGCGGGGGGATTTGCCCGTTTCAAGAAAAAGGCAGCAGTTATCTGCGGTGCGGCTGTGTTGGGACTGTTATTGATCCGCAGCATGTTGCTGGTGCCATACTGGCATAACACCCAGATTTTTTTTGAACACGCTCTGACGGTCAACTCCGATAGTTATCTGGCCCACAACAATCTCGGATTCGTACTGGCCGAACAGGGACAGGATCTTCAGGCCATCCACCATTACAACGAAGCCCTGCGCTTAGAGCCCGAGTCCGCTGTCACCCATTTAAACCTCGGTAACGCCATGGATCGACAGGGCAAGCATAGTGCGGCAATTCAATACTACAAAGAGGCGCTGCGCATTGTTCCCAACTATGCCCGGGCCCATACCAACCTTGGTTTGTCATATGCCAAACAAGGGGAATATGAAGCAGCTGTAACGCATCACAAAGAAGCCCTTCGCATTGAACCACGCTTTGCGGAAGCGCATGTCAATCTGGCCAACGTATTGGCCCGTCTGGGCAAGTTTGACACTGCCGAGCAGCACTACACCGAAGCGATAAAACTGGCTCCGGGTTCCGCCAACGCGCATTCGCGCTACGCAGTCGCCCTCGCCATGCAAAAGCGATTCGAAGAGGCCCAATATCACTTTTCCGAAGCGCAACGATTGCAGCCGGATTCGGCCAAAGCCCATGCCAATCTGGCCGGTGTTCTGGTGCAGCAAATGAAACTGCCGGAGGCGGAACTTCATTACCGGGAAGCCATCCGGCTAAACCCCCAGTATAAAAATGCCCATCTTCGGTTGAGCACGGTTCTGGCCGCCCAGGGCAAGTTCGACGGGGCCAAACATCATATCCAAGAAGTCTTGCGGATGGATCCGGACAACGCTGCAGCACGCCAGATCCTGGAGCGCATTGATCACCTGGATCGGTCGCAGTAGGGGGTATATATCGATATTTTGTCCCAAATCCAAGAATTCCGGAATTATATCGATTCGAAATTTCAGGTGTCAGGTGTCAGGTGTCAGGTTTCAGCCAAGCCCGCCGGGCTGAAAAGCCTGGTTCGATCAAAAGGAAACTGACGAACGTCCAACACCCGCCTGCCATGCATTGTAGTTTTAGTTGGCTTTAAGATTGTCATACAAATAAGCCCGTAAAATTGAAATCTACAACTTTCAAGGCATTGCGGGCAGGTCGAACGTCCAACGTCCAACGTCGAATAATGTATTCTGTCTTTTTAAAAAGATTGAGCGAAGCCTCCCCTCCGGCCTGTAAGCCTATGAAGCCTACGGGCTGGAAGCGGGCTCGTAGGGGGTTATAGCGCCTACGCCTCGGAGAGCGACATCCACAATTCTTCAATCTTCAATCTTCATTCGTCATTCCAGTTTCACACGGTCTATTGGTAAAAACGGAGATCGACACATCCCTTATGTTCAATTGCATTGCACATTCTTATATTTTGATCAGCTCATTGATCATAGTGGTTTTCACCATGTTCGGATCGTAAAACCCCGCAAATAGCGAAACTACCGGTGGTGATTGAGCTAAAATGAGTATTTGAAAGAATTTGCTACATTCCTCTAAAGCGTTATGCTATAATTTCTCTTGATATCAACTTGTTTCACCTCGTCCTGCCCAAGCCCATTCACCGTAATCCCCTATGGCGTAGATTATTTCGGTTTGACTGCTCCTCAGTCTTCTTTTTATAGTGGTGCCGGATTGCCCTGACCCGTCTCTTATTACAATAATTGAATCGATACCGGCTTCAGCCTCTTTTGTTGATCGAGTGGGTGATTGTGCGCGGTGGTTGCTGATGGAGGGGGCCATGGGGGCAATGACTTTGGCAGCCGGCAGACCTATGGAAAGGGACGCCAGCTGTATTAATATTCTAACCTGCGAACACTATCTGAAAACCTGTCTGACAACAGTTCCCTATGACGCGTTTTTCAGCGGTATTGTCGGCCATGGACATTTTCTGGTGACCGACGAGGAAACCGGTAAGCTGACGCCGGTGGACGAGGCGTACCTGCTGGAAGCCGGCAACTGGATTTCAAACGAACTGCTCAGCAAGATCTACCGGAATACCGTAAAGATTCTCGATGATCCAGCCGCTATCTACAATGCCGGCCGCAACATATTCAAGACCGCGGTGGGAACCCAGGTCTTTCTAATGCGACTGGCGGGCGTTCGAACCATCATCGATCGACTCCCCCGGGAAAACGCCAAGTTCAATCAAAACCGCACCATTAAAATCGTCAAAAATAGTAATGGACTGGCCGTGGTGAAAATATTCTGGGACCCGTCACCCGGAATCGACAGACATTTTTGCGATATGAACAAAGGTGTATATGAGGGGCTTGGGAAGTTGACCGGTAATCCGGCAACAGTCGAAGAAAAAAAATGCCGATTCAAAGGTGATGAATTTTGTGAATACCATATCAGATGGCGATCCAAACCCTTTTACGCCCGATTCATGGACATAATCCGCTACCGGATTTCCCGGGAATCTCTCGAAGAACTCGAACGCCGGATCGAGGAAATCAACACCATCCGCCTGCGTCAGGAACGGACCATCGAATTGAGAACGCGGGACCTGCAACAGCAAAAAAACATGGTTGATAAGGCCCAGCGGTTTCTGTCAAGATATGTCCCTTCACAACTCGTGCAGAAAGTGCTGGCCGGGGAGGTTGAACCCGTGCGGGATCACAGCCGCCGGAAGCTGACCCTGTTTTTTTCGGACATCAAGGACTTTACCCCAACCACCGATGCCATGGAGCCCGAGGACATGGGCCGCCTGCTAAACGAGTATTTTGCCAGCATGAATGATATTATTCAGGTCTACGAAGGCACACTGGCCAATATTACCGGCGATGCCCTGTTTGTATTTTTTGGTGCTCCCGACCGAACCGATGACCGGGATCACGCGCTGCGCTGCGTCCACATGGCGATTGAGATGCAGCGTAGAATGAAGGAGCTCCAGCAGAAATGGTTCAATGAAGGGATTGAACAGCCATTGCGGATTCGATGCGGCATCAACACCGGAATGGCCACTGTCGGGAGTTTCGGCTCCCGGCAACGGAGCGAGTACAGTGCCATGGGGATGCAGGTCAACCTGGCCTCGCGATTGGAAACGGCCTGCAAACCCGGAGGTATTTTGATCAGCCATTCAACCTGGGCATTGGTCAACGACCGGATTTCAATGCGGCCCCACGGGCTCATCGAAGTAAAAGGTTTTTCGCGTCCGATCAGAGCCTACGAGGTGTGTCTCGGCGATGACAACGATTCCGATCCGATCAACGCGACCCAATTCCGACCGGGGAAGAACCTGCCGAACTAAACGTTATTTGTTATTGGTTATTCGTTATTGGGATTCAGGCTTTTCATGTAGTCTTATACGAGCGTCGCCTCTGGCTGCGTGCGTTCAGTTTGATCGGAAAAGAAACTAATGAACGTCCAACATCGAACGTCCAACGTCCAACGTCGAATAGATGAATTCTGCCTTTTAAAAAGATTGAGCGAAGCCTCCCCTCCGGCCTGTAAGCCTATGAAGCCTACGGGCTGGAAGCGGACTCGTAGGGGGTTATAGCGCCTACGCCTCGGAGAGCGACTTCCACTATTCGTCAATCATCAATCGTCATTCGTCATTCCAGGTCGTTTTACACGAGCATCCGGAAAACGACTCACCAAATTCTGAAACCTGAACACTGAACACTGAAACCTGAACGCTGACACCTGAAACCATCTATTGTCAACAACGTGCTACCAGAAAAAGTCCATCAATAGCCCAATAACCAATAACCAATAACTATTAACCCTTCGCCTGCTTGCGGCAGCAGGCGCAGATCATTCCTCGAACATCACCTGCAGCAAATCTGCACCTGAATTCAGAATAACGCTTGCCATACCAGATGCCGGCCAGGCTGTCTTTCGTCAAATCGCCCATGACGCTGCGTTGCTCCCAATCGGCACAGCATTGCAGCATGCGCCCGTCATATAGTATGTATATCTGTTCCATCAGTCGGCGGCACCAATAGAACGCCCGTAATTGGCGGGCACCCGTTGCCGAGTCGCGGATCGATTGCTGATCGGCCCGGTTTTC
>JASJCE010000381.1 GCA_030066155.1 Desulfobacterales bacterium | reverse complement strand
TCAAAATCATCGGCAACGATGATGCAACCTATATTATTCGGCATAAAACGGCAACGTGGCAGTGGGATCTGGTTTTCTATCAGTCGGCGGAGGGTATCACCAGCGGCAATAGTGAGAGCGGCAAAAGCTAATTAATCCACAATAATCCGCCCCTCAATTTGGGCTCTTAACGGGCTTTATATTGCAACATGTTGTTAGAAACGGATAGTTTCAGGTTTCAGTGTTCAGGTTTCAGGATTTCGTAATCCGCTTTCCTGACACCCGAAACCTGACACCTGACACCTATAATTTATGTTAACTTCGCAATCCTTCAAACCGGCCTGGTATTTACGAAATGGCCATGTTCAAACCATTCTGGCCAGCAGCCACTTTCGTGCCTGGGGTAAAAATCGCATGCGTCGGGCGGCGCGTGAAGTCGTCCTGACGACCGATGTCGGCACTTGCCTGCTGGGTCAGTATTCCGGTCATAATTCAGGGAATGCGCTCGGCGATGTAGTCTTGCTGCACGGCTGGGAGGGCAGCGCGGACTCGACTTATATCGTGTGCACAGGGAATGCGCTTTACGAAAAAGGGTACAACATTTTTCGGCTCAACTTCAGGGACCACGGAGACAGCCATCACTTAAATGAGGGAATTTTTTATGCCGTTCTACTGGAAGAGGTTTTTCAGGCCGTGCGCGAGGTGTGCCGGCGCGCTCAAAATAGACCGGTATTCCTAATCGGATTTTCACTGGGCGGTAATTTTGCATTGCGAATTGCCCGCCGGATGAAGGGTCAACCGATCGACAATCTGCGTCACGTGGCGGCAATCAGCCCCGTCTTGAATCCGGCCAGCTCAACTGACAGAGTTGATCAATTCCCTTTCATACGAAATTATTTTCTGAAGAAATGGCTGCAATCATTGCGAAAAAAGCAACGTCTGTTCCCCGACCGCTATGATTTCACACCTGTTCAGACCTTGGGATCTGTGCTGGCGGTCACCGAGTATCTGCTAAAACGGTTTAGCGATTTTCAATCTGCCCGGGAATATTTCAGCGAATACACGCTTTTAAATGATGCCCTCCGTGAACTTCCGGTTGAGACCACCATTATCACCGCCGACGACGATCCCATTATTCCCGTGGAAGATTTCCATCAACTCGAATTAAATGAGCTGACCCGATTATCAATCCATGCCTTTGGCGGGCACAACGGATTCATTGACGGCATTTTTTTAAAAAGCTGGTACGAAGACGTGCTTGCCGCTATATTTGATGAAATAATAAAAAGCTGGAAGGCTTGAAAGCTGGGAGGCTATGAGGCAGGGAAGTTGGGAAGCTGGGAGGTTATGGGGCTTAAAAAATGAAAGATTTAAATGCGATATCGCTTGACGGCCGAGATCGGTATATTGCTTCTGAAACAAGGGCTTCGTATCTTATAGCTTTCAAGCTTTCCAGCTTCCGAGCCTCCAAGCTTCCCTGCCGTCGCGCTTAATGGCTGGGATTTTTGCTTGATTATCGACTGATCGTTTCTATGTTTATATGAGTATAACTTATGAGCTTACAGGAGGACCCATAATGGATGAAGCCAAAGCTACGGAAATCTTGAAGCATGCTATTTTGCTGGAAAAAAGAGGACGGGCGTTTTACAGCAAGGTTGCCGAACAGGCCAGCGGTAAGGCTGTCAAGGCATTTTTCGAAATGATGGCAGATGAAGAGGTCAAGCATGTACAAATTCTCTCTGACCAATTCAAAGCCTACCAAAACACGCAGAAATTCAATCCGACTGAACCTGGCGATGGTAACGTCGCCCCGAAGGTCCTCACCCGGGAGCTTAGAGACGAAATGACGGCGGCAAGTTACGAAGCTGCTGCGATATCGGCGGCGATGTCGATGGAAGAAAATGCCATAAAACTTTACTCCAGCCGATCCGACGAAACTGATGATCCGAACGAAAAAGCCTTATACCGGTGGCTGGCTGATTGGGAAAAACAGCATCTGCAGTTTTTATCCGAAATCGACAAGGAGCTTACCGAACAGATCTGGTATGACAATAACTTCTGGCCGTTTTGAGTTTCGTCGAACAGTTGATTGGTTGAATGGTTGATTGGCTTAAGGTGCAAGGCACACTGGCTGGGACGCTTGGATGCCGGGAGGCTGGCAGGTTATAATTGGGTGAGCTCAGCAACATCCTCTGTCTTCTGCCCCCTTCTTTATGAATCGATAGAATACCTCAATTCGCCATTCGTCAATCGACATTCGTCATTCCTTATAAGGTATCAGCATCACGGGGCATGGGGATTTTTCCAGAATGGTAACGCCAACGTAATCCAGCCTGCCCATGGAAATTTTTTCGGATAGTTGATGACAACCCAGCACGATCAAATCGGCCGGCAGCTTGTGCGCCAGTTTACAGACCTGCAAAGCCGGGTCCGCCGGGTGACTCTTGAAGGTCACATTCTTCAAATGCCCCACGATCGGCTCGATCTTTTCCCGGTAACTGTTTTCGGTCTTCTGTTTCAGTGCAACAAATTCAGGATCAGTTTCATCTGTGTTTTGAAAAGAATAATCCATCGCATGAAAAATGTGGAGGTGAGCATCGTTTATGCGAGCGATTTCAAGCGCTTTTTCGAGCGCGTGGATACTGGCCGGCCCGAATTTTAAGGCAACAAGTATTTTATCAAACACAGGGATCCCCTCCTTTCTTTATCCCACGGATTACCCCGCTTTTCATCCCCATCACGCCATATTTCTTTCCGATTTTGAGATAAATGCGGAGTTGTCTTATTTACCTATCTAATGTACGATAACCACGGTTTTTATATCTTTTTCCGAGCACCCGAGTCAAACGTTATTTGGTGACGTGCAAAATTCTAAAAAGGGCCACAAATTTGGAAGATCAACACGAGTTAAAGCAGAAAATCGATCAGCTCAGGAGTGAAAAGGCGGCGCTCCAGGTCCAAAGCCGATTGCTGGAGAATTTCGTGACCTTTGCGAGATCTTCATCTCATGATCGGGTGATGACCCGGTTATTGCAGAAGACCCTCGAAATATCGGCCGAACTGACTGCTGCCGATAAAGGCAGCCTGTTTCTGTTAGACGATGATGGTGCTGTGGTCGACGGAATTCTGACCCGCGTTGACCCGACCCCCGAGCAGCGTTCCAGAATTATCGGTCAGGTTTTCGAGGAGGGTCTTGCCGGCTGGGTACGGCGTCATCGTAAAGTGGGATTGATCGTTGACACCAAGGCAGACGACCGCTGGGTGGATTTGCCGAATCAGCCTTACACAGTCGGTTCGGCATTGGCCGTACCGATTCTCAAGGGTCATGACATTCTGGGAATTGTCACCCTACTGCATGAAGATCCCGGGCATTTTAAACAGGATGCCGCGGATTTGATGCAAATTACGGCGAATCAAATCGGCGCCGCGCTTGAAAACGCCCGCCTGTATTCGAAACTCAATGAATCCTATCGCTCCCTTGAAAGGGCGAAAGCAGATATTGAAGCTTACTCGAAGGCATTGGACAACGAAATGGCCAAGGGCAAAAAGATTCAGCGGGATTTTTTGCCCCGGCACATACCCCAAATTCCCGGGTGGGACATCGCAATTTATTTTCACCCGGCCCGTCAGGTGTCTGGCGACTTTTACGACGCATTCAGGCTGCAGGAAAATTTACTCGGATTCGTAATTGCCGACGTTTGTGATAAAGGCGTCGGTTCGGCTCTGTTTATGGCGCTGTTTCGCAGTCTGATTCGGGTTTTTTCGGGGCACACCAATTTACAGGGTGTTTCGGTTCCCGGCTCGACCGGAAGTGATCCAGATTCCCGGGGTGATTTTCTTAGCGAAGTCCTGAACGCGGTTGCCCTGACCAACGACTACATTGCAGAAGAACACGGCGAAGAAGGTATGTTTGCCACCCTTTTCTTTGGCGTTTTAGACCCCGCGACCGGAAGGTTGGCGTACGTCAACGGCGGACATGAACCGCTTTTCATCGTTAATTCGTCGGGGATCAAGGGGCAATTGAAAGCGACCGGACCCGTAGTGGGAATCATGTCTGCCATGAAATATGAAATCCGTTGGATTCAACTGGCGCCCGGGGATATTTTAATCGGCTATACCGACGGCGTCACGGAAGCCATGTCGCCCCAGGAAAATCTATTCGGCAAAAAACGGTTCAAGGCCCTGCTGAAAAATTCGCCCCCGACGGCATCCGACTTGATTGAGCAAATCAAGCGCGATTTGTTCGAGCACATCGACAACGCACCGCAGTTTGACGATATCACCATGATTGCCATACACCGCGAAAGTGAACGAAAGGCGTGAATAGTTCATGCTAAACCGGCAATTAAATGAAGCATTTTGAGCTGTTCGATGGCTATAACTAAATCAAATTCCAAATTACAAGCACCAAATCACAAATAAATTCCAATGAACCAAATTCAAAATTCGAAACCGGTCTATGATCTTGAGGAAAGAACATTTCAGTTTGCCAAGGAAGTCAGGATCTTTGTTAAAACGCTACCTAAGACAATTGCAAACATCGAGGATGGCAAGCAGTTGATCAAAGCTTCAGGATCGGTAGGTGCAAACTACATAGAAGCCAATGAGGCGTTAAGCAAAAAAGATTTCAAAATGAGAATAAAGATCTGCCGCAAGGAATCGAAAGAAAGCGCCTATTGGCTCAGATTAATCCACGAAACGAACGATCTTGAAAACGCCAATGATGCAAAGAGGCTCATGCAGGAAGCCACTGAATTAAAGAAAATATTCTCCTCAATCCTTGAAAAATCAAAATAGTGTCAATCCTTGGCAAACTTTTTGGTCATTAGATATTGAATTTTGAGATTTATTTGTTTTTTGGTGCTTGTGATTTGGAATTTTAAAGTTTGATACAACTTATTTCGATCTTCACGGACAGAAATTAATTATGACACAGATAAAGTACCCTCACCTCCTCTCACCATTGGATTTGGGTTTCACCAAACTCAAAAACCGCGTTCTCATGGGATCGATGCATACCGGGCTCGAGGAGGCGCCGGATGGCTTTGAGCGTTTGGCAGCTTATTATGCCGAACGGGCCCGCGGCGGCGTGGGGCTTATTGTCACCGGCGGGGTAGCGCCTAATGAGGCGGGCTGTGTAGCGCCCGGTGCGGCAAAGCTGACCGACCGGGATGAAGTGCAAAAACACCAAGTCGTTACCGGAGCGGTGCATCAGGCAGGCGGTACAATCGCCCTGCAGATTTTGCATACCGGCCGTTACGCATTTCATGATAAATTGGTGAGTGCATCGCCAATCAAAGCGCCCATCAACGTCTTTAAGCCTCGGGAATTGTCGGCGGATGAAATTTGGGACCATATCCGGGACTATGCCCGCTGCAGCACCCTTGCCCGCCAGGCCGGCTACGATGGTGTCGAAATTATGGGCTCGGAAGGCTACCTGATCAATCAGTTTATCGTGCCGAAAACCAATAACCGAACCGACAGCTGGGGCGGCACGTTCGAAAACCGCATCCGGTTTCCGATCGAAATTGTGAAGCGTGTCCGGGAGGCCGTTGGATCCGATTTTATCATTATATATCGGCTGTCGATGATCGATCTGGTCAAGAACGGCAGTTCCTGGGAAGAGGTCGTTCGTTTAGCCCAAAAAATCGAACAGGCCGGAGCAACAATTATTAATACCGGCATTGGCTGGCATGAAGCCCGGGTACCGACCATCGCCACCCTGGTGCCGCGGTCGGCCTTCACCTGGGTTACGGCCAGATTGTACGGCAAGGTCAACATTCCGCTCGTGACGAGCAATCGCATCAACACCCCACAAGAAGCCGAGGCGGTATTGGCTCGCGGGGATGCGGATATGATATCCATGGCCCGGCCGTTTCTGGCAGATCCGGACTTCATGTTGAAGGCAGCCGAAAATCGGTCCGATGAGATCAATACCTGCATCGGCTGCAACCAGGCCTGCCTGGATCATATCTTTTTGGGTCAGATTGCCACCTGTCTGGTCAATCCCAGGGCCTGCCGCGAAACCGAACTTCAATACCATCCGGTAGCCCGCGCCCAAAATATAGCTGTCGTCGGATCCGGACCGGCCGGTTTATCTTTTGCAACGGTTGCCGCTCAACGAGGGCACCGCGTCGTCCTGTTCGAACAGGATGACCGGATCGGCGGCCAATTGAATATGGCCAATCAAATTCCGGGCAAGGAGGAGTTTAACGAAACGCTGCGCTACTACAGGCGGCAGCTCGAGTTAACCGGTGTCCGTGTCCATCTGACCAAACGGATCACAGCCGGCGATCTTATGGCCGGTGACTATGACGCCGTTATCCTCGCCAGCGGCGTTACACCGCGAAAGCCTCAAATCTCAGGGATCAGCCATCCCATGGTGCACAGTTATGTTGACGTGCTGCGGGATAAAAAAGAAGTCGGCAAACGGGTTGCCATTGTGGGGGCCGGCGGAATCGGCTTTGACGTAGCACATTATCTGACCCACCCGGCGGACGTTTCTTCCAGTTTAGATGTGAATGAATTTTTAAAGGAGTGGGGCGTGGATCGAAATTATCAACTGCCTGGCGGTCTGGAAGCCAAACGGGCCGAAATTCGCTCATCAGGCCGCCAGGTGTTTCTGTTGCAGCGAAAAACCGATAAAATAGGGGCCTCACTCGGCAAAACCACCGGCTGGATTCATCGCGTTCTCCTCAAGCAGCGCCAGGTCACGATGTTGAACGGGGTTACATATGAAAAAATCGACGACGACGGGCTGCATATCCAGCGCAAGGATCAAATCAGGTGTCTGGCGGTGGATACCGTCGTTATCTGTGCCGGTCAGGAATCACTCCGGGATCTTGAGGCGGAATTGAAAGCATCTGGAATGCCGGTTCACCTGATCGGCGGAGCCGATCTGGCCGTGGAGCTGGACGCCAAACGGGCAATTGATCAAGGAGCCCGGCTCGCTGCCAGAATATAATAATTTACTCGTGAAAAACGTATTTTCAAATCTGATTCAGTCAATCCTTAAGAAAAAATTCCAAATCACAAGCATCAAATTACAAATAAATCCCAAATAACAATACTCAATGACCCAAATAGGGATAAAAAAATGGATTTTTCCGGTTAGGATAAAAAATTTTCTTTAACTTTGCAAACTGGATGGATTGTCCTTTGATTAAGGACATCCACCGGTTTGGAATTTTGAATTTGGTTATTGTGATTTATTTGATATTTGGGATTTGCAATTTGGGATTTACGCTTAATATTGGAAAAATCAATGAAGCAGCTATCGATTTTTCCACACCGGCTTCTCCTTCTTCAAAAAGGCCTTTATTCCCCCTTGGGCATCTTCCGACCCCAGATTGAGGGTGATGGTGTGCTTGG
>JASJCE010000380.1 GCA_030066155.1 Desulfobacterales bacterium | reverse complement strand
TGGATATAGATTATCAGTGGTCCACAGCAGAGGCCTTTGCCGCTAAAAATCCCGACCGGTTTGATATCGTTACCTGTCTCGAACTGCTGGAGCACGTTCCTGAGCCGGATTCGGTGGTTTCGGCCTGCCACCGTCTGGTTAAGCCTGGTGGTGATGTGTTTTTTGCCACCCTCAACCGCAACCTCAAATCTTTTATATTTGCGATCATCGGCGCCGAATACGTGCTGAGAATCGTGCAGCAGGGAACCCACAGCTACCGCATGTTCGTCAAACCGTCCGAGCTCGGCGCCTGGGCCCGGTCCGCGGGTTTATACCAGAAGGATTTGACCGGTCTGCATTATAACCCCTTTTTTAAAACATATTCCATGGGCGGCAATACGCATGTCAATTATATGATGCATTTCCGCAAATAATCAGCCCTGCAGAATTCAAAGGAGTAATATATCAATGAGGAAAGATAACTATATATATTTTCCGCTGATGACGGTTGGAGAGGCGGCCAAATATTTAGGCGTTGGACGTAAAGTAATTTACCAGATGATTGAATTTGATCAGATTAGAGCCGTGCGGGAAAACCGCGCTGTGTTAATTGAAAAGCGGAGCCTGGATGAATTTAGGGCTTCCGGCCAACTGACCTGATTTTCGACCGCTTAGATCGCGGCGGAGCCTTTTCGCTTGTCACGGAACCGGCCGTTAAAGCTGCGTTTGACATTGTCTCGAAATACTTTTGATTTTGAATTGATCACCGAGCAGCTGTACCTGAGATTTTTTTCCACCAGATCCGGGCAGTTCTTGAAGTTGGTTCGCAGCTTAACGCCGTTTGAGGTCACTTTGCGGATGAGATCAATTTCCTTGCCGACCACTTTGGTCTGCTTGTTTTTGATGGCATTCAGAAACGCCCGTCGATTTCTTCTGCACCCCGCATAGCACACGGCTCTTCCCATCTGTGCCAGGCGGTGACCGTCGCTGCCGCCGGTTAGCCCGATATCCAGATTGAAGCCCAGCAGTGAACTGCGAAGGTTCCATTTGTTAAGATTTTCTGCATTTATGACCTCAACCCCGTCAACCATCCTGAACAACTGCTCAAGTCTTTCTTCCGAAAAATAGGAATTGTGAATGCCTGTGAATGTTGCGCTATACGGGTGGGGGAAAACAATTATCGATTCAAACTGACGGGCCCGTTCGATAATCGCTTCCATTTCCAGCTTCGTTGAACTCATTATATCGTGCCCCATATTTGACTTGATATCGGTATGATAAAACGTTTTGAGGCTTTTAATGTCGTAAAAATATACGAGTATGTGGGTGCCTTCGCAGGAGGTGATTTCGATCCCTGGAATGCTCAATATGTTTTTATGCCGATGGAGTTCAACTGCCCCTCTAATATCGTTGTGATCGGTGACGGCGATGCCGATGCCTAATTCGCGCGCACGTTTTACAATTGCTTTGACCGAATTGAAACCATCCGAGTAGTGGGTGTGAAAATGGGGATCAACTACGGTGTATTGTTCGGTCAACTCCGCGAGATCGGGCCTTTCAAACACTATTTTGTGGGAATTTTCAATATTCATAGTCAATTATTGAAAACGGAATCATCGAGCAGTTAATGAAACCGTGGTTTTGATGGATTCAAATGGATGCCCTGAAAAACAGTTTTTCGAAGTGAATGATATTCCATTTCAGGCCTATAAAATCGGGAGAATTTTTTCGAAACAGTAATGGATAATCAGGACCACAGGTGAAACTTATTTTCCGACTTCAAGTATTATCGGGACTACTTCATAATACTTTAGTAATTTCTCTGCCTGGTTTACATCTCGATTCGGTTTGAATCGGATTTATCAGTATTGCGAGATGCTTAACCAGTCTTGTCGCTTCATCGGGCAGAGAAATTAATAGTCTGCTTGTCACGATGTGCCTTTGTCACGATGGTACCACTTTGACAGGCGTTTCGGAGAGATGCCGCAGTAGTAAGCCAGGATAATCAACTGGTTAAGCAGCCAGGTTTTTAATATTCCCAGATTTTGCCAGCGGCGGGGGGAGGTTCGGACGGATTCCGGTAAAATGGCGATTTTGCCCAGGCGCTTCAGTCTGCGGACAAATTCGAAATCTTCCATAATCGGATAATCCGGGTAACCGCCAATTTGATTGAAGATCTCGCGTGAGACAAACAGCGCCTGGTCTCCGTACGGCATTTGAAAGACTCTGGAACGCCAATTGGCTACGTTCTCGATAATCCGAAGACCGCTGGCATCGGAATCGATGCCAAGTGAAAACGCCCCGGCACTTATTTGGTCCTGGTCCAGAGCTGTTCGTATACAGTTATCATAATTATCCGGTAATCGTGTATCGGCATGCAAAAACAGGAGAATATCGCCGGTCGCCCTGGCAGCACCGGCATTCATCTGTCTGGCTTTGGAAGGTTCCGACGTCAGGACTTCTGCGCCCGCGGCTTTTGCGACTGCGGCAGTTGCGTCCTGGCTGCCGCCGTCGACGACGATGATCTCAAGCTGGCCCCAACTCTTGAGATTTGAAACGGTTTGCTCGATGGACATGGCCTCATTTAATGTTGGTATGATAACGGAAATGGGCTTGGATGATGCCTGAGAAGGGGGGCGACCAGCTGCACGGTACCATACACCCAGATCCTCGGGCCGGTCCACATCTCTGAGTGTGTGCAGAAGGTCATATTTTAACTTTAAATTATCTGCGATTTCAAGCGTCTGTGGCAAAACATGTTCTGTGCCCCAGCTAATGTCACGAAATATCCGGGGGTGCCAGTGCCTGAACGATCTTCGGTGAGCCCCGATCAGATAATAGCCGCCATCACTGGCCGGACCCAGCACCAGATCTTTTTGATAAAGTGCTCTAAATGCCCTGATCATTAAGTCGGTGGTGATATCCGGTATGTCGGACCCGATAATCACCGCTGTTTCACAATCCTGCCCAAAAGCGTCCTGAAGGGCCCGCCCCATCCGGTGACCGATGTCACCCTCACCCTGGCGGTAATATGACAGCCCGGGACCCAGCCATTCGGACATCAACTTTTCATTGCCGCCTTCGTACCGGACTTCGACCGGAATGGTGTGTTCATTGCTTAGCGCTTTAGCTCTGGATATGATGTGCTCGGTCATTTGCCGTTGGAGATCGGCAGCGCCCTCTTCACCCAATTCCGGTATCATGCGGGTTTTGGTCGTACCGGGCTCCGGGTAGCGGGTGAACACGATTAACCGTTCGCGTGAATTATCCGGCATAGAATTGCTCAGATGATCATCCTAAAAGTGGCGCATGTTCAGGGAATCAGTCTCGGCCAGATAGGAACCTCAGGGTAATTTCTTTTAACCAAAAACATCTTCACACGAGCGCCGCCTCCGGCTAAAAGTCAGCCGGTCTGATCGGAAAAGTAAACTTAGATTTTGAAAGAAAAAGAGGAATGGATTCTTATCTTAAAGAAAAAAATTGGACAGGATTAACAAGATAATTAGGATATGCGGCCTTCGGCCGAAAGACCCCTCGCCGCAGGCGAAAAGAATCCTGATAATCCTGTAAATCCTGTCTAAATAAACCTAATAAAAATCGAATCCATTCCACATATCTTCATCTATTTGAAGTTTCATATAAGAACACGAAGTTTAGAACGCGCGAAATCCATAGTGTCTTTTTTTCGTGTTTTTGCCTGCCCAGTTAAACCTTCTTTTTTGTTTAACCGGGGTCCTTTCGTGGTTTCGTGATTGTTTTTATTTTTTGGTATCAGGTTCTCCAGATTAGGATATAACAGGAATTATCATAGCTAACAAGAATTTAGGAGCTTTCAAAACTAAGCTTATATTGTATTTAAGACATCAATGTTTATATTGCTCGTTTCGATCTGATTGTGGCCAGATTGTGATTGCCCCATGATCTCATCGTTGAAATTTACCCTCTGAGTTCATTAAATTTTTGCCTGTTTACCATGCAAAACAAGTTGATAAACAATAGCCTGCGAAATATTGCCATTATCGCCCACGTTGATCACGGCAAGACGACCCTGGTGGATGCCATGTTCCAGCAGAGCGGTGTATTCAGGGCCGGACAGGAGATGGACGACCGGCTAATGGACACTCTGGATCTGGAAAGAGAGCGCGGCATTACCATAGCCGCCAAGAACTGCTCCGTCGTGTGGCAAGGTGTCCGCATCAACATCATCGACACGCCCGGTCATGCGGATTTCGGGGGCGAGGTGGAGCGGGCCCTGTCTATGGCTGACGGCGCAATATTGCTGGTGGATGCCTCGGAAGGTCCATTGCCCCAAACCCGGTTTGTCCTCAAAAAAGCGCTGGAGGCCGGTTTAAAAATAGTGGTGGTGATCAATAAAATCGACCGACGGGACGCCCGCCCCGAGGCGGTCCTCGATGAAATTTATGATCTCCTGATCGATCTGGATGCGACCGAAGACCAGCTAGAATTTCCACTGCTATACGCCGTCGGCCGCGATGGTGTATCGGCAAAAAGTCTGGATGAAGATAGCGAAAACTTAAATGATCTTTTTGAAACGATTCTTGAGGCCGTTCCCGGCCCATCCCATAATCCCGGCGCACCGTTCCAGATGCTGGTATCGGACCTGGGGTATTCGGATTACCTGGGCCGTCTGGCGGTCGGCAAGATTTTCAACGGTACGGCCCGGTCCAATGACAGCCTTGTGTGCCTGGGTGAAAATGGTCACAGCGTGCCTTTGAAAGTCTCGAAACTGCAGGTTTATAAGGGCATGCAGCTAAAAGACGTAGACGTGGTGCAGGCCGGTGATATCGTGGTGCTGGCCGGTATCGATGATGTCAAAATCGGCGACACGATTTGCAATCAGCTGGCGCCCCTGGCGCTTCCGCGCATCTGCGTTGATGAGCCGACAGTATCCATCAAGTTTCTCTTCAACAATTCTCCATTTGGGGGCAAGGAGGGCAAGTACATCCAGTTCAGCCGAATCCGCGAGCGACTGGTTAAAGAAACCCTGGTAAATGTGGCGATTGAGCTTGCCGAAACCGAAGAGCGTGACAGCATCCTTGTCAATGGCCGGGGCGAATTTCAACTGGCCATCCTGATTGAGACCATGCGGCGTGAAGGCTATGAATTTTGCGTGGGCAGACCCCAGGTCATATTTCGCTATGAAAACCGCGAAAAGCAGGAACCAATGGAACGGTTGATGGTTGACTGTAAAGAGCAATTTATGGGCGTGGTGACGGAAAAGCTTTCCCTGCGCAAGGGCAAAATGACCAACCTGATCAACAATGGCAAGGGACGCGTGCGCATCGAGTTTTCGGTGCCGGCCCGCACTCTGATCGGATACCGGGACGAGTTTTTGACCGACACCCGGGGCACCGGCATCATGCATTCACTGTTTGACGGATACGGCTCCTTTCGTGGCGAGTGCCCCAGCCGGTTTACCGGCTCCATCGTGGCGGACCGCACGGGCAAGGCGGTTGCCTATGCCCTGTATAACCTGGAGCCCCGCGGTCGGCTTTTTGCGGTTCCCGGTGATCCGTTCTATGAAGGCATGATCGTGGGCGAGCACAACCGCAGCCAGGATATTGACGTCAATCCCAGCAAGGAAAAAAAATTGACCAACATTCGGGCCTCGGGCAAGGATGACGCCGTTATTCTGTCTCCTGTCAAAGCCATGACCCTGGAGCAGGCCATCAGCTTTATCCGGGAGGACGAGCTGGTGGAGGTCACCCCCCAATCCATCCGTATGCGCAAAGCGGTGCTGTCCGCGCATAAGCGCCACACGATGCGCGGCGGAAAGAATAAGAAAAAGTAACAACTCCCAATTGGTTTTAGTTTAGTTGGGGTAACACCGATTCCAGCGGAAGGGTGGTGATTTTATCATGCAGTTGATATTGCTGGTTGCCGGGATATACGACCCATAAATGTTGAAGATTGAGATCTTCCAAAGCCACATGCATCGAGCGTGTTCTACCGGGTGCATCTGCGTATTTTAACTCAAATCCATATCGCTTGCCTTTGAAATTAACCATCAAATCGAGCTCTGCTCCGGCATGGGTAGCCCAGAAGTATGTATCACGGGTCTTGAGAGCACCGATTATTTGCTCGATGGCAAATCCTTCCCACGATGCGCCTATTTTGGGATGCCCCTGGAGATCGGAGAGGTTGGATAGTTGCAGCAGAGAATGCAGGATACCACTATCCCGAATGTATATTTTGGGGGCTTTAACCTGGCGTTTGCGCAGGTTTTCAAACCAGGGCGGAAGGATTCGTACCATGAAGGCACCCGCTAAAATATCCAGATAGCGGCGGGCAGTGTTTTCGGAAGTGCCCAACGATCTTGCAAATTCGGCTGCATTCCAAATCTGACCGTGATAGTGTGCGACCATCGTCCAAAATCTTCTCAATGTCTCAGCGGGTATGTTTATCCCGAGTTGGGGGATGTCGCGTTCCAAAAAGGTCCGCACGAAATTTGAGCGCCAGACATCACTGGCATCGCTATTTTCGGCCAAAAAGGAATTTGGAAAACCGCCACGTAACCAGAGCTTTTCTATCTGGTCGACTCCGACTTCTGTCAGGTGAAAACCAGATAGATCGACAAACCCAATACGACCTGCTAAAGATTCGGAGACATTTTTGATGATCTGCGGCGAAGCAGAGCCCAGCAGCAGAAATTGAGCTGTGTTATCGGACCGGTCTACAAGCACTCTGATCAATTCAAAAAGTTCCGGACGCCGTTGAACTTCATCGATAATTACCATACCCTCAAGGTTCTCAAGTGCCTGAAGGGGCTGGGAAAGCCGACGGGAGTCTACTGGATTTTCCAAATCAAAATATTCACATGGTTTATGCTCAGAAATCATCCGAGCCAGGGTTGTCTTGCCGCATTGTCGCGGCCCCAATAGGGCCGTTACCGGGTGCACCTGGAAGGATCTCTCAATATCGCTGACGGCTTCTGGCCTTGGAATCATGGTGCTATCATAATCCTTGAAAATCCTAATGTCAATTGAAGATTTTCAAGGATTATAGACGGGTCTTTAGTAGACTATGGATACATAACGGGATCTTGCACATAGTTTTCATGTTCTTACTGGACGTTAGAAAAACGATTATTCGTGAAAATTCGTGTTCATTCGTGGCTGTTTTCTTTGTTGAATTCGCTGAAAATTAACCACATCTGAAAAAAGCTGATCGAATCCGTATGTTTTGATGTCATAAACTAATGTTCCTAATCTAGTACGAAATTTGTATTTGCGCATTTTGCGCCTTTTTGCGGCCACATCAACCCATGAACCTTGAACCCCCAAACGGTTAACGCAAGAATATGTCCACCCGCGCGATTTCATTTCTGAAGAAAAAAAAGATACCGCATGAGATTATCA
>JASJCE010000379.1 GCA_030066155.1 Desulfobacterales bacterium | reverse complement strand
ACAACGAGATCCACACCGGATTCCGACAGGACCTGTAACCCCTGCCTGACGAGTTCACCGCCAACGCCTTGTTTCTGATTGTCGGGGATCACTGTCAGAGGAGCAAGGATGGAGGCTGATACCGGGGCTTCCGGTTCCAGCCTCGCCCGGGTGAAGAGAATATGCCCTACAGCCCGATCGCCGTCAAAGGCCAGCAGGGACAGGAGGGGTTCTGCACTGGGATCATCCAGCAGGTCTCGAAAGCTATAGGGGACGTTCCTCGGATTTACGGTTTACAAAATCCGAAATATTTGGTACCTGAATGACATGCCAAGAAAAGCCCGTATAGATGCTCCTGGAGCACTGCACCATCTAATTGTGAGAGGGATTAATCGAAGAAAAATTTTTTTTGATGATCTCGACCGTGATGATTTTTTAGATCGACTCGGCGATATCCTGTCCGATAGTAAGACTCCTTGCTTTGCATGGGCGCTTATGACAAATCACCTTCACTTATTATTGAGGACAGGTACCGCCCCCATCGCCACGGTAATGCGCAGGCTTTTAACCGGATATGCGATGAGTTTTAACCGTCGCCATCGTCGCCATGGTCACTTGTTTCAGAATCGATACAAGTCCATATTGTGCCAGGAAAATCCGTACCTATTGGAACTCGTGCGCTATATTCACTTGAATCCCTTGCGAGCCGGAATCGTTAAGGAACTAAAGGGGTTAAATACATACCCTTACTGCGGACATTACGCCTTGATGGGAAAAACCGAGCCTAGCTTTCAAGATGTCGATTATATACTTAATTTTTTTGGCAAGAAGGTTCCGGAAGCCCGCAGACTTTATCTTGAGTTTGTGAAGAAGGGAGTTGCGGCGGGACGCCGGCCCGATTTGACGGGTGGCGGGTTAGTGAGAAGCGCCGGAGGGTGGTCCGCATTGAAGGCCATGCGCAACGATGAGAGCAGGATGAAGGGTGATGAACGCATCCTGGGCCAGGGGGATTTCGTCGAAACTGTATTAAAGGCTGCCCAAGAGAATTTAGATAGAAAGTATAGAATCCGTGAATTGGGGTACGACTTTGACTGGTTGGTCGGTCGAGTGCTCGGTTTATTCGGTCTTGCCTTCAAGGACTTATTGACTGGCGGAAAGCAACGAAGAATGGTACAGGCTCGAAGTGTGCTATGTTATTGGGGGACGCGAGAGCTAGGTATGAGCGCGGTCTCGATATCGAAAAAACTGAAAATCGCCTCCTCGACGGCGAGCGAATCCGCGATGAGAGGACGGAAAATAGTCGAGGAGCACGGATGGAAGCTTTGGGAAGAGGATAAATCCGAGATTTTGAGGAACGTCCCCTAAGGCACTACGGCACGCACAGGCCGCTGTTCACTTCCGCGTTAGATGCTCCCTAGATTTACTCAAGATACACCAAATTATGAGATTGCCTCAGCTGAGCGCATTTTTCGATATGCTAGTCGCCTTCATCAACGCCTACTAAGTTCGGACATTTTTGCCTTGACACTCGGACAAAAAAGCCCTATAAAACATACATGAACGGCAGTGAACTTCTCAAGAAGCTGAAAAAACTTGGTAAGCAAAATAATATCGCTGTCCGTTTTGAGACGAAACGCGGAAAAGGCAGCCATGGTACCTTGTATTACGGCCGGTATAAGACAATTCTCAAAGATCGCAGAAAAGAAATCGGGCCAGGCCTTTTGAGCAAGATGCTTACGGATCTTGGCCTTGACAAAAATGACATAGAATAAGGGGGTAACCGCATGTTTCAATTTATCTATCCAGCTAAAATCAAAAAAGATGCGGCCGGATTTTTCCTGGTCACATTTCCGGATATTCCATTTGCAGCCACTGACGGTAAAACTATGGCTGAAGCTCTGGAGGAGGCACGTGATTGTCTAGAAGAAGCCATTGCAGTTTCCATTGCTGACAACCTTGATTTCCCCTTCCCTTCATCCGTTCGAAAAGGACAACACTCTATTTCGCTGACAGCCAGAATGTCTGCCAAAGCAGCCCTATATATTGCAGTACGTGAAACTGGCATCAGAAAGTCTGAACTGGCCCGCAAGCTGGGTGTGGATGAAAAGGAAATACGCCGAATGCTTTCTCCCCGGCACCAAACTAAGCTACCGCGAATAGAGCAGGCACTTTCGACTCTTGGCTATCAATTGTCTGTCTCCTTGCGGAGAGCTGCTTAAAGTCAATCTATAAGCAAATTATGTCATCTAACAATCGAGATTGAGCTGACCAGTCTTTGCGAGAAAAAGCTTCGCCGCGGCACAGCAGTAAAAGCCGGGCGGCTCACGTAAAGTTTTAAGGTTTTCAAAATATGGTGATCTGCAGCTCATCTCGGGCCGTTATGCCCCTTGAGTGATTCATGGCACCGAATCGTAAACAACTCCAATCAAAGCTGAGTGCCGTAACATCTGAGCTTCTAAAGGAAAAAGGTTATATCAGTTTTGTTGACGTTTTCATGAAGCTGGGTTACCTCGATCGCAAGGATTATGAAAGCTGGAGGATGAAGCGGGTTCCATATCTGGAGCGAGTAATCAAGATTAATATGCGCAAGATAAATTTTGTTATGAAGACAGTTCGCTGGAACAGCCTTAATGGCAAATTGGAGCCCAGTTGGACCGGTTACAAATCGTGGGGAAAAGGAAATAAGATCGATTTGAGGTTTTCCAAGTCAAGTGACCCAAACATCGAAAAAACATATGCCACACATTTTGTCAAAAAGAGCAGCGTGGCATAACCAAACGCCGATCGTGCCGAGATAAATTCAAATCGTTGGGATTCCCGCTTGGTGGGATGAAATTCGATAATGTTACCCAGTGGGTGATCACCGATGGTGAAAGTCCCACCTGAGTAAAGGTTAGCCACCAGCTCAGTAGCAAAATCCGCAGGCAAACCCGGTAACGGGAGTCTGGAGCCGGATGGAGCAAGAGCATAGGCCGTGTATAGAGCCCCGAAAAATGTATAGTTGCGGACCGTAAGGATAAGTTCTGCATTGCAGGATAAAAGCCGACGCTTTCCAGTGGGCGGAAGGCAGCAGTCCCGGACGCGAGATGGCGAGTATCAGGGACACCGCCGGGGTCTGAGACCAGGGCATGTGCTCAAAGGGGTAGCTCGGGAACTGGGGAGAGCCGATTTGTCTCCTTGTACAATAAATGGCAGGGATGCCACCCGGCGGCGAACCGGGGAAAATCCATGCGCTGAGAAGACAGCTTCAGCTTTTCAGCGAGATACGAATAAATGAAGCAATACAAGGTACCGGGGGCGGATAGCGAAGAGCGAACAAACCCGGGATGGGCTTTCGGCAGTCTTAGCGGATCATAGTACCGAAGGTCGGCGCCGTAGGGCCGACCGGTAAGGTGGGGAAGTGAGGCCCAAGCGACCCACTGCAGGGAAGGTGAAGCCGGGCATAACGTTTCTCTGGCAGGAACTATGGGAGATACGCAGAAATCACCAACCATATCCACAGCCAACCAGAGAATTGCGGCAAAGGCCGCTGACGATTCTGGCCAGGGTTCGGAAGATGCGAACAGAGAAGGTGCGCCGTTGTTAGTGGGCGAATCATCGCTGGTTCGGATCAAAATGCTGGCAGAGAGTGATCCGAATTTGGTGTTCACCTCTGTGGCCCACAGGATTGACGTGTACCTGTTGAAGAAATCCTTCCGTCAGCTTCGCAAGAGCAAGTCAGCCGGAGTGGACAAGATTACGGCCAAGCAGTACGCCAAGAATCTTGATGAGAACCTCTATAATCTACATCAACGGCTGCGCAGAGGTCAGTACGTTGCCACACCGGTAAAGCGGATCTGGATCGACAAGGAAGGTGGGAAGAAGAGGCCGATCGGAATCCCCGCGCTGGAGGACAAGATTGTCCAACGGGCGGTGTCTACGATCTTGAACATCATATATGATGTGAACTTCTTTGATTTTTCCCATGCATTTCGAAAGGGCCACAGCCAGCACAAGGCACTGCACGAGCTGCGTGACCTGTGCCGTAAGCTGAACATTGGCTGGATAGTCAGTGCGGATATCGAAGGACTATTTGACAACATTGACCATAAATTACTGCGCGAATGTATCAAGCGAAGGGTCAATGATGGAGGGATACTGCGTCTGATCGGTAAATGGTTGAACGCAGGGGTGATGGAAGAAGGGACTCTGTCTTACCCGGGTAAGGGAGTTCCCCAAGGCGGGGTAATTTCGCCGGTGCTTTCCAACATATTTCTCCATTACGTGCTCGACGATTGGTTTGTTGGGCAGGTATTGCCTCGAATGAGGGGAAAGTGCTTTATCATCCGTTGGGCGGATGACTTCATCATCGGTTGTGAGATAGAGTCGGATGCAAAACGGATCATGACAGCACTGCCAAAGCGGTTCAAGGAGTATGAACTGGCCCTTCACGCGGAAAAGACGGCGATCATAGACTTTAGAAGACCCCCGTCAACGGTAAAAGGCAAAGGGAAAGGTACATTTAATTTTCTGGGGTTCACCTTTTACTGGTCAAAATCGCGTCGAGGCTACTGGGTGATAAAGAAGAAAACCGCAGCCAAGGGTCTTAGTCGATGTATGAAAAGACTCTGGCAGTGGTGTCGGGAGAATCGTCACGAGCCAATCAAGGAGCAATATCGGGCGCTTTGTTCGAAGTTGCGGGGCTACTACCAATACTTTGGAGTGCGCAGCAACTACAAGCCCCTTGAGGTCGTATTTGAATTTACGGAAAAGGCCTGGCGGTATTGGCTCAGTCGCCGCAGCCATAAAGGCGGTATAAGCGTAGCGAAGTTCGAGAAAATACGAGCGAGCTTTCCGCTTCCTAAACCCAGGATAGTCCACAATATCTGATTAGCCTAATGGGCAGCAAAGTTATGCGCCAAACTGGGTGTCGCCGGTTTGGTTAGCTACTGGCGCAGGCCGGTAACTACTGAGGAACCGTATGAGGGAGTCCTTCACGTACGGATCTGTGGGGAGGGCGCCGGGTAACCGGTGCCTTTACCTGGAAGCAGACCAGTCTTCGCTAAAAGGAAGCTTCGCCACGGCACAGCAGGAAAAGTTAGGTGGTTTTCGTAAAACCCTTCGGTTCTCAAAGTAAAGTGCCCTGCAGCTAATTCCGAAAACGTTGGGTATTGAAGACGGTGTGTGCAATTAATAGTGATATCGAAGTTGGGCTATCAAAATAGAATCGGCGAAAGCTTTGTATACAATTCTATGTTCGTCGTTTATTCGACGGGACCAATATCCTGACAGAGCATGTTTCAGCGGTTCGGGTTTGCCAATGCCTTCGAAAGGATTTCGTTTAATCTCTTTTATTAATGTGTTTATTCGCCGGAGGATTTTTTTGTCGGTCTTTTGCCAATACAAATAATCATCCCAGGCATTTTCTGAGAAAATGAGCTTCAATCTGAAAGCTCTCTTTCTGTTCCCTCGCCCCTTTCGAGCTGAGCGATGGATTCAATAAGGCGCCTTGTGTTTTTTGGAGAACGTAAAAGGTAAGCAGTTTCTTCCAAGGCTTCATAGTCCTCAAGAGACATGATGACCACCGAATCGGTTGTTTTACGTGTGACGATGATGGGTGCGTGGTCTTTGCACACGCTTTCCATCGTTTTTGCAAGATTTTGCCGTGCTGCTGTATATGTAATGGCTTTCATGTGACACCTCTAAATTCTCAATTATTGTACAGGATAATGTACAACTTGTTTTGGTAGGTGTCAAGTTAAAAATTTAAACCCAACAAAGAGCTTGGAGCCAGACGCCTAAAGCAGTGCCGATTTTCAGAGTTTCGGTTTTGTAATACTGATCTGCTGTTATCGAGTTTCTTGCGTTTTATCCAGCGCTGCTCAAGCTCCGCGTTAAGCCCCAAGAAGATTCATGATTAAATCAGAAAGGAAATTTTGGCGGAAAGTTCAACTTTTTGGAACGGTTTATGTCCTAATTGCAACGGTGGCATGCTATTTTATCAATTCCTTTTTAGGTAATAAACTCCTGCCAACAACATTCGTGCTAATAATTGGACTATTTGGTGTTTTGATAATGCCTCTATTGGGATCAAGAAAACTTACTGGACGAAAAGTAAGAAATGATGATCTCGCTAACATTGAAAAGGAGCTTGAAGAAAGCATAAGTCAGAAAATTGCAGACACATTTGGTAGGAAGGTTTTTGAGCGACTATATCATGAAGAAATCAGCCAAATGCCGGTTCAGGGGATAGGATTCTGCCAAAATTTGCTGGCAAAGTCTCTTAACAATAGTGATGAGGATTTATCGTTTGGCCTACACATCACTATTGCGAGGTTTTACGAAAAGGATCATGATTATAAAAATTCAATTAGCCAATTATTAAAGACTGTTTCTATTAAGCCACAAAATCTCATTGCTAATATTAGATTGGCTCAGAACTATGAATGGATTGGATCTGGAGACAAGGCAATTGAGTCATATAAAAAGGCGCTCAAAGATCCAGTTGCGGTGAAGGAATCTATTAAAAATTTTATAAATGCTCAGATTAAAATAGTAAAAAAGCATGGCCCAAGAAAAGCGCAGCCTATCACTGGCTATCGGTATGCAACCCATTAGATGGCATGCTGAGTCCAGGGCTTAAGACGGTTGCACCTGATCTCAGGGGTAGTACCGCTTACTGTGTTTTAAGGTCATTGAGAGTCCTCAGCTACTGGAAAGTACTGGGGTGCCTCTGCGCCAGGTAAATCGCAATTTTAGCGTTGATAGTAGTTCAGGAAACAAACTAAGTATGAGTATTTGAAAATGAGCAACGATTTACCTCTCACACTAAAAGAAAGAGAAGAGTATTTTGAAATAATAGATTATATCAATAATGAGGATATTAAGAGGTCAGAACTCATTCAATTCTATTATGACTTTTTTATGATGATCGCAGAAATCGATAATGGAGGGTTTTACCAATATCTATCAAATAGCACTGGGGACACATTTAATTTGCTATATGACCAGACGTTAACATATGGGTTCACTGAGATTCATGATCAGATGAAAAAAGTATTGAACATTTTAGCAATCGATTCGATTCCGAATGATAGAGAGAATAGAAATAAATGGTTAGAAAGTTTCGATGATCAACGGTACGAAATCTTTGACGATATAGATAAGTATTTTTGTGAAAACGGCGATCTTATCGAAAGAAAATTTTATAATTTTTTCATAAATTTTAGAGACGAACTGAATAGTGTGTTTCTGTAACAAGCCATTATAAATTTAGGATCCGCTAACATCGCTTAACCTAACCGGGAAAACTATGTGGTTTTACGTAAAGGCCTGTGGATACTCAAAGGCAGGAGGC
>JASJCE010000378.1 GCA_030066155.1 Desulfobacterales bacterium | reverse complement strand
TTGAGCAGACGGCGTGAAGATCGCGGTTTTACGTAAAGGCGGTGCAAAATTGAAATTAATTTAGGCCGCTACTCACTAGCGGACGTTGGCTGGAGATCAATGAAGGATTACTGTCGCATCTATGGAATCATGGCACGTGAAGCGCCGGTCTGTGTTCTTTTTAGACGGGGTCCAAGCAAGTGGACACAGTTGGTTAAGTGGAGGACAGACTCGGACTCCTTCGACATGGGCCACTGGTTCAAGGGCCGAATTTACGAGCATCGGAGTGACCTTTCCCCCAATGGTAGGTTTCTCATATATTTCGCTTCAAAGATCAATAAGCGCACTATCCAGGACACTGATGGATATACGTATGCATGGACTGCAATCAGTGCCCCTCCGCAATACAAGGCGTTGATGCTTTGGCCCAAAGGTGATTGCTGGCATGGTGGCGGTCTTTTCAAGTCTAATAGTGACGTCTGGCTTAACCATCGGCCAGACTCGGCGAGCCCTCACCCAAAACATGTCTCTTCAATGTTCAAAGTCATGCCGAACCCAGAGGCGAGTGGCGAAGATGAACCAATTCACTCAATGCGACTGACACAGACAGGATGGATCTGCACGCAACATGGCAAGTTCAAGATGGCAGGATGGTCAGGCTGGCAGACTGAGCAGACTGAGATATGGGAGAAGGAGGGGCGTGCGGGAAAGAGACTCCGTAGGGAGTTGCTCAAGATTGATTTCGAATCATACGGAGGTCCTTATGTCGAGCGTTACACACTCATAACGAAGAACGGCACTCCGATTACGATCGCCGATGCAACCTGGGCAGAACTCGATCAAAAGGGAAAACTGGTGTTTGCCAGATTTGGTAAGATATTTCGCGGCAGGTTGGATAAGGGCGGGATCGAAGAACTAACACTCATTGACCTGAACGGCAATGAACCACCAAAGAAGGTTGCCAACAAGACGGATGCACCTGACAGGAACAATTTGCGCGTTTTATCGTAGAAGGCATTTGGTCATCGACTGCACTGCCGCCTGCAGGAAATCCGCAACGTTAGGTTACTAATAATGGAGATTTATTCATTAAAATCAGCAAAGTGCGGGTCTATTACTGTCCTTTCTGCTATTTTCTTATTCACTTGGCTGACTATGTACTTGTTCATGCAAGAAAACTGGACGTTGCCGAGAGAGTATGTCTGGTCTTTCATCCTGGTCTTTTCTCTTTATTCATTTTCTTTGTTTGTAAATGGCATCGCCACTAATATTTCAGGCATGGGATTTTTTATTTTTGAAAAAGAAGATGACGGCAAGTTATATTTATTCGTAACCTTCTTTTGGCTCTTTTTATTTATCATTGGCACTATTTTAACCATATTTGAAGTTAAGGGATTAATCCCGCTCTGGATAACCTAACCAGCGGGATGGAGCTGACCAGTCTTCGCCAAAAAGGCTACGCCGAGGCACGGCCAGTCTTCGCGAGAAAAAGCTTCCGTCTTCGTTAAAACTACGACGGGACAAGTCGCCACGGCACGGTGACGTGTAGACCGCGGTTTTACGTTAAGGTCGTACTTGTTTGACAGATATTTTGGCCGCTACCGACTGCAAACGTTAGATGACGATTAAACTTATTAAATCCCTAAGTTTGATAATAGGAACCTACGGTGCTTTGATATTTGGGATTCCAGGTCTGAGGTCCTTTATCGTTACATGGGCAATTTTAATTGCGTTTTTCGTTGCTTCTCGTTTCTCAAATAAATTTTATTTTTTTACTGGATGGTCTTCGCTCCATTTTTTAGTGACTTTTTTTTGCGCTTGTGTGCTACCCTACATTTGGCTATTAATAAGTTTTAGCTTTTAGAGTGGTATCTTACCATGCCACTGGAGCATACCAGTCTTCGCTAAAAGGAAGCTTCGCCACGGCACGGCGGTGTGCAGACCGCGGCTTTACGTAATGGCCATGCAGACTTGAAATTCTTTTGGGCCGCTGGTCACCGGCGAAGGCTAAGGGTTGGTAATCTACCATTACAAATGAGCAACGTATTCAGATATTCGAGGCTACATTATATCCCACTTTTTTTCTTGGGCTTCGTATGTTTTATTCTTGTCAAAGGTTTTTTTTACGAAGCTTTTCCCGTAGAGAATTACATTTATTCAACGGTTCTAGTTTTATTAGCTACAATTATATTAGGGGGTTTTATTGAATACTGGCGCAATGTTGAAATGTGTATAATTACAGATGCTAGTTCAATCGAAATTAGAAAGCCGTTCAACTCCGTAAAATTAAGCTGGGAAGAAATATCAGAATTTGGAAAATACAGACGGATCGCTTATGGTTATGGAGGTGGTGGATACTGGGTCTATTATATAAAAGGAATGTCCAGTAATAAAAGGACTACATTAGGATCTAAAGGTTTGAGGAATCTTGAAGACCTTGTACCGTATATTCTTTTTAAGGCTTATAAAGCAAAAATTGTGAATATTCAAAAGGCCGAAAAAATAACGAATTAAAGAGGACTGAATTACCTAAGCGGATGAAACGGACCCGTCTTCGCATAGCTTCGCCGAGGCACAGCGGGAAAAACGATGCGGTTTTCCGTATAGGCCGTGCTAATTTGACAGTAATATGTCCCGCTGGTTATCCTAAACGTTAGAGAGTCCAAGTGGAAAATACAATTTCAAATCAAAACAAAAGTTGCCCGAGTTGCTTAACGGGAAATAGCATTTCGGCTACTTTTTGTTCAAAGTGCGGCCTACCCATCGGTGTTTATGTTAATCTGGATCCTGTTAGCCAGATAAAATCCCAAGGTCACCTTTTCAGGGAGGCAACAAACAAACCTCGTTCTCTGATAATACTTTTAGGTTTGTGGATATATTTTGGCTTGACTATTTTTGAAATGTCACTTGTCATTTTATTTTCAGATCTAGATTTTCATTTTTTGACTGATGTTCTTTTTGTCGGCATTGTAGTAGTTAGCTGTTTAATTTTGCATAAAGCCACTAAAAATTACTTTAATAAGATGTAAGCAAAAAATTCTCCAACAATGCAAATGAAGCTGACGTGAGAAGATGGGCGCACAATCGTAAAGGCCGCAAAGGTTCACAAGGTGTTTGGTACGCAGCTTATTTGCGGGTTAGATTTGACATTTCGCTGTCATTATGAATATTGCATTTTATACATCTGTAGTTCTATTGTTAATTACTTTTCCATTCGGGCTGGTTCTGTGTGTTTATGGAATAATTAAAGGTTTCGAACTTCTATATCAGATCAAGAAACATTGTCCTGAAATTTATGAGAAATTCAAAGATAATTATTTCATCTCGCCATACAGTTTCAGCGAATACAAGGCGATATTTGGTAAAACCAAAGATGCTTCACATTTGATTGATTTGGCTGATGAAGCAAAATCAATTCAAAAAAAATTTATAATCTTTTTGGGTATATCGTTTGCACTGTTTTCTTTGATGATGGTCCTTGGTTTTTTTCGCAATTAGACGAGTACAAAACATAACAAAGCTAATGGAGCAGACGGCGTGAAGGCCGTGGTTTTACGTAAAGGCCGTGCAGACTTGACACTCATCTGGGCCGCTGCTCACCAGCAACGTTGGGCAGGGTGCAAAAAGTATGAGAATTCCAAACCACATTAAGCAGTTCTGGAATTCATTTGAAGCGGACATCGGTTATGACGTTTCATTCCGGTTCTACGAAGCTTTTCATTTCGACGATAACGAGACGAATGCAAACGCGCTTGGTGACTTAGTTATGCAAGGGCGAAAGCGAGCGAGTGCAGGACTTCTCTGGTCAAATGAAGTGAACGATAAACCTATCCCTAAAGTTGGAGATCTCAGCGTGGTGACTAATTGGCAGCAGGAACCGTTATGCATTATTGAAACAACCCATGTGGAGATCGTACCTTACCAGGAGGTCAGTGACGCCTTTGCTGCTGTTGAAGGTGAAGGGGATGGGTCGTTGCGCTACTGGCGAGAAGTGCACTGGTCATACTTTTCACGAGAATGTGAGCGTCTGGGCAAAAAACCGAGCTTACGTATGCCTATTATCTGTGAGCGCTTTAAGGTAGTCTACCCCTATTGCGACTAGCTTTATTGCCCAACAAGCGGGATGAAGCTGACAGGAAAAGCCAGGTGGTTTGCGGATGGGTCTGTGGTTCTCAAATCAATGAGGCCTGCAGCTCATCCCGGAAGCGTTATACCCTGTAGGCAATGAAATACCAATTAGTTTTACAATTTGATGCATCGAGTATTGAAGACCTCGATCAACTAATTGAGATCGAGGATAGTCTTGAACGTGCACTCGGAAATTATCATGAAGTTGATGGGCATGATTTTGGTTTTGGTGAGGCGAACATTTTTATACATACCAATGATCCTAAAACTGCATTTGATTTGGCAAAAAATAAATTGGAGGATTCTGTAATTGCAAAGTTAAAAGCAGCATACCGAGAACTAACTGGGGAAGAATATAAAGTTATCTGGCCCAAACATTTTAACGGCGAGTTTAATATGATTTAGGTATAACCACGCAGATTAACCAGACGGGAAAAACAATGCGGTTTTACGTGAAGGCCTTGCATACCTGAAATCCATATGGCCTGCTGGTTATCTGCAACGTCAGCGTTTGGAAAATTCAATATGATCGCTTTGACAATTACTGTAAATGAGAGGCTTCTCGGTACGGCAGGGCGTGAGGACATGTCCGTTCTCAATGCAATTGTGAATGCAGTAGGCAAACTTGGTGTAGATTCACGTGGAGCGAAAGGGCGTGAAAATGACTTTTACCTTGAATTGAGAGTTGGCGGGCTTACATCCCATGATGATCATAGCACCGACGAGCATCTCGATTGGATTGTGAAGGACTTGAGGATCGGAGATGAAATCCTGATTAAAGTTACGGAAACTGAAGTTGTGGATCCGCCGAGATCCTTTAAGCCAGCAATGCGAGAGGATAGTCAGAAAAAATACTTTGAATGGGCAAAGAAGTTCTATTTAGAAAATCGAGAAAAGTACGAAAACAAAGACAGCTAACCAGCAGGATGGAGCTGACAGGAAAAGCCGGAGCGGTTTTTGCAAAATGCCGTACAAGCTTGCAGGGACTCAGGCCTGCAGCTCATCCTGGGACGTTAGGATCATGAAAATGGGCTAAAGATATGAAACTTACAAATGAACAAAAATTCGAGGCCCTGAAATTGCGATATTCCGACCATGTTGAATTGTTGCGTTTTATGACGAAACTAGATGTTCAAATTTTTAGCGGTTACATTACTGTCCAATTAGCCCTGGGTGCTTGGATTGCGACTCATCCTATAGATGGTAATTGGCCCAAGTTCGGAATTATTTTACTTGATATTGTACTAGCAGCGGTCGCCTCCAAACTGCTGTTTAATGATTTTCTCAGAAGAAAAGAGGTTGTTGGAATAATTAAAAATCTAAATGAGGCCCTATGCTTTAATGTCGAAGGAGTCTATTTACCTGATAAACCGATAAATGTCGAGACAAAGACTAGACTTAGGTTTTTCTGGTTTATGCTTGGAATCTTATTTAGCTTTGTTGGCATAATAATGGTTACATTTGGCAGCATAGTTATCGTTGCCGCGAAATAACAAGCCTTTTATTTCCTAACCAACCGAGTGGAGGTGACGGCGAGAAATATGCGAGTTTTCCTATAAGCTTTTGGTTCGCGAGCTACCGAGGGCCGCACCTCACCCTGAAACGTTGGCTTCAGAAAGAAAACTGGACAGCACAATGGAATGATCTGATTGGTGTTGTTGCTACCTTTTCATCTTAAAACAGGACGAGAAAAAGTGGGAACGGAGGATACATGATAAATACCGGCTACAGGATTTTCGCATTTTCTCTAATGGAAAGAGTCAAGAAGATCACTTCTTACAATCGACTCACCTCAGCAGTCTGTGTGGCCTTGGCGGGGCTATCCATAAGTTTGGTATGCTACGCAGCCAATCCGCCACGAGGGCCCATCGAGCCGATCGGGAAGACACCGCTTGAGACTGGTTGGAAAGCCGTCACCATCACAGGTGGCCTCATGCGGCCCTGGTCGGCAGCATGGCTCCCCGATGGCAAGACCTTGCTGGTGACCGAGCGCGAGGGGCGGTTGCGAGTAGTGCTGGACGGGGAGCTCCGAATGGATGTCGTCACGGGGGTGCCCGAGGTATTACCTCTGGGTCAGGGCGGCCTCCTGGACATCGCTTTGCATCCGAATTTCACGAAGAACCGTTGGATCTACATGACCTACAGTGCAGGTCGCCGGCGAGCCAACAGGACCATGCTTGCTCGGGGTCGCATCAATGAAAGCCTTACCGAACTAACAGAGGTCAAGACGTTGTTCCAGGTTGCCCAAGCGAAACGGGGCGGACAGCACTTCGGGTCGCGCTTGCTTTGGCTGGACGATGGCACCCTGCTCATGTCCATAGGCGACGGTGGGAATCCGCCATTGCAGCTAGCCGGCCGCCTTGTAAGGCTGAACGCGCAGGACCTATCCTCCCATCTCGGAAAGACCCTCCGCCTGGATGAGGAGGGCAAACCACTTGCAAACAATCCCTTCGCTGAAGACGGCGATCCGATGACCGATCCCCACATCTGGACATACGGCCACCGGAATATTCAGGGACTGGCACTTCACCCCAAATCTCGCTCGGTCTGGGCCACCGAACATGGGGCCAGAGGCGGGGACGAACTGAACCTCCTCCAGGAAGGGCAGAACTATGGTTGGCCGAAAGCTACCTACAGTGTCGAATATTTCGGGCCACGTATATCCGAGACCACAACCTTGGCAGGGGCGAGGGATCCCCTAACGGTCTGGACTCCGTGCATTGCACCGTCTGGATTGACATTCTACACGGGCCACGAGTTTCCCCAATGGCAGGGTGACTTGCTTGCAGGCGGCCTTGTCCTGAGGCAGATTCGCCGCATTGAGTTTGAGAACGGTAAAATAGTCGGCCAAACAACAATGCAGTTCGAAGACCGTATCCGGTGGGTGGGGCAGGGTCCCGATGGTGGCATTTATGTGTTGACGGATGAAATCGACGGTAAATTGCTGCGCATCGTCCCGAAGGAGTAAGCGAAGCCAACCTCGCCACTTCAGCCGACCGCAAAAAGCGCGGCGGCTGAGCGGCGCGTTAGATGCAGATTATTTTATCGAGGATTCTTTATGAATAAAAATGAATTTGTAATACTCTGTTTGAAAATAGTGGGAGTTTATTTCTTATTAATGGGCTTAATTAATCTCCCACATTTATTAAAATCATTATTTGAGCCAAAAGAAATGATGTGGAGTTTTTTCGTTAGCCCATTACTCTTTTTTATTTGC
>JASJCE010000377.1 GCA_030066155.1 Desulfobacterales bacterium | reverse complement strand
GGTCAGCCGGCGAAAGATAATCACCATAATGGTTGGTTGGGTTCTGGCACCTTCATGTGCGGCAGTATTTGCAGCAATTCTGTACCGATTCTTTAAGAACCTTATTTCTTGATATAGCCGCAAAAAGGCGAAAAAAGCACAAAAGTCAAATTTCACTCTCAATATTTTCAATAGGTCGTGAAGTCAAAATTCGAGGATTTCGACTTTTTACGAGGTCGTCATTTCTTAGTTTTTGAAAATAGTGGCTTATGATTTCTTCGGCTTTTTTTTTTGCATAAATTCTGCAAAGCTCTCCATCCTTGGCAATTCGAATTGAATGTCCTTCAAATTATCGGGGATGGGGTGCTTACCATAGGCACGGCATGCCGCAACAGCCGCATGAACGTGTTCAGGCGGTGTTTTAGCAGGGATCTGGTTGAGATGAATCATGCAACGTCCATCTCTTGCCATTTTATCGATATAGAGCTTAATCCTTTCCACAATGGCGTCAACAGGTCCCGTTTGAAGCAATGCTGCATCGACACCAGCGGTTACAAATGCGTTGTGTTTATTCGCAAATGCTTTTACTCGCTCAGGCCCGACTTCATGTAGATCCGGATCCAGCACGCTCAAGGCCCCCGGGCTACACCGGATTTTTTGTGAAAAGAACCGCTCTATATCACAGCTTTTTGCATCACCCCAGTTTCCTCTCGTGATCAGATTGTCGCCTAATTTATCTCGCAGCCTCTCTGTATAGGCCACGACATATTCATCCATCATATCGAGGGTGATCATCGGAGGAGAAGCCCAGGCATCGCGCCCGTCCAAGACCAAATCAGGATTACCGACTTCACTTCGCATCACCTCCACAAAAGGGACAATAACTTCGTCACAAAGGAATTCAAAAAGACGATGTACAAACCGCGGCCTCTCATACATGTCTTGGACGAGATTCTCATACCCTCTGATGTTGACAGCCACACTAAAAGGGGCGGTAAAATAAACTCGCTCAAGTTTGCCCGTCATTTCCATAAAATTCCTATTGATCTCAAGAATCCACGGCATCCGACCTGATTTATAGGGATCGGGAGGAGAGATCCTATCCAGATCCGAGGGTGTGCTGATCAATGGCCGGTTACGATCCGCATCGGGTATTCCGCCCGCGTCATAAACAACCTTTTGCCCCAGTGCTTCAGCTTCAATGTTATATACGTCCCAAAAATTACTTATTACATCGAGCTGATAGTATTCTGTGACGAGGAGCTGTACACGTACAAAAGTGTGCGCATCGGTAAAGAATCGTCTTGACGAGACGCCGGCCAATTGGGCTGAATGATCATTGCTTTGAGCTCCGATAACAACCTGGGCGGCTTCAGTGGGATTGGTCATATTCCTCTCGATTTATTCAGTTATCAATTTTAAAATCCGTTGTTTTAACCGCGATCGTAGACAATTGCATCGATTCTTCCCACCACCTTGCAGTCGGTATCCTCGTTTCGTATACAACGGTATCACCAACAACCGGTGTTGCGATTTTGACATCATTCAGGTTTGCCGCAGCGGACAATCTCACCATTGGCTCATACCAGGGATGCAGCGCCAGATTGAAGGTGCCCCAATGAATCGGGTGCAGAATATTTCCTTTTAAATCCAGGTGCGCCTGAACGGTTTGCTCGGGAAACATGTGCACTTTAGGCCACCCTTCTCCATACGCGCCGCATTCGATAAACGTCATGTCAAATGGCCCGTACCTGTCGCCGATTTGCTTAAAGCCGCCAAAGTAGCCCGAATCTCCGCTGAAAAATAAATGGAAACACGCTTTTCAAGTACGGGGTCGGTCATGATTTTATAACCGTCGATGTTGATCATCAGTGATGAGTGGCCCAACCAGGTAGCGTTTAACCGACCGCTGTCTCGGTTGTTGAAATATGTGAAGTCCACCGGCTTGACCGGCAGTTCTGTGTCCGGTGTTCTATTATTTTTGGAGAAAAGAAATTCCCAGGTAGTCGAAAAGTATTCCGTAAAGGACATATTAAGTGTATTTTCCATAATGAGGTAGTCCGACATAGTTTTCGGCCAGACTGCGAGCCGCAGCTTCGGAGCTGCAAACATATTTTAGTTGAGCACGCTGGAGGCGTCCCTTAAACCCGTCATCCTCGGAAAAACGGTGCAGCATTAGACTCATGAAAGAGGAGAAATCCTGTACCCGCCAGACGCGGCCCAGGCATCGGTCGGAATATTGTTCCAGAAGCTTGTCGCTGCCCTCGCGATACCAGGCAATCAGGGCCTCGGCAAGTTTATGGACATCGTGGACAGCCAGATTCAATCCCTTGGCCCCGGTAGCCGGTACGATGTGCGCTGCGTCTCCCGCCAGATATAATCGCCCGTACTGCATCGGCTCGACAACAAAGCTCCGCATGGGAGTGATCCCTTTTTCCAGGACAGGACCGGTTTTTAATGTCCAGTCGTCTTCGGTAGCCAGGCGGAGGCTAAGCTCCTCCCAAATCCGATCATCCGGCCAGTTACTGATATCTTCGTCGGGATCGACCTGAATATACAAGCGGCTGATCTCAGGCGACCTAAGGCTGTGCAGGGCAAATCCCCGTTCATGGTAGGCGTATATCAGCTCCTCTGTCGACGGTTCGACGGCTGCCAGAATTCCAAGCCAACCAAAGGGATATACATGATGGTATGTTCTCAGAACGCCGGCTGGAATCGAATCCCGTGAGACACCGTGAAATCCATCGCAGCCGGCAATGAAATCACATGTCACCGCGTGATCCTGATTATCCTTGCGGTAGGTGAGAGCCGGTTGGGTTGAATCGATGCCGGATAGATTGACGTTATCCGCTTCAAAATGAATTTTGCCGCCCGCTGCTAACCGGGTATCGATTATATCTTTGACGACCTCCTGCTGGCCGTAGATCCAAATCGACCGACCGCCGGAAAGATCGCTTAACGCGATGCGATGACCATGGCCGTCGAAACGCAATTCGATCCCATGGTGCACTATTCCTTCTCGTTGAAGTCTTTCGCCGAGTCCTGTCTCACAAAGCAGGTCGACCGTACCCTGCTCAAGAACGCCTGCCCGGACACGCTCTTCGACATACTGGCGATCGCGCGCCTCTAGAATAACCGAATCGATATTTTCCAGGTGAAGCAGATGTGATAGTAACAATCCGGATGGGCCGGCTCCGATAATTCCAACTTGTGTCTTGGTGTTCATTGGATGAGCTCTCTTTTAGGGCGAAGGTTCAGAGGGTAAGGGTTTAAAGGTTCGGGGTTCAGCGCCTCTGTGTTCATGCAAATATCGAGAATGAACCTTTAGCCTTGAATTTCTTTTAACCATTTTCGCACTATCAGTCAACCAGGCGATTATGAACATCGCGTTGAAGAAGAAATCCCCCGGACAAGCTCTTGATAATTTTGAGCCAGTGTTTAGGTTTCGAGAGTAATCTTCACAAGGGTTTATTTGAACCAGATTGTCTCCTTTTTTATCACCTTTTTCAACTTTCGCATTTCAGATATTCTATCAGACGTGGTGGAAAGAAAACATGCCCTTTATTCAGGTCGGAGAAATTGTTCACTATTACACAGTCAATGGTGCGGATGAGGCCCCGGCGCTGGTGTTTGCGAACTCTTTAGGATCGGATCACCGCATCTGGGATGGAGTAATTCCCTTTTTGACGGGCCAGTTTCGCATCATTCGATATGATCAAAGAGGTCATGGGCTTTCGAGTATTGGTCCGGTACCATATTCAATTGATGCGCTTGCTGATGATCTGGCTGGTTTATTCGAAAGCCTCGGAATCGATGATGCCATTATTTGCGGCTTATCGGTGGGTGGAATGATTGCCCAAGTTTTTGCCGCTTCTCATCCCCGTCGGGTTCGTGGTTTAGTGCTTTGCGACACGGCAATGCGAATCGGTCCGCCCAGCATGTGGGACGAACGGATTGATAACATTCGAAAACACGGAATCAAAGCAATGACGGAGTCCATCATGGAGCGCTGGTTCACCCCGGTATTTCGCGAAAACCGGGGCACAGAGTTAAACGGCTATATTAATATGTTGGAAAGGACGCCGGTTGAAGGCTACATCGGTACGTGCTGCGCTATTCGGGATGCTGATCTGCGTGAAACCGCCGCTTCGATAAGCCTGCCGACCCTCGTTTTGTGCGGCGACCAGGATATGGCCACACCGCCGGAGTTATCCCGGGAACTTGCTGACACCGTTACCGGTGCGAAATTGTCCCTTGTCGAAAATGCGGCACATATTTCCTGTGTCGAGCAACCGGAGGCTTTTTCGCGTTTAATGCTTCACTTCCTGGAAGATATCAGAGATGTCTGACAAAAAGTATGAAAAAGGAATGCGGATTCGCAGATCCGTGCTTGGCAACGATCACGTCGAACGAGCCGAAGCCGGCAAATCGAATTTTGACGCTGATTTTCAACGTTTCATTACAGAAGCTGCCTGGGGTAGCGTCTGGGCCAGACCCGGCCTGGATAAAAAGACAAGGCACCTGCTTACCATTGCCATGCTGGCCACCCTGGGCCATCACGAAGAATTAGCCATGCACATCCGTGCCACCCGCAACACCGGCGTTACCCGGGAAGACGTCAAGGAAGTATTGCTGCAGGTCGCGGTTTATGCCGGCATTCCGGCCGCCAATGCAGCTTTTGCCGTTGCCAAGCGAGTGTATCGCGAGACGGAAGGAAGTAAATAGTTGATTGAGTTGATTAGGTCGATTGAGTTGATTTATTTTCTAATTTTCTGCTGAGAGGCCCAGAAAGTTAAAAACCCAAGCCCTTTGGGCTAATCAGTCCTGGTTATTCTGCCTCTCCTAGCGCCTGAATAATTTGTTGCATCTGAGGGCCGATTGACCTTTATGTTTGACGTGCTCTCACCAGCAAACGTAAAACATATATTCTTTGCGTACTTCGCGGCTCTGCGGTGATAAAAAAGGGCTTTCAGTGCAAAATGTCTGTTTATTTATGCTTGCCTTAGTAAATGGGTTTCAATATCCTTAATGGCCGAGATGAGGAGTAACGTTATGATGTTAAAGGTTAAACGCTATGGACCGCGGGACTGGAAAGTGCATCCACCGTACCTTTATGAACACTACCGATCGACACCTCTTCGTTCGCCACGCAAACCACTCATTCCGCTAACTCAGACACTTTCCGAAATTACCGGTCCCGTTTACGGCCATGATGCCGTTCAACCCGGTGACAGTGATTTAACCACCAATGCGGGCAGAGGCGGTGAGGCCATTGGTGAACGGATCATCGTCACGGGTCGTGTGCTGGAAGAAGATGGCCGCCCGGTGGCCAATACTCTGGTTGAAGTGTGGCAGGCCAATGCCGCCGGGCGTTATCCGCATAAACGGGATCAACACGATGCGCCCCATGATCCAAACTTCCTTGGGGCCGGACGCTGCGTGACCAACGCTAAAGGCGAATTTCAATTCGTCAGCATTCGACCGGGGCCGTACCCCTGGGGGAACCATTATAATGCCTGGCGTCCGTCCCACATTCACTATTCACTTTTTGGTCAGGCGTTTGTGACGCGTCTTGTTACGCAAATGTATTTTCCCGGTGATCCATTGATACCGCTTGACCCCATATTCAACGGAATCCCGGATGAGAAGGCCCGACAGAGATTGATTGCCAAATTTGCCCACGACGTGTCCGAGCCAGGCCGAGCGCTGGGTTACCGGTTTGATATTGTGCTGCGGGGTCGCGAAGAAACGCCATTTGAGGTGCGAAGATGAAACCATATAATCCAATGATGATCCAGAGTCCCTCCCAGACAGTTGGTCCATATTTTGCCCAGGGATTGCTTCGTGAAGGCGATCAAGTGTTCACTAATTTGTTGGTGTCTCAAAATACCGAGGGCGAACGAATCCGAATTGAAGGCTGTGTTCTCGATGCTGATGGGCGACCTATTGAAGATGCCATGATCGAAATCTGGCAGGCCAACAATCACGGCCGCTACAATCACCCGTTGGACGAACAGGATAAACCGCTTGACCCAAATTTTAGAGGACATGGCCGGGCATCCACCGACATCAACGGCAACTACTGGTTTGAAACTATCAAACCAGGATCGGTTTCGGGACCGCGCGAGAAGTCCCAGGCGCCGCACATAAACGTCATCGTGTTTGCACGCGGCATGCTGTCGCATGCCTTCACCCGGATCTATTTTGAAGATGAAGCCGCAAATCAGAATGATCCGGTATTGATGAGTATCGAAGATAAGACGCACCGAAATACGTTGATCGCCAAGCGCAAAGAGTCGGCCGAAGCTATTGCCTACCGCTTCGATATACGCTTTCAGGGCGATAATGAAACCGCGTTTTTTGACGCATAGCAAAAAAAGAGGTCAGATGGCAGAAGGCAGAAGTCAGCCCGGCCGCTAGTCGCCGAAACGGCCAGTTTGATTGCGAATGAAACTGAAGTTTTTCATGAAGGCAAATTCCAAATTACAAGCACCAAATTACAAATAAATCTCAAATTCCAAAATCCAATGACCGAAACCCAGTTTCACAGTCCAGGAGCGGAAGGCAATTATGGCATTGGTTCAAAGATCCAGTAGCGATGTTTAGAATCTAATCTGCAATAGTGAACAGACAGATAAAGAAACTTTATATTGCCACATAAGCATTTTCAGGTTGTGGGAGCGGTTTTTAACCGCGATGGACTCGGTTTGAGTCAGGCCGCTAATCGTGGATGCAATCCACTCCCACACACCATTAACCAAAGTCTAAATCTCAATTGAAATGGTGTAGTTTCATACAAGAAATTAGAATGCCGGATGGCAGAAAGAATAGTTATTTGTTATTGGTTATCGGTTAATTGGTTGAGATGATTGCAATATTATGACGTTAGCGCTTGATTCCAAAATATTCGGTCCCCTTTTTCGTGACGACGAAGTTGCTGCAATATTTGACGATGAAGCCTTTTTGCGGGCTATGTTCGAGGTTGAGGGGGCGCTGGCGCGGGTTGAAGCAGATCTGGGAATTATCCCGTCTTCGGCCGGAAAACGCATTTCTGATGTTTGCAGGACAGTTGAATTGGACCCTCAGCCGATCGGGCAGGGGACGCAGCGTGACGGTGTCCCTGTGATTTCTATGGTCAAGTACTTGCGCGATGCAGTTGGTGAGGAAGCGGCACCGTTTGTCCACTGGGGAGCCACTACCCAGGATATTGTCGACACCGCCACAGTCCTTCAAATAAGATCGGCAATTCAGATCATGGAGCAGCGAATGGCTTCGCTCATTGATCGTCTTGCCGATCTGGCGGACCGCCATCGCACAACCGTCATGGCGGGAAGGACCCATGGACAGCAGG
>JASJCE010000376.1 GCA_030066155.1 Desulfobacterales bacterium | reverse complement strand
AAGTGCAGCAACTCCGATAGCCTCGAGCCTCGAGTTCTCTCAATACCTCCGTTTTGCGATTACCGTTGATAACGATTTTACCAGCATAACCTGCGTTGTACAGTTCTGCCGCCTGTATCAGACGGGGATAGATCTCGACGCCGGTGTTCAGTACGACGATGGCCTCCACCCGGGACGGCGCATCGGACACAACCAGCCACTGGCCGGCCGCCGTCAGGATGTGCCGGGAGAAAACAGTCAGCACAATGACCGTCAGCAGCCCAATAAGGCTTGTATACAACAGCTTCTTTTTTTGGGTGGACATGAGTTGGCGTCAGGGCTAAGACTTCTATGCTCGTTGACGGACCGGGAAATGTTCAGCGGACGCGGGAAATGTGCTGCAAAGCACGAAATAAGAATATTGAAATCTGTTCCAAGATTTCAACCCACAACAGACAACTTACCACTCACACCGGCTTACGCCGATCCCGCATGCAGGCGAATGGTTTTCAACAGACTTTTCATCGAACGCAATACCCGATTGATTTCATCAAGGTTATTGATATTGAACAGTGTCTGAAAAAAATAGCGGGGCCTAAAATAAAATTCTTTGTATGCCCGGGCCAGAATGTGCTCCAATTCTTCGCGACTCATGTTCTCGGTTTTGACTACCGGTCCGTGGGTCATATCAAATTCCTTAAAGCTTTTTGCCAATAGCAGGTCATTTTTCTTCGCATATTCATACAAGGATGTACCCGGGTAACACATGCTGATTGAAAACTGAACCTGATCCGGAGATATTTTTTTGGCAAAGGCAATGGTTTCTTCCACTGTCTCCCGCGTATCGTATGGAAATCCAAACATGAAACCACCCAGGGCCTGGATGCCGTGCTTTTTGACAAGCTTTACACCGTCTTCAATCTGTCCCAGCGTTAATCCCTTCTTGATTTTGTCCAGAACCAGCTGAGATCCGCTCTCAACCCCCAGTCGTATCATTTTACAGCCACTGGCCTTCATTTCGATCAGCATCTCGTCGTCCAGGTTATCGACCCGACCGTTGCAGGTCCAGATTACCTTGAGATTTTGATCGCGCAGGCGCTGGCAAAACTCAATGACGCGACTTTTTCGGGTGGTAAACGTACCGTCATCAATATTGATTTCCTTCAAGCCATATCGGTCAACGAGGTAGCGAATTTCCGCCAGCACATTATCCAAGCTGCGAAAGCGCTGTTTATGACCATACATGCTCTGGGGCCAGAGACAAAAGGCGCAGTGGTAGGGGCAACCGCGCGAGGTCATCATATTCATGAATGGCTGGCGGGAGTACCAGGCCTCCAAATACCAATCCCAGGGTACGAGTTCCCGGTCTGGAAAGGGGATCGCATCCAGGTCGTCTGAATAATCTCCGTCCCCTCGATCGACTGCTCCGTTGCCGTTGCGGTAGCTGATGCCGGTCAGGTTTTCCGGATGGTTGAGATTCGATACCACCCCGGCGATCTTGGTGTCGAATTCATGGCGGATGACCACGTCAATTGCCGCACACTCCTCAATCACTTCTCGATGGAAGTAGGTTGCATGGGGTCCCCCAATAATGATTTTGGCACCGGTTGCTGATTTCAATTCCGTCAGGTTGTGGTAGTCGGCTTCGATGGAAGGGGTGGTGGTTTCCATGAAGATGACATCCGCTTTGGTTGCTCTGGCGGCTTCAATTGTCTGGGGCAGATCCAATTCCTGAATGACGGAATCAATGTATTGAACCTTGTGCCCGGCCTGTTTCAACTGGACGGCGCTGTATGCTAAAAAGATTGGATATTGAAGATACTTATCACTTCTGTGCTTGATGATCCGGTTCTGGGAACGGGTACCGAAGCCTTTGCCCGGCCAGGGCGGATTGATGATTAACACATTCATACAAAATTCCTGTTATATTTGGCGTACATGAACCCCGAGAGCTGAACCATGAAACTGACCGTAATCAGCAATAAAATCATCGGGATTTTGGTGTCGGTGAGATAATGGGCAATAATATTTCTGGTGGACCATATTCTTAGCGAAAGATAACCGCTCTTTCTCGTGATGCGCCGACTGAAAATGAAACTGCTGATGCCGCGCTTAAACTGCCATTTCACAAATCCGGTCAGACTGTCACGGGCTTCGTGATATACGAGCACGTCACGGCAATACTTAATCTTGCGTTGGAGTTCGCTTAGTTTGAAGGCCAGCAGGCTATCCTCTCCTCCGGCGTAAGGAAACGTCTCGTCAAATCCCCCGGCCGTCCAGAACAGATCTTTCCTAATCGCACAATTGCACGTGCTCAAGCTTTTCGTGTAGCCCTCCGAATCGACTTTCCAGATTTTCTCAAACCCGATCGCACCACCAGCTGGAAATCCCAGAGACGAAATAGAGTTGCCGATATAGTTGGAAGGCAGCAGTTCCAGTCTCCCCATGATGGCATCAATATGATCTTGGGAAAAGTGTTGACGTATATTTTCTAACCAATCCGAATTTGGCCGGCAATCGCTGTCCGTGAAAATTAGAATATCTCCGGAGGCTTCCCGGGCACCGGAATTGCGGCAATGTGCAGGGCCGCGATTATTCTGATTTCGCAATATTCGGCAATCAAAGGCTTCCGCAATCGCGAGCGTATTGTCTGTGGAACCATCATCGATTACAATCAGTTCGAAGTCCTGAAATGACTGTGCCGCCAGAGATTCGAAGAGCCTGCCGATATGCCGGGCGGCATTGAATGCGGGAACGACGACGGAAAGCTTCATTTTCATTCGTTGAATCGTGATTAATATGTTATAGCATTCGGTGCGGCAAGTGCAGAGCTGGCCGCCTGACAAATTGCCGTTCGGCTAAAAGTGGAAACATCCAGTCCCTGGCACGGATCTGTTACAACGTTTGTAGGGAAGTTGAGTTGATCCGTTATCTTATCGGCCGGTTTTTTTTGATTATATCATATTGTATTATAATTACAAATTTTTAGAAGGAGCAAAATATGTTGAAAAAAGGAGCGGATATTGAGAGGGCTACCGGGAAATTAGGTGTTCTGATACCCGGTATGGGGGCAGTCGCGACAACCTTCGTAGCCGGTACCCTCGCGGTTCAAAAAGGCCAGGGCAAACCGATTGGCTCACTGACCCAGATGGGTACCATACGGCTCGGCAAGCGAACCGATAAACGGGTGCCGTCAATCAAGGAATTCGTCCCGCTTTATGATTTGCATGATCTCGTATTTGGGGGTTGGGATATTTTTAACGATGATATGTATGCTGCTGCGGTCAATGCCGGTGTCTTGGAAAAACCCTTGCTGGACGCTGTCAAATCCGAACTCCAGGAAATTAAACCCATGTCGGCCGTCTTCGATCAATACTATGTCAAACGGCTGAACGGTTCCCACGTAAAAAAAGCTTCTTCCAAAATGGATCTGGCCGAATTACTGCGGCAGGATATCCAATCCTTTCGATCCGATCATGATCTCAGCCGGGCTGTGATGGTCTGGTGCGGCAGTACGGAGGTCTTTATCGAACCCAACCCGGTTCACGACAACCTGCAGGCATTTGAAGCGGGCCTGAAAAACAATGACCCGGCCATTTCACCCAGCATGATATACGCATATGCGGCATTGTCCGAAAAGGTACCGTTTGCAAACGGTGCCCCAAATTTAACCGTCGATATTCCGGCAATGGTGGAACTGTCCCAGCAGAACAACGTTCCGATCAGTGGCAAAGACTTCAAAACTGGTCAAACCCTGATGAAAACCATCCTTGCACCCGGTTTCAAGTCCCGTCTGCTGGGTGTCTCGGGGTGGTTTTCCACCAATATTTTGGGAAACCGAGATGGTGAAGTGTTGGATGACCCGGAATCCTTCAAATCCAAAGAAGTCAGCAAATTAGGTGCATTGGAATATATCCTGCAGCCCCAGCTCTATCCAGATCTATACAAGGACTTCTACCATAAAGTCCGCATCAACTATTATCCACCCAGGGGTGACAACAAAGAGGGCTGGGACAATATCGACATCGTCGGTTGGCTGGGATATCCCATGCAGGTCAAAGTGGATTTTCTATGCCGCGACAGTATCCTGGCAGCCCCACTGGTCCTCGACCTGGCGCTTTTCATGGACCTGGCGGCAAGGGCCGGTATGCACGGCATTCAAGAATGGCTTTCATTTTATTTTAAATCTCCAATGGTTGCAGAGGGGCTTTATCCGGAGCACGATTTATTTATTCAGCTCAAAAAACTCAAAAATACGCTGCGCCATTTAATGGGTGAAAATCTCATTACGCATTTGGGGCTTGAGTATTACGAATAGCCGCCGGCACAGTCAATCGAATCGAAAGCCTCGATTCAGCATCAAAAACCACTGCTTTTTTTGTTTGCCTAAGTGGCCTCGATCATATATTTAAATGAATTTTGCATCATGGCATTGTCTGATAATTAAAATAGGATAACCCTGGAAAATGAGAGCGCAAGACTCCGTAAATATTCAAAAATTGATCGACAAAGGCGTTGAGATCAAGGCTCCGCAAAGCGTTGAAATCGGTGACGAAGTTGATCCGGATCGCATATCGGGCAATGGTGTCCGGTTTTACTCCGGATGTAAAATCTTTGGCGCAGACACGTTGATCCTGTCCGGTGCGAAATTGGGCTATGAAGCACCGATAACCGCTGATAACTGTCAAATTGGTCCCGATGTTGAGCTTAAAGGGGGATTCTTTAACCGAGCGGTATTTATCGGAAATAATCAGGCAGGACTGGGTTCTCATGTCAGAGAGGCAACCATCCTGGAAGAACAGGCCAACATCGCTCACACGGTAGCGCTCAAACACACCATATTGTTTCCGTTCGTAACCCTCGGAAGTTTGATCAACTTCTGTGATTGTTTGATGGCCGGCGGCACCAGCCGGCGGGACCACAGTGAAGTTGGCAGCTCTTACATTCATTTCAATTATACCCCCAATCAGGATAAGGCGACAGCTTCTTTGATCGGGGATGTCCCCCGGGGTGTCATGTTAAACCAACGCCCCATCTTTTTAGGTGGGCAGGGCGGTATGATCGGTCCGCGCCGGTTGGGATATGGCATTACGGTGGCCGCCGGCACGATTCTGCGCAAAGACGAACTTCGATCGGATCGGCTGATTATCGGCTCATCGGGGAAGGGCGGCAACCTGGCCTTTACACCGGGTATGTACAGCAACAGCAAAACGGTGGTCGTTAATAATATTCACTATATTGCAAATTTAATGGCTCTCAAACAATGGTATGACCAGGTGCGCCGATTGTTCTTGTCCGAGCGCTTTCCCGAACCGTTGCTAGACGCCCTACAGGGTAAAGTCCGTTTGGCCCTCGCTGAGCGAATCAAACGCCTGGAAGCCGTCTGTCTTAAACGGACCCGAAACGAAAATGAACAGTCGAAATCCATGAAAATAGAAACCGAATTGACTGAACGCTGGCCTGACCTAAAGTCAGTGTTGCTGGCACGGCAGACCTATGGCGGCCCCGCAGAGTTGCGGGATCCGTTTCTCGAAAGTGTTCACCGTGGGATTGCGGACCTGGGCAAAGACTACATTTCCGTTATCCAGGCGCTTGATCCCGCGGATGCCGACCGGGGCACCCGTTGGCTGCAGGGGATTGTCGATGATATTATTCGTAAAATAAAGACAATTATACCCAGCTTATTATGATGGTTATATTCGAATTTCGAAGATATTACGTTAATTATTAGACGAGGCTGCGCGATGAAGAAGCTTTTTGGTACGGACGGTATTCGTGGAGTGGCCAACCAGTATCCCATGACAGTCGAAACCGCCCTGCGGATCGGCCAGGTGATTGGGGCTTTCTTTGCCAGGGATGGCAGCTCTCCTGAGGTGGTTATTGGGAAAGATACTCGATTATCGGGTGATATGCTGGAAGCCGGAATCGTCGCTGGAATTTGTGCCGCCGGTGGCGTGGCCCATCTTACGGATGTTCTGCCGACTCCCGGCGTTGCATTTGCTACATATGCCTCGGAAGCGGCCGCGGGTATCGTCATTTCTGCTTCGCACAACCCCTTTTGTGATAATGGTATCAAAATTTTCAAATCAGACGGTCACAAGCTCTCGGATACGACCGAATTAGAAATCGAAAAGATGATATTGGATGGGGCGGAACTACCACGCCCCAGCGATCCCCTAAAATTAGGCGTTGTTCACCATTTTCAGGGGGCGGTTGCTGAATACATCGCTTTTTTAAAAGGTACGCTGACGCCTGGCAATGATTTTAGTGGCCTTAAAATAGCGCTGGATTGTTCCAATGGCGCAACTTACCGGGTTGCCCCGGAATTGTTTGCAGAACTCGGGGCAGACGTTATTGCCCTGGCTGTTCAACCCGACGGAATTAATATCAATGAGGACTGCGGATCACAGCATCCACAGCGGCTCAGCCGGAAGGTTGTCGAATCGGGTGCGGATATCGGTTTGGCATTTGATGGGGATGGCGATCGGCTGATTGCCGTGGATGAAACCGGTGAAATTTTGACCGGTGATCATATACTGGCTATATGTGCGCGGGATCTCAAACAAAAGGGCAGGCTCAGACACAATCGGGTGGTCAGTACCGTTATGAGCAATATGGGATTTGGAATCGCATTGAAAAAACTGGAAATCGAGCATGAAGTGACCCGGGTCGGTGACCGCTATGTCATGGAGCGCATGCAATCTTGCGGTGCGGTGCTGGGCGGAGAGGATTCCGGTCATATTATATTTCGTGAATACCACACAACCGGCGACGGCATTCTGACCGGCCTGAAATTGATTGAAGCCATGCAAACCGCAGAAAAACCCTTGTCGGAAACCTGCGGTATTATGACGGTTTTTCCGCAGATCCTGACGAACGTATCCGTTTCCCAGAAACCTGAGATCGCATCCGTTCCGCAGATAGTGGATGCGATTCGATCAGCTGAAGCGGACCTGGGGGAGCAGGGCAGGGTACTGGTGCGCTACTCCGGAACCCAGCCGCTGTGCCGTATAATGGTGGAAGGCCCGGATGAAACCGACACTCGAAGAATATGCAATCAACTATCTGATATTATTAAACAAGAAATCGGCTCAGATTAGTTGGGGCGAAGGGTTGCATTCTTTTGCAGAATACTGGAAGATGATCAGGGCAGCCGAATACGGCTGCCCCGGATACAAAATGGATTTCCGGACTTACTCGCGGTTGCCCAGAATCCGCAGAAGCATCAGAAACAGGTTGATAAAGTCCAGGTACAATTTTAAGGCGCCCAAGATGGC
>JASJCE010000375.1 GCA_030066155.1 Desulfobacterales bacterium | reverse complement strand
CCCTTGAGATCTACCGCAGCCCGATTGTAAATGATCCGCCGGTTCAGCGGCCAAGCCCAGGCAAATTCCGGGTAACTGCCGATATTGTTCGGCGCGTCCTGCTGCCCCCGGCGTTCGGACATATTGCCTTCCTCTGTATAACTGTTGCAATACAGCCAGTTACCGCTCGATGTGCGGCCGTCGTTCTGTAGCAGCGCAAAGCTGGGCACCAGCGTGCCTTTTTTATGGACTTTGCCTTTAATGCTCACGTCCTCGAGAAAATAACCGTTGATTTCCCTGGCCACTTTGTGCGGATCAAAATGACCGCCGGTGGTATAGTCCCATTTGAGATTGCGGATCGGCTCTGGAAATACGCCTCCTTTGGCATAAAGGGCTTTGAGTTTTTGACCGAGTTCCATCAGGATATGACCGTCGGATTTACTTTCCCCCAGCGGTTGCGGCCCCACATATCGCCACTGCATCCAGCGTCCGCTATTGGTGATGCTGCCTTCCTTCTCCACCCAGGTACATGACGGTAGGCTAAACACTTCGGTTTTGATCTCTTCAGGCTTCATATCCGGCCCGTGCCAGAAAGCACTGGTTTCCGTATCAAATATATTGACGTGCACCATCCAATCCAGACGCGTCAGGGCTTCACGAATCAGGTTGACGTTGCCGCAGGAAGCGGCCGGGTTCATACCCCAGGCGAAAAATCCTTTAACCCTCCCGTGATAAATGGCTTTAAACAACTGCCACCAGGCATAGCTGCGTCCGTCTTTACATTTGGGCATCCATTCATATCCGAAGTCATTTTCTGCAGTAGCATTTTCACCGAACATGGACTTGAGAAAACTAACCGAATATTTGGCATAATTTTGCCACCAGTTAACCGAAAGCGGATCGTTGCTTGACGGCGTGTTTTTCTCATTGTAGATGGCCAGGTTTTTATGGGAGTCTCGCGGCACCTTTAAATAGCCCGGCCAGCTGTCGTAGAGCAGAGCATGGTCGGTCGAGCCCTGTACATTGCTCTCCCCGCGCAAGGCATTGATGCCGCCGCCCGCCAGGCCCATATTGCCCAGCAAAAGCTGGATGATGCACATGGCCCGGATGTTCTGAACACCCTTGGAATGCTGGGTCCAGCCCATGGCATACATCACGGTTCCGGCCCGATTTGGGGCACCGGTGGCGGCAAAGGCCTTGTAAACGGCCAACAGGCTCTCTTCAGCGGTTCCGGTAATTTTGGATACAGTTTTCAGATCATAGCGGGCATAGTGCTTTTTCAACAATTGGGCCACACAGCGTTCGTGTTGCAAGCTGACATCACGCCTGGGAACGCCGTTAGCATCGATTTCGAAAGCCCATCGGGTTTGATCATAGCGCTTTTCCTGAGGGTCAAACCCGGCAAACAGGCCGTCGTCAAAACCATATTGGTCATTAACAATAAACTGGGCATTGGTGTAGTTGGCTGCATAGGTTTTCTGATAAAGGGCGTTGTCCAGAATGTATTTGATCATGCCGCCCAGAAAGGCGATATCGGTGCCGGACCGCAGCGGTTCATATATATCGGCCACTGCCGCCGTGCGCGTAAGCCGCGGATCCACACAGATCAGCCTGGCACCGTTATCCCTGGCCTGCATCACATATTTAAACGATATCGGATGATTTTCGGCCGGATTGGCCCCCATCACCAGAATGCAATCGCTGTTTTTCAAATCGTTCCAATGATTGGTCATGGCACCGCGTCCGAACGACTCTGCCAGAGCCGCTACCGTTGAGCTGTGTCACAACCGCGCCTGGTGTTCGATATAAACCAGACCAATGGCTCGCAGAAGGGTCTGATAGAGCCAGCATTCCTCATTGTCCATGGCAGCACTACCCATGGAGGCCATGTTGGTGACCCGGTTGACAACATCACCAGCGTCGTTTTTGTGGATGAATCCGGCGTTGCGGGTTTTCTTGATCCGGTCTGCAATTTGATCAAGGGCCCACTCCCATGAGACGGTTTTCCATTCCGTTGAATAGGGGGCTCGGTACATGGGCCGGATGAGGCGGTTTTCGTTTTCAACGAATTGATACAATCCGGAACCTTTTGAACATAGCGCTCCTCGATTGATCACATGGTCCGGATCGCCCTCGATGTTCAAAGTGCGCCGATCCCCTTCGAGACGCGTATGCACGATTGCGCCGCAGCCCACCGAACAATATGGGCAAATGGTTTTTGATTCCCGGGCGCGTTCCAGTTTAAACTGGCGGGCGTGGGCCTCTATCGGGCTAAGGTCAAAACCCAGGCCGCCAATGGCCACACCGGCACATGCCGAACCGGTTAGTTGCAGAAATCTTCTGCGCGTCAACGCCATTATATTTTCCTTTCTACTTTTTTTGGTGGACATGACACCGCCAGCATCCCACCGGTGCTTTTGTCCATTCGTCAGATTTCCTGACCGCTCTGTGGCAATTGATGCACTGATCGTGAAGGGCCAGAAAATAGTAGTCCATGCGGTTTTCTTCAGGAATGCTTTCAGCCTGCGGGAAACTTCTCATTTCGGTGTTCGTATGGCAATCTCTGCAAGTCTCTTCAACTGCAATCGCATCTTCTTCCAGCGTATGGTGGCATCGAATGCAGGCAATCTTGTATTGCATGGCATGCGTTGCGTGGGCAAATGTCACCGAATGGCCGGCGTATGCCCATTTGTTAAAAGGCAAATCGTAGCTAAAGACTTTTGGGATTTCGGATTCGGCATCGCCAATTCCGCATAATCCTAAAACCATAATTAATGAGACCACTACCAGAATTTTGACTCTTATTATCATTTACGATCCCCCTGCTGTTTAGCGCTACCCCTCAGAAATTGGTTTACACTCGTAAACAGGCGTTTAGTTTTGAGCATATGCTTTGTCTTTAGCATCTATAACGGATTCAATTAAATTATAATTTTGATATTGGTACCTTTGGGACAAAAGGGCTCAGAACAGAACCAATGTCCGCAATCCCAGAATCAGTGTATTGTCGGCGTTCTCCTCCAATCCCGGGTCGATCAAATATTGCACGTCAGCCGAAAGCCTGAAACCGCGGGGTAGATGCAGACTGTAGTATGCTTCAAAACCGGTGCTGCTGTCATCCAGAAAATCGGGCAAATCATCAGAGAATTCATTGAACCATCCCACGATTCCGATGATATCCCTCGGCCGTGAAGGTATCATTCCATCGAAACTCACACCCAGCGAGTAATGGCGTTTTGTGATGTTGACCTCACCGTCCGAAACGCCCAGTCGCCCGAACACGCCGACGGCCCGGTGCGGGTCTTTCGGATTCTGGTAGAGCCACTGGTTGAAGTTCGCATAAAAAGCCCAGTCATCGTCATTGGTCTCTGTCCCACTGGAAGTGGGATCCTGTTCAATCGTTGCCTGCTCCTTGTCCCGGTATCCTATACCCAAAGCGTAAAGCCCGGGTTTTCCGAAAGGGCGTGCCGTAAACCGCCATTCATGGAGCAGATCAAAATTACCTGCACTGAACCAGTCGACCTTGTCCGCATTGCTGTCCGGATCGCTAATGCCGGTGGTGATGGTCCACCATTTAGTTGGCTTTGCAATAACCAGTCCGCCCAGCAGGTTATAGGGTGCATAGGGAAGGAGCACGGAGTTGAAAAACATGTGGGCATTGAGAAAGCGAAAATGGTAGGGTGACGAGAATGGAACGATGTCGTAAAATCGGGCGATGTCATACATTCCCGCGAGCGCTTCTATCTTGCCATCGGCAAACGCCTGGGTATACGACCACTCGGTCAACAAAAGTGCCTCGTCATCGGGTGTCGGAACCACGGCATCGAAGTTGACGGGAATCACGGCACCCGTATACGGATTGATTCCATCGAGGCCTGCCTTGCCCTCGGCCCTTACGAGCCCATAACCCCCCTTCCAAAACCCCATTTTGAAGCTGTCCAGGTATACCTGAAAGTCGTAGGAGGAGCTCAGCTTATCTTTTTGGTCGATGCCGCCTTTGACGATGCTCTGGCCGATTATCAGTGTCGAGAGGTGCACGTCAACGCCATTTTCGGAAAGCTCGGCGCGCTTGCCCCCCAGATTGCCCAGCAGGCCATCTGTGTACGCAAACGGTGCGCCATGATGCCACCCGGAACCTTCCCCGGTTGCGAAAGATTGCGAAACACAGAGCCCGAGCCATGTCATGAGAAAACAGAAAATCAGCGTAATTCTCATAAAATTCATGCTCTGATTCTCAATTAAATTCAATGTGACTAAATGGATTATTTGATTTCCTCTGAAACCTGATTAGGCGCCACAACATCGTTTATACTTTTTCTCACTGCCACAGGGGCAGGGAGCATTTCGGCCTAGATCTGAAGAGCGCCTGTCTTTGCTTTGCTGCCGTAAAATTCTCATTACGTCCGGAACCGGCCGCCCGGCCTGGATTAGCTCAGCCATGATTTTCAGGTATGGGGCCATGTGGCTGAAAATCTCTTTGTAGGCCAGGCAGAGATAGCTCAACCCCAGCTCACCGTCCGGGGTTTCGGCAAATCTGTGCTTGGGGCAGTCCCCATGGCAGGCGGGCCGAACCTCACACGTCATGCAGTACCCGGGCAAGCTGTTCAGTTTCGAACTCCCGAACTGTTGTTGAGTCGCCGACTCCATCAGTTCCGCCAGGGGCGTTTCCATGATGTTGCCCAGTTTGTAACCGGGATAGACATAATGGTCGCAAGAATACAGGTCTCCATTGTGTTCCAGGGCTCCTGCCATACCGCACATCGGCGAGAACTGGCAGAGTCCGGAGCCCACCCCGAGCCAGTTGCCCAAAGCGACATCGAAGAATTGCACAAACACTTTGCCCACATCATGGCGCAACCACTCGTCAAAAATGCTGATATAAAAGTTGGCCAGCTGATCTGGAAATACGCTCCATGGTGTGAGCCGGGAGCTTGCGCCCAAATCGCCGTTAGGCGGTGGAATGGCCAGGCGCAATCCCAGGTTTTCGGCCGCTTCATAAGGTTGGCGCTCCACTGCCGGGATGAACTGCATATGCCCTTCTCCGATCCGCTTCAGAAAACGGTAGACTTCGAGCGGCCAGCGAGAATTGTCGTCATTGACTACAGTGAGGGTATTGAAGGAAACTTTGTGCTTCCTGAGCAGTGTCAATCCCGACATAACAGAATCAAATGTCGGTTTTCCGTTTCTCCTGATGCGATACCTATCATGTAACTTCCGTGGGCCATCGATGCTCAGTCCAACTAAAAAATCATGCTCTTTAAATAAGCGGCACCAGTCATCCGTCAGCCGGGTGCCGTTGGTCTGAATGGTATTGGTGACCTTTTTACCGCCGGCATATTCTCTCTGAAGCGACACTACCGACTTGAAATAGTCGACGCCCAGCAATAGGGGTTCGCCGCCCTGCCAGGCAAACTGGACTTCCAGGGTTTCCTGGCATTCGATATATTGTCGGATAAAGCTTTCAAGCACTTCCAGGGGCATCCGGTAAGGGGCCGGACCACCGTAAAGGTTTACCTTTTCCGTGTAAAAGCAATACGTACAACCCAGGTTGCAGGATGCCCCGGAAGGTTTTGCCATTACTTGAAAATTCATAGGTTCTCTGAAATGGAGGTTATTAGTTATTAGTTATTGGTTATTGGTTAATCGTTTGAGCGGAATACCAATTAATTTTATATTTCACCAACCAGAAGATCGTAGAAGAATGAGATGATCAAGCTAAAACTCATTTTTCAAGACCTTGCTCTAAATAATTGGCCCCTGCAGGGCATCAATTCCGCCGGTTGTACAGTCACGCGAGGTTGAGATGTCAGCGTCAGGTAAACGACTTGCTAAATCCTGAAACCTGAACACTGACACCTGAAACCTTTATTTCCTGATAACATGGTGTCAGCTAAAGCCTGTTAAGTGCCTAACATAGGCCATAGAAGCTAACCTTTACGGGTCAAATCGTTCAAAGGCCCAATTCACTCCCTCAAGATCGGGCAGATGGGAGCCGTCGTCCTTGCCCACCTCGTTATCGATCAATCGGTTGAGCTTGTCGTTCATGGCGAGAAGGACATCTTGTTTCGTTCTGTCCAGGGCCAGATTGTTCATTTCATGCGGATCTTTTACTAGGTCGAACAGCTCGACGTCATTGGCTTCAAAAATCTGCTTCACGGTCGTCGGGCGGTTGTGGTCCGTAATACTGAAGTATCGGCTGTATTTATAGCGTCCGTCAAACACGGTTCGAATGGCGGAGCGCTTTCTTATATCCGGCTTGGGAACGGTTTCCTTGGTCAGTTTTTTCTTTGCTTTAGCTGCATCCAGGATTTTTTTCAGCCAATCGGCATCCATGTAAGACCACATGCTGAAGCAGTATAGGGCGCCGTTACGGATGGCATCCAGGGAGGCTTTTGAGGGGTTTTCCAACAGCGGCGACACATCATAGCCGTGCAGTCTGTCGGCCACCTCCTTTTTCTGTTTTTTATCAGCCCCGGTCATGGACAGAATTGTGGGTACAAGGTCCAGATGGGAGGTGACTGCCCTGCACTTATTTCCGCCCGGCATGTCCGGGTGATACAGGATGAAGGGCACATTGTTTTGTTCCCGGAAGGCGGTCGCGCCCTTACAGGACATCCCATGGGCGCCGCAGAGCTCGCCGTGGTCGGCGGTAAAAATAATGATGGTGTTATCCATCATGCCCAAATTGTCGAGTTCGGTGAGCATGGTGTCCACTGAACGGTCGTTATCGCTGATACAGTTGAAATAGTAGTCCTGCAATTTGCGCCAGCGTTGGTCTTCGTTGGGAATGACGCCGGTCAGCAAGCCGTTTGCCTTCTGATATTCATAGTGGGCTCTGGGGCGTCCCGGTTTATCCCAGGCCTGTTTGCGGCTGGGCGAGAGCGGCATATCCCACTTCTTTTTGTAGATCTTATCGTCCGGATCGCGATTGATCGGCATCATCGGTTTGGGATCACCCTGCGCCTTTTGACCCGGTTCGTCGGTGTCATAGAACATGACGTCATGAGGGTTAACCAGATTGAGGGCCATGAACCAGGGTTGACCATCGTCATTCAGGGTTTTGCCCCTGCGCCTCAGCCAGGCTTGGGCGGTCGCGGTGACGAACTGATCGGTATGGTATCCCCCAAGCGTATCTCCGACGACGTCGCCAATCCCCGTGAAGTCGGAGAATCCGTATTTATCCATGGTCTCGTATCCAACCAGTTGGAGCGGTTTTCCGGGGGGAAAATGCTCGTGTAACTGTGCATGGAGGTGCCATTTCCCCTGATAGGCCGAATAATAGCC
>JASJCE010000374.1 GCA_030066155.1 Desulfobacterales bacterium | reverse complement strand
GTTGCCGCCCCCAATCCCATGATCCAGACCGGTTTCTGGGACAGGGCCCGGGCCTTTTCTTCACTGGCGACGATGATGCAGGAACTGCCGTCGGCATTGGCGCAGCAGTCACCGACCCGCAGCGGACTGGCCACCGGTCCGGCCATTCGGTTTTCGGGGTCCGTAAACATGTCGAAGGTAACCGGCTTGCGGTAAACCGCCCGATCATTGAGCTGACCATAGGTCGCCGCCTTTACCCGGATCAGGGCCAGATCATCCGGACTGGTGCCGTACGTTTCCATGTGCGCCCGTGCATACATGGCATAATAAGCCGGCATCATGGTGCCGAACGGGCTTTCCCACTGAATATCCGCTCCGCGGCCCATTCTTTCCTGTGACTCGGAGGAGGATATTTCCGACATTTTCTGGAATCCGATGACGGCCACAACGTCGTGCAGCCCTGATTTTATCAGCGAATAGGCCAGCCGCACCCCCATGCTGCTGGATGAGCACAGACTCTCCACATAAAAAGTGGGCTGCGGGTTAAGTCCGAGATATTCGGCAAACACACCCGCCGGCGACCGCTGTTTGTCGTATTCGGGAGCTGAACATATGACCGAAGCGCCGATATCTCTGGCCGTGATTTGGGCGTCGGCCACAGCCTCCCTGAAACCTTCGAAAGCCAATTCCCGAATGGACCCCGGGTATGATCGCACAAACGTGCTCTGTCCGACACCGATAATGGCAACTTTACTCATATCTTTTCTCCTAATCTAATTCATACGAATTTTCATCTTTTTAGCCTGTTCCAGGTTCGGGGTTAACGGCCAAGGTTTAGGGATCAGTGTTCAGTGTTCAGGGTTTGGGTCTTCGCGCTTCGCGCTACGACCCCACAAGCAAGGTTCAGGGTTCAAAAAGGATAGCATCCTTCATTTGTCATTCGTCAATCGACATTCGTCATTCAAATGTACTGTCCGCCGTCAACCTTGACGATTTCACCGGTGATGTGCTTGGCCTTGTCCGATGACAGAAACGCCACCAGGTAGGCCAGATCTTCGGGCTGGCCGACCCGTTTCAGGGCACTTTCACCCATGGCCATATCGACAATTTTGTCTCTGGCTTCGGATTCTTTCAGCATCGCGGTTTCGATCAAGCCGGGTGCAACGGCGTTGACATTGACACCAAAGGCGCCCAGTTCCTTGGCCAGCGCCTTGGTATACCCGATGATGCCGGCTTTTGAGGCGGAATAGTTGGTTTGGCCGAACTTGCCGCGCAACCCGTTGATTGACGTAACGTTGATGATTTTACCGTATTTCTGGTCCTTGAAAACCGGTGCCACCTGGCGGGTAAAGTTGAAGTAGCCTTTGAGGTTGACTTCCAGCACCCGGTCCCATTGTTCCTCGGTCATCTTCCAGCTGACGCCGTCCCAGTTCATTCCGGCATTGTTGACCAGGATCTCAAGGCTGCTGAATTCTTCCAGGGCGGCCTTCACGACCCGCTCGGCATCGGCAAATGACGCAATGTCGCACTGCAAGGGCAACGCTTTGCGGCCCATCTGTTGGATTTCTTCGGCGTATTTTCGGGCTTCGTCCTCATGTTTGCGATAGGTGAGACAGACATTGGCACCCTCGCGTGCCAGTTCCAGGGAAGCGGCAGCCCCGATTCCCTGGGAGCCGCCGGTGACCAAGGCATTTTTTCCTTCAAGTAGCATATCTCCTCCGTTGTTGGCTTTTGTTGATTGGTTGACTAGCTGATTGGTTGATTGGACCTGATCCGGCAATTTCTCGCTTAATCGATTAAAATGATACCCTAACCAATAACCAATAACGAATAACTAATAACCAATAACTACTTCTGGGGCTTACCCAATACGGCCGCCATGAATTCGGCGTCAAACGCTGCACCCTGCGCCTGCAGGCGGCGAAATTCGATAAAATCGATCACATCCTGTCCGGTTATTTTTTTGGTGTTGAAGGCCGAAAAGCCCAGGTAGGCTTCAGCATTCATATTGACGGCCAGCCAGTGGCGGTTGATGGTTTTGGCTTGATCCCAGAAAAATTTCTTTTTCAGTCGAATGCCTTCCACGCTTTTTATGAGACATCCCGGAAAAAGATTGGTGTAGGTCCACAGAATTTTGTTGACTTCTGCATTGAGCATCTCGAAATCCGTCGCGGCGTTTTTGATGACTTCTCTCGCCTTTTTGGCCGCTTCACCACCTTTGAACTCGCCGTAAACAATCTCACCGTCATCGATATACTTGTCGGTGACGACGGCTGGATTGCGCAGCCAATTTTCACCGTCTTTGATAACCGGTACGCATTTGGATATCAGCCCCAGGTGCTTCATTTTATAGGCGCTCCACATCTCGCAGGAAACGCAATTCCACATGGCCAGCTCCATGGGCAGCATCCAGGGCAGGAAATCAGAGCTGCCGCCGTCGGGTGCCGAGCCGTGTCGGGGGCCGGCCTGTCCGAAAATCGCCAAGTCGCTTGAAACCGTATTATCACAGGCCATACCGATTTCCTGACCCCCGGCGACCCGCATGCCGTTGACCCGGCAGATTGTCGGCTTTTTGCAGGTTAATATGGCGTCTACCATGGCATTGAAGAGGTCCATATAGGATCCGTATTCCTGTGGCCGGCCGGCATAGTATTCGGCGTACTCCTTGGTGTTGCCGCCGGTGCAGAACGCCTTGTCTCCCATGGCGGTGAAAACGGCAGCCACGACAGATGCATCCGCTGATGCACGCTGAAAACCGGCAATCACACCTTTGACCATTTCAGTTGTGTAAGAATTGTATTGTTTGGGGTTATTCAATGTAATCCAGGCGGAATAGAGATCATCCACCGGATTTCCCTGGGGATCGAGGATGGGTTTTTTTTCGAAGATGACACCGGGGGCTTCAGTCGAGAAATGTTCATCGCCCCAGAGAAAATGGTCCTTGATGCCTGACTCTCTTGGCAACCAGCTTAAATCGGCCATCGGAACTCTCCTTTTCATTGCAAATTGTGGGTTTTTCCATCAAATACCTGTCAAAGCCCTGCTGAACTTAAGATTTTGAATATTTACTTTATAGCTATATATTAGCTACGTCGAGGTTTAGTCAAGAGAAAAATAGGGCAGCCGAATCAAAATAAGATTTTGGACAGACATACCGGTGCGCCCTGAAATATATGGAATTCTTGACTATTTATAACGGTTGTCATAAGCAGGTTGCGGTTGATCCAGTTTTCGAATCAAAGCGTTGCAATTCGATAACGCTTTTTTCCATATTTATGAACCTTATTTGGTATTGAACCAAAGTCCAGCGCCGGAGAAAGACAATCTCATATATGAACACCTTTGATCAAATGGATCGAAATCTTTTCCTGAAACCTGAAACCTGACACCCGAAACCTGAATACATCCGGTCGAGGTAATTAAGTTTTAAACACCTATGGGGTGACCCATAAAGCGAGTTGCCGGAAAGGCGCAAGATAGGAGGATTGCTGTTGAAATCGCAGAATTTAGTCCCACTGACCATCAGCGGGGATCAACTGGCGGGAGCCCGGCTGATCCGGCTGCTGGAAGAAGGGCACAGCGCCGGGATCGAGATGCTGAAGCAGCTTTATCCTCACACCGGCCGGGCATTCGTTATCGGTATTACGGGACCGCCCGGGTCCGGTAAATCATCCCTTGTAAATTGCCTGATAACTGAGTTTCGGGCTAGAAAGCTGCGGGTTGCCGTCGTGGCCATCGATCCAACCAGCCCCATTTCCGGCGGTGCCTTGCTGGGCGACCGCATCCGGATGCGCCGGCACATCGACGATGACGGCGTTTTCATCCGATCGATGGCAACCCGCGGCCAACTCGGCGGTTTGAGCGCAACGGCGCGGGAGACCGTCCTGGTCTTCGATGCCATGGGATATGAGGTTGTGATCATTGAAACCGTGGGAGTCGGTCAGGATGAGGTTGAGGTCGCCCAATTTGCACATTCGACGGCGGTTGTCAGCCTGCCCGGGATGGGGGATGATGTCCAGGCGATGAAGGCCGGTCTGCTCGAGGTCGGGGACGTGTTCATCGTTAATAAAGCGGATTTATCCGGTGCCGATGAGGTTGTCGAACAGCTGGAAGGCATGCTTCACCTGGCGAATAGATCTGAGACGGATTGGCAGCCTCCGGTCTTGAAAACCGCAGCCATAAAGAAAGAGGGGATCGTTGAACTGGCAGATGCCTTCTGGAACCACCGTCAGTTTCTAATGGACAGTGGGCAGTTTGTGAGCCACAACTTTGAGTGGGAATATCAGTTTTTTCGCCAGCTGGTTATGGAAAAGGCCGCAGACCGCATCTTCAGCATCGCCCAAAACACAATTTCCTTCAAAACGCTGATCGCCGATCTCAAAGCCCGCCGAATCGATCCCATATCCGCCGCGGAGAAGATGCTGGCGGAGTTTCAGGTTCTTTAATGATTGATAGGAGCAACTACGGGGGAAATCCTGGTGTTCATTTATTGATTTGACAAAATTCCAAGCACCAAAATACAAATAACAAACAATTTCCAAATTCGAAATCCCAATTTCCAAAAATCCTCACCGCTTCGTGTTGATGTGCTCTGAATGTTTCGAATTTGAATAATAGGATATTGGGATTTATTTGAGATTTGTATATTGTGATTTGGGATTTAAATAAATCTTCTCGGATAACCGCTCTTCTGCCTCCAGATCCTGTCTGTCAGTGAGAGGCGCAATCAATAGTAAAATGGAAAAGATTTATTTTTGGGGGCGGATTAATTACGATTCAAGAGCTGATACAGCCAGCTTTTGTGCAGGGCGATGGCCTCTTCGGGACAGACTTCGTGGCAGCAATAACAGCGGATGCATTTATCGTCGTCGATAAATGCTCGTTCGTCAACCAATCGAATGGCTTCCATGGGGCAGCCCACGATGCAGGTACCGCAGGCGATGCATCGATCCCAGATGACCTTGGGTCTGACCGTATATGCGCTTTTGAAGTGGGGCTGCAGCAGCTGCTGGTGCCAGGGCATGGGATCCAAACCAAAGTCCCCGGGAGAAAGCTGAGGCGGCTTGAAGTCCGGCACCTTAACGTCGTCCAGATCGGCTCCGATGATCTCGATATCCTCAATACGGTTAGGCTGCAGATCCCTTTGCGCGGCCGCAATGATAATCGAATTGGCATTTCTGTCCATCCCCATTATTTCGCCGGCAACCACATCCAGCGCCAGGGGATTCCTGGAACCGATCAACAGGCCAACCGGTCTGGGATTTCCGGCGCCGGGACCATCGCCTTCCATGGCAACAATGGCATCCATAATCGACAACCGCGGTGAGATATATTGGGACAGATCGAGCAGCATAGCGGCAAAACGCTTGGGATCCCGAAGTTTAGCGTGGTAGCCGGGCTTCAGTAATCCAGGGATGACGCCGAAAATATTTTTTACGGCGCCGGTCATCATGGTAAACACATGGGTTTTCATTTTGCAGAGATTGAACACTGCATTGGCCTCGTATACCGGTGTGATGATGTCAAAATGTTTGGTCAACACACCTTCGGCATGGGAAACCGGTCTCGAGGTGGTGTCCAGATTGAGTTCGGCCCCGGCTTGACGGGCAGCCTGCTCCATCCCGCTGGTGCGATATATCTTGTTCAGCGATTTTTCGCTGTATTGATACCCTCCGCCGGGAGAGTCGGCAATGACGGCCGAGGCACCTACTTTTTTAACCATGCCGGCCACCGCAGCTGCGACTGCCGGATGGGTGCAAACCGCCGCTTCCGGTTTGGCCCTGCGCAGCAGATTTACCTTGAGAACGATGCGTTCGCCGGTTTTTGCGAACTGCCCGATACCCCCCATCAGATCCAACAGGGCCGTCATCCGGTCGTCGACTTCATCGTAGTTTTTGCACTGAACGATATAGACCTTATTGTCCATCGGAATCACCCCTGATATCCAAGCGAATTTGCAGCGTCTGCTGCAGTTGCGAAGTGTGCTATTTATGCCACAAAGTGCAGTTTAAGTCAATCAGCATCGTTTGGTGATTAGACAACTGATCTTCATGACAATGCGGCCATGCTCTCGGGTAATCAATTAATGATCAAAATTCCAAATAACAAATAACAAATCCCAAATAAAATCCAATGATCCAAATTCAAAATTCAAAACATTTAATCTTGCTGTAGCTGTAAAGCTATGATTTATGAGCATCTGTTCAATGCTGCGATATAACTGACGCTGTGGTTTTGGTCATTGAGCATTGGTATTTGAGATTTATTTGTAATTTGGTGCTTGAAATTTGGAATTTCAGAAATTAACTAGCTTTCCCGGTCTTACTGGCTTTTAGATTTCTTTACTGATGCGCCAACCTCACATTACCACCGCCGGTCGTTGTTTCCAAAATCCCGTGGCGCATTCGAACGCGTGAGCCAGCTGGAGCACGCTGAATTCGGCATTGGGGCGGTCGACGATCTGCATGCCCACCGGCAATCCCTCGGGGGTGAAGCCGCATGGCACGGAGATGGCCGGCAGACCGGTGATGGTAACGTAGTAGCAGGATCGCATCCAGTCGATATAGGACGCCATTTTGACACCGTTTATTTCTTCGATCCACTGCTGATTGACGTCAAAGGGGGGGACCTGGTTGACCGGGCAGACCAGGAATTCATGGGTTTCCATAAATTCTCGAACACGATGATACAGCTCTGTGCGTTTTTTTTCTGCGCGGCCGATCCGGGGACCGGTGAGCACTTGTCCCTGCTCGATATTCCAGATCACACTGTCTTTAATGAAGTCTTTATAGATGGGCGAGCCCCAGGTGGTGCGCATACCACTGTTGGGCACCAGGTCCTTGTGGGCGATGGGTAGACCATGCAGTGGACCGACCGCTTCGCCCCTAGCCAGGGCTTCATCCGCTGCAGCGGCTTGGTCCATGGCCTGCTCCGCCGGTACCCGGGTGACGATGGCGTTGACCATCGGGTTGATGCGATCGATCTGATTCAGGTGAGCTTCCATGAAGTCGCGGCAGGACAGATCCCGGGTACGGATACGTTCGGCCATTTCGGTTGCGGTCATAAAACAGATTTCGGAATTTGACATGGGATCTCCTGTTGGGGCTAGAGAGTTAGCGTAAATTTTATTTCATGTCAATTAAGCTATTCGATTGTCTCCCGCTGAAAGGCCAGCTACCATTGAGCAATCAGTTGATCTTCAGGCTGAAAGGTGAAATTCTTCCCTTTACTCAATTCTCATTTTGATATATGACACGACCGGCATAAACTAGTCGAATGGTTGAATCGGTGAATGGG
>JASJCE010000373.1 GCA_030066155.1 Desulfobacterales bacterium | reverse complement strand
TGATCTTTTCCTCCGGAATCTCTGTTCCGGATTTTATGTCAACGCGTGATACAATCACGTTATCAGCACGGTTAAGACGAATGGTAATTGGTTTTGTTGTACTCATTTTAATGTTCCTCAGTTTGACTGGATTATTAGTTGATTAGTCGAATGGTTGATTAGTTGATTAGTGGACACTACCGCGATCAGCTAATAGCTCATAGCTGATAGATGAAAGTTTATAGTTCATAGCTGATAGTTCATAGTTGAAATGAATAAGACTGATTTATATTCTTAGCTCACGAAGCATAGCGCAGAGCGCAGAGGGCATAGTAAATTGAGTACCTTATCAGTCATCTCGAATCAAGCGCTCCTTAAGGACTTCAGTTCCGCTTGTCGAGTGAAACGCTCGTGCTATCTTCTTATCTTCACCCTTCCTCAGTCCCCACCACCCAGACCTCAGTCCTGCCCTATGTTGCTTAAGAACTCAGGAGCTTACCAACTTACGAGCTTTTATCTCTTTTTTTCTCAAGTTGCTTTTTCTAACCTTTCCGGGTTCCCACTGTTTTGCCCTTTCTATCTATTCGCCATTTACGAAATACAGCAATAAACGGACCACTCCAGAGAACAATTGTAATGACACCCAGTATCGCGCTCACCGGACGCTGAAAGAAAATGGTGAGGTCCCAGTCACTTTTGATCATGGATACCATAAAGCTGTCTTCCAGCAAACGGCCGAGCACAATTCCGAGAATTGCCGGAGCCACCGGTATATCATTGGCTTCCATGAAATAGGCCAATATGCCACAGGCCAGCATTACCCCGACGTCAAATGTTGTGTTGTTGATCGCAAAGGACCCGACGATGCAAAACATCAATATCGCCGGCATCAGCATGTTGCGCGGTATCTTCAGCATCTGGCTGCCGGCTTTTATCGCCATGATCCCAAAAGGGATTAAAATAAGGTTGGCTAGAATGAATGTGACATAAACCGCATACAAAATTTCCGGTGTTTGTTGAAAAATCATCGGCCCCGGCCGAAGGCCTTTCATGAACAATACGCCGATTACGATGGCGGTGATGGAATCGCCCGGTATTCCAAAAACCAGGGCCGGCACCCATGCACCGCCCAGCCCGGCATTATTGGCAGTACCGGCATCTACGATGCCTTCAATATGACCGGTTCCGAATTTTTCAGGCTCCCTGGAAAACTTTTTACTGACCGCGTAAGCTATCCAGGCACCGATATCCGCCCCGGCACCCGGGAGTATGCCGACAAACGTACCAATCAGACCGGCACGCCCGACATTCAGTTTATACTTTCTTATCGTTGTCAGCACCCCCGAAAACATTCTCTTTGTTTGAACGGCCACGGTATTGTAGTTGCTGTCTTCGGTGGATACATTTCGCATGACCTCGGAGACCCCGAACATACCGATCATGGCCGGGATGAATGTAAAACCGTTTAAAAAATCGGTAATACCAAACGTGAATCGAGGATAACCCAGCGTAATATCCACCCCGACTGTCGTCATCATAAGTCCGATCAATAAGGAAACAAGGCCTTTAAGTAGAGATCCCTTGCTCACCAGTACTGAACAGCTCAAACCAATACAGGCCAACCAGAAGTATTCGAACGATGTGAACTGCATTGCCACTTCCGCGAGCATCGGGGCCAACAGGATCAGAATAATCGCCCCCATCAGGCCGCAAATCGCAGCGACCGAGACGTCTACTCCCAATACATAGCCCGCCTTGCCGCGCTGGGTCAGCGCGTAGGATTCTTCAACGTAGGCTGCCGAAGACGGGGTGCCGGGAATTCGCACCAGAGCGCCCGGAATATCACCGGCAAAAATCGCCATGGCTTCCATGGTCACGATGGCAGCCAATGCCGGCACCGGATCCATAAAAAACGTAACCGGCACAAGCAACGCTGTGGCCATGGTAGCTGTCAGTCCGGGAATGGCACCGACAAAAAGTCCGTATAGAGCGGATATGCAGATCACCATCAACACATACGGCTGGACGATCAAAGATATGGCGGTTATGATATTTTCCACCTTGCTACCAACCCCAGAGGCCCCAGGGCAGGGGTACGAGAAGGATTTTGGCAAACAACAGATAAATGGCCAGGGTCACTCCGGCCGACATTACCAGACTTAAAACCGTGCTGACCCTGAGCCATTTCATCAGGATCAGCAGGATGACAAACGAAAAGATGAGAAAGCCAAAAAAATCGGAGAAAAAAATGTAACAAACAACCGCACCGAGTACGAAGGCAATATTGATCCAGCCTGCGATACTGACCGATCCAATGTCCAGTTTCAGAACATTCTCTTTGCTGCGGATACCCTGAAAGATGAGACCGATTCCACAAAAAATAAAAAGCACGGAAAGGACACTGGGAAACAGAGCCGGTCCCGGATAACCGGCGTCCAGTTCCGGAAAGCTTTGTACATGCACAAGTACAGCGACAGCGAAAATGATCAAAGACAATCCAATAACAGTGTTACTCACGCGCATGAATCGGTCCCCCCTTGGAATGGCGAATGTCGATTGGCGAATGAAGAATAAAGGAATTCTATCACTTCTCGGTCGAAGTTACTGTCAGGTGGGAGTGGTTTTCAACCACGATTTCAGAAGATCGCCCGTTCGATTTAATCGCGGTTACAAACCGCTCCCACAACATAGACAGGGACATTTTGACGATAGTTATTTGGAGGTTCAAAATATCGGTCTTCAGGAATAAGGTGCCAGGATTTAACCCAATTAAGATCTTATCAGTTGCGTTTAAATTAGACTGACCGCTTTTCAGAAAAGCTTCGGCACTGACACCCGAAACCTGAAACCTGAAACCTCATTACACTATTTCGCTATTCCGGCGGCTTTCATAATCTCACCGTTGTCCTTGTCGGCTTGCGCCAGGGCCTTTGAAAACTCAGCTGTGTTGAGATAATAGATACCGAAGCCTCTGTTTTTCATAAACTTCACGAATTCGTCGCTCGCAACGACTTTCGCAATCGCTTTTTCGAGTACGGCGACAATTTCTTTGGGTGTGCCCCTGGGCGCCGCAATACCCCGCCACGCGCCACAGGTCCAGTTAATACCCAATTCCTTTAGCGTTGGTACATCCGGAAACTTCGGGTCACGCTGGGAGGCCATGATTGCCAGGGGCCGAACCTTTCCGGCGTCAATGAGCGTGGCAGCCTCAGGCAGAGAACATGTACTCATTTCAATGCCGCCCGCCATGAGATCCTGCAGTGCCGGCGCGGCACCTTTGCTCGGTATCCATTTAATGGCATCCGGTGACAGCCCGATCGCCTTCATCCAGCCTGCCATCGCCAAATGCCAAATCCCACCCTGACCGGTACCGGAATCTTTCAGCTTACCGGGGTTTTCACGCACATACATCTCAAGATCCTTGTAGGTCTGCCAGGGGGAATCCGTACGGACGTTGATGCCGGATGGATCAAAATTTACCATGGCAATTGGCGTCATGTCTTTGTAAGTAATCTTGGTCAGCCCCATCCAGTGCATCATGGTGATTTCGACTGTGGGCATCCCAATCGTATAGCCGTCCGGTTTTGCGGTGGCCATAGCCGTGTGGCCCACTGCACCGCTTCCCCCGGTGCGGTTGACCACATTAACCGGCACCCCAAGGTCTTTTTTTAGGAGAGTAGCGATAATCCGGGATACGGCGTCAGTCCCGCCACCGGCACCCCAGGGACAAATCAACGTAATGGGACGCTTCGGGTAGTCGGCGGCGGAGACGGCGGCTAAACCCACAGAAAAAACCAAAGTCAAGACCACAATCAAAGAAAACAGTTTTTGCCATTTCATAATGACCTCCTTTCGGTTTGGGTTACCCTTTGCCCTTCAATTGGGGTTGAAGAATTTTCCTGAAACCACTTCTAGCCTTTCTCCCGCGGTAGTGCCCGCGTTGCACCGGTGCTGATTCCGCCGTCGACCAGTATCGTTTGACCGGTAATGTATTCGCTGGCATCCGAAGCCAGGAAGACGACGGTTCCTGCCAGGTCGTCAGGGGCACCGGGGCGTTTAAGGGGTATGCGATCGATTAAATATTCCAGCCAATCATGATCTTCATACATCTCCCGGTTCTGGTCGGTTCTGAACCAGCCGGGTGCCAGGCAATTTACGGTAATTCCGAATTTGCCCCAGTCATCGGCCAGCGACATGGTCAACTGCTTTACGCCCCCACGGCTGGCACAGTAAGGTGCCAGACCGGCGTAACCGAATACACTGGTCACGGAACCGATGTTGATAATGCGGCCGTATTGACGGGCAATCATGTGCTTCGCCACGGCCTGGGCCACAAAAAAGGTACCCCGCAGATTGGTGTTCAGTACCAGATTCCAATCCTCCCAGGTGATTTCGATACCGGGTTTGCGGACATTGCAGCCGGCATTGTTCACCAGGATGTCGATCCGGCCGTAATGTTCCTGAACACGAGCAGCCATCTGCCGGATGCTGTCGTATTCCCGAACATCCAGCTGGAGGGGCAAAGCACGACGCCCCAGGGATTCAACTTCCGCTTTGAATTCACCCAATGCTTGAATCTGACGGCTGGTAATCACCAGATCAGCACCGGCCCGGGCCAGGGCCCTGCCAAAGTATTGACCGAGCCCACGGCTGGCCCCCGTAACTATCGCAACCTTTCCATCCAGACTGAATATTGAATTATCCACTTTAAATCTCCACTTATATTTTGACAGTGTTCCTCAGATATAAATGGCTTCAGGTGTCAACAGCTACCAATTGAGGAATTGAGGGATTAAGGAATTGAGGCGGTAAACGATTGAGGGATTCAGGGATTGAGGAATTGAGGGATTAAAGGATAAATCATTTAAAACAGTCAGAATTCCAATAAATTCCTAAATTCACAATTCCTAAATTCCTAAATTATTCTTTCCTAAATTCCTGAATTCGCAATTCCTGAATTACTTGCCCTAAATTCCTTAATCCCTCAATTCCTAAATTTGTAGCCCTGAAACCCAAACCGGCTGAGCCGGAAATGAATATTGATTATTGAATATTGAATAATTGAGGTATTCTATCGATCTAAATTCACCTCTGTTATCAATACTCAAATCCTTCGCAAACATGATTTGATATCAATAAATTAGGTACTAAGCTTTTTCCGAGACGACGCTCGGAAAAAGGGGCCCCTGCGGTGCAGCAAAATCGTAAACCGACCAACCACATAAATTTTAGGTGTCAGGTGTCAGGTTTCGGGTGTCAGGAAGGCGGATCGCGAAATCCTGAAACCTGAACACTGAAACCTGTCTACGATCCCGTCTGAAGCGAAGCGTAAGCGGGGAAACCATTTTAGTTCTGACAACCTGTTGTCAGAAAAAGCCCGTTAAGGGCCTAAATGCGCTAATGCCGGTGCTATACAGGCTTATAAAAAATCAACTGAAGAACGCAAGATTAAGCCCCGAAATCTCAACGTGTCAGTAATGCAATACCCGATGGCGTAGTAAAAACGGTTGCGATCAAAGCTACACCTCGAAAAAGTCTACTTTGCCTTCGTCGAGGTCGTAATGCGCACCAACAATCTTTAGTTTGCCGGCGCGCAGCGGCTCGATGATCGAAGGCTCGGAATTACGAAGCCGCTCGACGGTTCGCCGCACGTTCGCCTTTACGGCGGCATCGAGGAGATCCTCTCCCTTGAGATTACCGGCACGAGCGGCCTTGAGAACGGCCGGGATGATCGGTTCAATCATCTGGCCGATGCTGCCCGGGAAGGAGGCGTCGGCCTGCACCACCTCGAGCGCCGCCTGGACGGCGCCGCACCGTTCGTGTCCAAGGACCACAATCAGCGGCACGCCAAGCACCAAAACGCCGTACTCGATGCTGCCCAACGCCACCGTATCGACCGTGTTTCCGGCATTGCGAACAATAAACAGCTCGCCCAGCCTCGTTCCGAACAGCAATTCAGGCGGCACCCGACTGTCCGAGCAGCCGACCAGCACCGCGAAAGGCGTCTGATTGAGAGCGATTTCCATCCGCCGCTCGTGACCTCGCGGCAGTACCTTCACTTTTTCCGACAGAGAATCGGCGTTGCCCTTTTTCAACTTAGCAAGTGCCTGATCCGGGGTGAGGGTCGTTTTCTTGCCCTCTGCCGCGAGAGCCGGCTGCAGGGCTAAACTTCCCGCCAGACCCAGTGTACCGCAACAAGCATGACGTAAGAATGTGCGCCGTGTAAATTCGTTCTGTTTCATGGTAAATTCTCCTTTCTAAATCTTTTCACAGAGATGAAGTTCCGTGGCGCGAAGCTTGCTGTTTTCGCACACTGCGGACAAGATCAAAAGAATATGAGGTCTTGATAAGAGATTAACAATGTGGGATATTCCCACCATGAGCGCAAACAAAGTCGATACCAAAAAGCGGATCCTCTTGCCGGGTGGGCGACCCGGGGATGTGTTCGACATCCAACGGCAGGCGGAAGGCCGTTTTTTGCTGGTTCGCCTTGAAGAGCCGGAGCGCAGCGAGCAAATGAATAAAAAGGCCTGTCTTGCCGCCATGCGCAAAGCCTCCCTGCGAATCACAATGAAGTGGGAAGAACTTCGCGAGCTGACCCGAGAGCCATGATCCATACCTACTTCCCTTCTGTCACTCTCAAAATACCGATATTTATTTAGTCAGTAATGACGGCCTCGTAAGTTGATTAATTGACGGGATTTTGGTATTTGGCACGTCGTTACGATATTATCGATCGAATTTGAAGTACGTTACTGTAACGTACCTGTAAACTGAATTTTGCATGAAACCGAGTGGCAGGATTAATTGGCAACTAATCAGAGCCACGGGGAACCCGCTTTGCTGCATCCCGGAGGATTTAACTTTAATTAAAGCTGATATAGCCGCGAAAAGGCGCAAAAAGCGCAAAAAATAATTTTCGCCGTCAGTATTTTCAATAGGTTACGCCGTCAAAGTTTGAGAATTTTGACTTTTTACGAGACCATCAAAGCTAAATTGTGGAATGATGAAGGGAGTTAGGCCAATCATCCGAACTCTATATGAATCAAAATGGCGAGCACAACCAATAGGATCGTCCAGACCGCAATTGCAATACGTGTCTGTTTTTTAGCCTTTTTAGCCTCCCACCATCTGTTGGGCCGAACCCCTTGATATAGAAACATTGCCACACCCGATATATTTACGCATACCACGTTGGTCACCAGCAGCAAAAGGGCTGAGAGGCTTGTCTGGAAGTTACCGTCACCGACAAGAAGTCCAAATACCATTAATGGCGGCATTAAGGCAACGGCCACCATG
>JASJCE010000372.1 GCA_030066155.1 Desulfobacterales bacterium | reverse complement strand
AAATATTATGCCTGGAACTTCGATTACCGGGGACCGATGTACGGCTGGTCAACCATGCCCGACCAGTATGTCATCGATTTTATCCGCCGGCGTGAGATGGAGATCTCGACTCAACCCCTGTTTGTCGAATTCAATCTCGTCAGCAGCCATGCGCCCTTTCATCTTCAACCCCCATATATCGAAGATTGGTCACTTATCGGCGATGGTGCCATCTATCATAAACTGGAGACGATCACCTTTCCAATCACCTGGCCTGATTTGAGCGACGCCGCTGAGGGTTACGTGGCATCCATCCGCTATGAGTTGAAAGTGATAACTGAATTTATCAAGCAGTATGTGAAAGAACCCGCAATTATCATTATCCTGGGAGACCACCAGCCCAATGTTCAGTTAACCGGAAAAAACCATGTCTGGGCCGTACCCGTGCATGTCATCAGCCGCGAGGCCGATCTCTTGGGCCCTTTTAAAAATCGAGGCTTTATTCCCGGCCTCGTGCCGACTCAAACATCCCACCGCGGCATGGAAAGCCTGACATTCGAGTTTCTGGAAGACTTCAGCACACCCGAATTATCAAAAAAGCTGACCCATCATCACCAGCCACCGGTTAAAATCAAATAGGCAACAGATTGTGATATTAAATTACAATATCCCAAGTGTTAGTGCGATAAAATTTCAGCCAATTTAACTCAAATCTACAATATCCCAAAATTTCATATTTCATCAGCACATCTGATAAATTTCCAGCTTTTTCATATTTTACCGTTGGCACGTAATCCAAACTTTCTACAGATTGCAGATTGGATAGGGGAAACCCACAATGGCCGGGAATTTTAGTTTTGTTCATCTAACCTGAAATAGCATGGTCTAATTTTTGAGCTGAAAAAATAGTTGTCCGCTTCAGCGGACATTTCCAGCAGGGCCGACAATTCGCTAGCGTACACCTATATTTCAGAAAATCCCACAATCGTTAAGTGCGATTTTCAAATCGATCATTTAGCACTTAAGTGCCCTGAACGATCCCTAACTTAACAACGGTAGTTAGGGCCTTCCGGTCGCCAGTGACAATTAAGATGCCATGAGTACATCTTACTTTTGCATGCTATAGGTTTTTTTTCCTCCGATGAATGTTTGCATCCGGAATCGACGATGATTTTCCGGTTTCTCAGTTGCCCGGGAAAAGCGATCGGCTTGTATTCGTCCGTAGAGTGATTAATAATTTGTTTGATCATCACGACAACGATAAACTGCTTAAGACGCATTTTCGAAGCAATCTTGATAAAATGGAGGATTCTACATGCTTACCATAATGGGAGCCACCGGTAACATCGGCAGCAAACTGGCCGATCGTCTATTGGAAAAAAACCAGCGTGTAAAGGTCATCGGCCGTTCCGCAGACCGGCTGCAACCGTTTGTTGACAGGGGAGCGACCGCCGCGGTGGGTGATGCGGGCGATTCAGATTTTCTTTCGCAAGCATTTTCCGGATCCAAGGCGGTATTTGCGATGATACCGCCGGACTATGCGGCGCAAGATTTCCGGCAATACCAAAACGAAATCGGCCGGCAGATCGCAACGGCAATCGAAAAGTCGAGTGTCAGCCATGCGGTCAACTTGAGCAGTCACGGAGCAGACCTGTCGGATAAGACCGGGCCCATCAAGGGGTTGCGCGACCAGGAGCAACGCCTGAATCAGCTCGACGCGGTCGATATCCTGCACCTGCGTCCCACGTTTTTCATGGAAAACATGTTGATGAACATTGACATGATCAAAAACATGGGCATCAACGGCGGCCACATTCGCGGCGATTTGCCTTTTGCGATGATCGCCACTGAAGATATTGCCGAAGTGGCAGCGCAGCATCTACTCGAGCTCAACTTTTCTGGAAAGACCGTCAGGGACCTGCTCGGCCCCCGAGACATCTCTATGGAAGAGGTCACGCGGATCATCGGAGAGAAGATCGGCAAGCCGGACCTTCCGTATGTCCATTTTTCACGAGAAGAATATATCAATGGGCTGCTGCAGGCAGGTTTGGCGAAAGATATGGCAGAGCAGCTGGCTGAGCTCGATGCCGGCATCAATGACCGGCTGTTTGGCAGCGGCGAACCGCGCACGCAAGAAAATCGAACCTCGACGGATTTTAAGCAATTCGCCGACTTCTTCGCCCAGGTTTACCAGTCTTGAGATCTATTCGGTGATTAGAATAATCCGAAGGTCCATGAACAACAAGGGACGTCGTTTATTACATCAATAAGTCACGACTGAATTATCTGATACAATTAATGATAATATATAACAAATTGAGCCGAGTTTAAAATCTTGCCGATATATCTTTGGAGCGACACGATCCGTTTTATGAATGGATAACATTACAAATGTATAATACACCGATCCGTAAAGTTACTTGTTATGCAGTATCTGCGGAAGGCCCGTTATCGGTAGCGGACGTTCCCGCAGAAATGCAATACTCGGTGTCCACCCCTAGCTGTCCTTCCTAAATGGCTATAGCTGTGCACGCGCAAGCCAACGGGATGAAGTCCAAATATACATAAATTTCCCTAGAACTCGAACAGGAGCCATATCGATGTCCAACGATGTCGCAAAGTGGTTAGAGCAGCTTGGCCTCAGTCGGTATTCAGCTGTGTTCGCTGAGAATGCCATTGAATGGGACATACTGCCGGAACTTGACCACGAAACGCTTATGGACATTGGCATTACCCGCGCTGGCGATCGACTTCGGCTGATCAAAGCAGCGCGGGCGTTGCAGGCGCACGTCGATAATTCTGTGGCCGAAACGCAATTAGATGTGGGACGTGAATTGCCTGCTTCAAAACAAGCGCAAGCCGAGCGCCGACAACTCACAGTTATGTTCTGTGATTTGGTGGGTTCCACCGACTTGTCCGGCCAACTCGATCCGGAAGATCTGCGCGAAGTCGTGCGGGCGTATCAAAAGACTGCAGAGGAAATAATACGGCGCTTTGACGGCCACATCGCACAGTACCTTGGCGACGGTTTGCTCGTTTACTTCGGATACCCGGTAGCCCATGAAGACGATGCACAGCGAGCCGCGTACTCGGGTATAGGTATTTCCCAAGAAATGGTAAATTTGAATGCCCGCTTGGAGGCTGACTACGCAGTACGACTGTCGGTGCGTATCGGCATCCACACGGGGCCGGTAGTAGTGGGAGAGATGGGTGGCGACGATCGCCAGGAGAATCTAGCCATGGGCGAGACGCCGAATTTCGCGGCGCGATTGCAGGGATTGGCCGAACCGGGAGCCGTACTGATCAGTGATAGTACCCGGCGCTTGCTCGGAGAGTTATTTGAACTGGACCCACTCGGCGGGCAGAATCTCAAAGGCATTGCAGAGCCGGTCCACGTATTTGCGGTTCGCGGCGAACGACTGGTCGAAACACGGTTTGCCGCCGGGCAGGACAAAGAGATGGCCAACATGATCGGGCGAGATCACGAGCTGGCGTTGTTGGTAGATCGTTGGCGCAAGTCGAAAGCAGGTGAAGGGCAAATGGTCGTGCTGACGGGTGAGGCTGGAATCGGCAAGTCGCGAATTGTGCGCGCGCTGGTGGATTCCTTGACAAGAGAGGAATACCTGCGAATTAGCTTCCAGTGCTCCCCTCATCATACCGACTCACTGCTGTACCCAGCGATTCAGCATCTTAACCTGGCGGCCGGTTTTGGGATGGGGGATACACCGGAAAAAAAGCTGGACAAACTCGAGATGCTGTTGCACCAGGCCCAGGACGATATTTCGCTCGCTGCACCTCTGCTCGGTGGCCTGCTGGGCTTGGGCGAATTGGCCGAGGCGCGGTACGACACGCTGGATCTATTACCGGCACAGCGACGCTCGCGCACCTTGGAGGCATTGCTCGCCCAACTCACGGGGCTGGCCGGCAAAACACCCGTGCTACTTGTACTGGAAGACGCCCACTGGATTGACCCGACTACTTTGGAATTCATTGAACTGATTCTGGACCATATCGATGCACTCCAAATTATGGTGTTGGTGACAGCCCGACCGACCTTTAAGAACGGTTTCGGAGGACACCCGCTTGTTACCCGCTTGACACTGAATCGCTTAGGTCGGGAGCAAGTAAATGGCATTGTGCAGCGCATTACCAAAGGCAAGAAACTGCCGCCTGAATTGCTCGATGAAATTGCGATTCGGACCGATGGCGTGCCGTTGTTTGTTGAGGAGTTGACCAAAACCCTCCTCGAGTCCGGCCAGCTGCGTGAAACCGACTCCGCCTATTTGTCGGATGGTCGTTTAGATCGGTTGACCATTCCGAGCTCACTGCAAGATTCGTTGATGGCACGACTGGATCGAATGCGGCCAGCAAAAGCCGTGGCGCAGACTGCGGCCTGTATCGGGCGAGAGTTTGAGCACGCATTACTGGCTGCTGTTTTACAATTACCGCAAGCTGAACTGACAACTTCCCTGAGACAGCTGATTGATGCGGAGTTGATTTTTGGACGCGGCGTTCCGCCGGAGTCGACTTACTCCTTTAAGCATGCGCTGGTTAGGGACGCTGCCTACCAGTCGCTTCTCAAAGCCAAACGTCGTGAAATGCATTCCCGGGTGGCGGAAGCGCTGGAATCAGCATCGTCACCTGTCGCTCCGGAGTTGCTTGCTTATCACTACACCGAGGCTGGTCTAGCGGGCCCGGCAATCGCCAATTGGCAGCTTGCCGGTCAACAGGCGACGCGCAGTGCAGGCAATTCTGAGGCAATTCAGCACTTTCAGAAGGCGCTTGGTCTGCTGGCGTCGCAACCCGAGAACAATGAACGCAACGCCACGGAGCTTAAGATCCTGACCAATATAGGGCCGCTGTTGATGATGGTGAAGGGCGGCAGTTCGACCGAGGTTGCAGAAACTTACGAACGGGCAGAAGATCTGGCAGGTCAGATGGAAAGCTCGCAAGAGTTGGTACCGGCTATTTTCGGCAGATGGGTTTTTCATATGTGGGGTGGCCGTTTCGATCGTGCTGACCAAGTAGCCCATGAGCTGTTCGAGGTGGCCAGCGCAACCGGTGACAAGGCGATATTACTTCAGGCTCACCATGCGGTTTGGCCGACACATATGCTGCGGGGTGAATTTGAGACGTCAAACGAGCATGTCGATAAAGGTTTGGCCATCTACGATTATGAAAAGCATAAACAACACGCGTTCTTATACTTAGGGCATGACCCGGCGGTCTGCGGCCATTCGCTCAAAGCCGGGATAACCTGGGTTCTTGGTTTCCCAGACTGTGCCCATGGCCATGCGGCACAGGCCCTGCAGCATGCCCGCCGCATGGGTCACGCATCCACCCTGGCATACGCGCTTTTTAATGTTTGTCTATATCACGCAGCACGTGGTGATGAACGTGCTACTTGGCCGACGGCTGACGAGCTGTGGCACCTGAGTAGTGAACGGCAATTAGTATACACCGGGGCGGGTGCGCAAGTTTTTGGCGGATGGGCCATGGTGAAGCAGGGGCAGACAGACGCAGGCCTTGACCAAATGCGTGAAGGAATTGCGACTTGGGACCGTCTTGAGCAGCACATGTTTCGGCAGGCTGTATATTGTCTGTATGCCGAGGCTCTCGTTACCGTACGCGAGTACGCACTCGCCATGGATGAGCTAAAGCAGGGGCTTGCCTTAGGTGTGCAAACGGGTGAACGGTGGTGGGAATCTCGGGCTCTCCTGTTACATGCGCGGGTCGTTCTCGAACAAGGGGACTCAGAAGCCGCCGAGGAAATTTTGCGTCGATCGATTGAGGTGGCATGCCGCCAAAAGGCCAAGTCCTGGGAGTTGCTAGCCACCATCAATCTATCGCGCCTTTGGGCTGATCAAGGAAGGCGCAACGATGCCTATGGTTTGCTCTCGCCAATCTATAAATGGTTCACTGAGGGCTTCGACACCGCGGACCTGAAGGAAGCCAAAGCCTTGCTTGATGGGCTGCGCTGACAAAGAATCGTAGACAGAATCGCAGATACTTTACCGGTATGAAGTCCGGTGTTGGGCAGGTTGCTGCCTGAAAACGTTCCAGCGTGAAAGGCGCCTTCGGAATGCGAGCCGTCATTCGAAAGATCACTATTCGTGCCAATGCTGCAAAACAAATCGTTGAAACGAGTAATTGACACGCTGCACAAACCCGCGCTTCTCACGAAACCGCATAGCTTAGCGAATGCCCATAAACTGCGGCGTTAATCACAATAAACCAATTATTTGTGATACTAACTGTGTGGCGCAGGAAATGTGGCGGTCCAGAAAACTGTAATATCTCCAAACCTATTTGCCTATTGAGTGTATATAACGGTCAGCCAGAAAACAAATTGGGATAGCCGAATTTTTTCAGGTTTTGCGTAACTTTCGTTAAAACCGGCGAATTGAAGATTGCCCTATCTAATACAAAACATCCCTGAATTTTTCCCGAGATTTGATAAAGGCACGTTATGAGGCCAAGGTGTGGTGTATTAAAACGTCCGGAGGGGTGACTGCCAGATTTATGCGGGTTATCCGATCTTGCATTATGTTGAACGAGGTTGTAACGGTCTCTATGATATCCGGTGTTGATGCTTCTTTTTTAAACAGATCATTGATTTTGTTTTTAAAGCTTGATCCAGCATTTTCATAATATTTTGACAATTTTTCAATAAGCTCATTTTTCTTCTCTTCTTGTTCTACGGGTGTCTTTTTACTTTGAAATTTTTGCTTTTTCCGTTTTTGTTTTGAGATAATCCCGCTGCTGAGATCTACGGCAATAACAATATCTGCTCCCACCGCCCTTGCGACACTTACGGGCACTGGATCCACTAGACCACCGTCCACAAGCCAGCGATTCTTTATTCTTGCTGGAGCAAAGAGTCCTGGTATTGACATGCTGGCCCTGAGAGCATTCAATAGCTTTCCAGACTTTAGCACCACTTTTTGCCCTGTTTCGAGATCTGTAGCAACCATCATTACGGGGATTTTCAATTCAGAAAAATTTTGTACATCAGTGTGTATTGAAAAGAGCTCCCTCAGTTTCTTTGTGCCATCCAAAAGACCGGACCGAGGAAGCACGATATCAAAATAGGAAAAGACCTTTTTGCCATCCATCTTGAGAACAAAATCTTTTAGGCTTTTGATACTTTCGCTGGCATAGATAGCGCCAATGTAAGAACCAATGCTGCAGCCGACGATGAGATCGATTGGGATATTCGCATCTTCCAGTGCCTCAATGGCTCCTATGTGGGCCCATCCGCGTGAGGACCCGCAACCTAGAACAAGACCGACAGTTTTTCG
>JASJCE010000371.1 GCA_030066155.1 Desulfobacterales bacterium | reverse complement strand
ATCCTGATACGTATCTTTCGCACCGGAATAGAGATTTGGACGTTGCGGCTTTACGATGACAATTTCTCAAAATCCAATCAGACCTTCCATCCAAGCTGAAACAGTCTGTTTCTCCATGGCGTTGGTTCAATGACATTCTCGGAGAGCCAACTATGGAACTGGTGATTGTCGTCCTGCTGGGTGCCGGTGCCTATGTCGGATGGAATATTGGTGCCAACGACACAGCCAACTGCATCGGCACCACGGTCGGCTGCGGATTGATATCCTTCAGGAAAGCAGCCATCCTGGTTGCGGTCTTTGCCATCGTCGGCGCTGTGGTCGGCGTGGGGCTGGTGAAAGGAGCCAGAGCCATCAGCAAAAAGACCATCGCCACCATTCTGGTGGGGTGGGTTTTGACACCGACGATGGCCGGGTCTTTCTCTTTTTGGTTATATAAGGTATTAAAGGTGATATGGAATTAATTAAAATATTTTTGATTTTTTCAACTGGACTTTTGCAGCTAACCCAATAAATAAAATCAGGTTACAGGGGAGATTGGAGCAAAGGAGAGCCAATGCTATTGTTCAAAAAAGAAAAGCAGGTCATCGAATACATTATAAAACATCTTGATCTGGTCGTGGAATCACTGAAAACCGGCATTAAGACCATTGAACATTATCTCGAGGATAATATCAGTGAGGCCAAGGTGCTAGCCCGCAAAGTCAGCAGTCTCGAAGGGGAAGCAGACGTTGTGCGCTATAATATACGGGATAAGCTTTACTCGGGTGCTTATCTCCCTCTGCTGCGCGAAGACATCTACAAGCTGATTGAAAGCATTGACAAAGTTGCCAATGCGGGTGAGGCCTGCTGCGATTTTTTTCTGAATCAGCGTCCTTCAATACCGCCTGAAATGAAGCCGCATTTTGTGGCCGTGGTACGCGAGTCCTTAGGCATTGCCGACACCCTCAAGCTTGCCGTCCTCTGTTATTTCAAGGGCGAGTGCAAGATTGAAACCGTCCGCGAGCACACCAAAGAGATCGGAATGCAGGAATCCCAGGTTGACAAACTCGAGTGGGATCTCACCAAAGAAATTTTTACCTCCTCGATTGATTTCGCCCATCAGCTGCATTTAAGGCTGTGTCTGGAGAGCATTGTCGAAGTTTCCGACCGGGCTGAAGATGCCGGCGATCAGCTCGAACTGGCGACGCTTAAGTCGATGGTGTGAATTAGCTCATAGCTGATAGCTGATAGTTCATAGATTAAAGATCATTCTCATAGGTGATAGCTCGCAGGCAGAAGGCGGCTGGAAGGCCGGGAAGCTGGGAGGCCGGAAGGCAGGGAAGCTCGAAGGCTGGAAGGCCTGGAGGCCAGATAGTTATAACAACATCAAATCCTCGAAGCTTCCAAGCTTTACGGCCTCCAAGCTTTCCAGCCTTATATCACTTCCTTTTCCACCAGCACCCCAATTTCTTCATCCGTATACCCCAGCTCCTTCAATATCGCGGCTGTGTCTTGGCCGAACTCCGGTGGTGGCGTCCGTATCGAGCCCGGTGTGTCGCTCATTTTGACCGGAACCCCGAGGGTTTTTGATTTCCGTCCACTTCGGGTCTCAAATTCGACTACCATCTCCCTTGCTTGAAACAGGGGATCCTTCAGGACGTCGCCTAACGACTGAATCGGGGCCCAGCAGACATCCGACCCGCCGAGCACGCCTTCCCATTCCGCCAGGGTTTTCTGACGAAAGGTCTTTCGCAAGCAATCGATGATTTCCGTGCGGCGTCGATCGTCGTACTGCAGGTCCGCATAGTCTTGGATTTCCAGGGTCTTGCAGAGTTTCTGCCAGAATCTTTTTTCAACCGCCCCGATGGAAAGATACTTTCCGTCGGCGGTTTCGTAAGTATTGTAGCAGGCATAACGATGGGAGAGCATGTTGTCGGATCGCACCGGTTCGCTGCCGGTGAGCCGGCTGAAGAACATTGCCGCCGGCAGAAAACCGACCATACCGTCGGTCATGGAAATGTCGATATATTGGCCCTGTCCGGACTTCTCCCGCGCAAACAGGGCCAGCAGGATGCCGATGGCGGCATTCATGCCGCCGCCCGCGATATCGGCTATCTGGATTCCGGGAATTGCCGGAGGTCGATCCGTCTCACCGATGAGGTCGAGAACGCCTCCAATGCTCAGGTAATTTACATCATGCCCCACGCGGTCCCGATAGGGGCCGGTTTGGCCGAAGCCGCTGATGGAACAGTAGATAATTCGAGGATTGACCTTTTTCACCGATTCATAATCGACCCCCAGCCGATTGACGACGCCGGGCCGAAAACCTTCGAGCACGATATCTGCTTTTTCAATCAGCTTAAAAAAAATCTGTTTTCCTTCAGCGGTTTTCAGATTCAGGGTCATGTGTCTTTTGTTGCGGTTGATGATATCCATGAAAAGTCCGTCCGCCAGAAACCGCTTATCTTCGATGGAAATCACCCGTGCTCCGTGATCGGCCAGAATCATGGAACAATAAGGCCCCGGCAGCAGGCGGGAGAGATCTACGACGGTGATTCCTGACAGCGCGCCGCGGTTTTTCATGAGTATTTCCTCCATAAGTAGATAGAAGGACTGAGGACTGAGTGCTGAGGACTGAGCAATCCATCTGCAAGGCATTTAGCCTCAGTCTAAAATTCTCAGTCCTCAGTCTTTCGTTTTCTCACCCTCTCACCTTCACACCTTCTTACCTTCTTTATTCCACTTGTACATTGCGACGTCTCACCCTCTCACCTTCCCATCTTCTCACCTTCTTTATTCAACTTCCACATTGCAACGCCTTTAACCTCAGTCCTCGTTTCTCAGTTGTTATTTCCCTTTGAACACGGGTTTCCGTTTTTCCATAAAAGCTGTCATTGCTTCGACAACATCTTCGGAGGGTAGGGCGGCGGTATTTTTCTGGGCTACATATTGCAGGCCGGAATCTATTCCATGATCGCGGCTGTAGAGGATGACGTCTTTGACCCCCTGAACGGTCAGCGGCGGGCAATCCGCGATTTGCCCTGCGAGGACTCTTGCTTCGGAATACAGTTCTTCTTGATTATCGCAGACACGGGTAACCAAACCCATTTGGAGGGCCTCCGAAGCTGTGAAATCCCGTCCGGTCAGGGCCAATTCCCGAAACCAACCCTGTCCGATAATATACGGCAGACGTTGCAGCGTGCCCAGATCCGCAATGATACCCATGCGGGTTTCCCGAATACTGAAGACCGCATCCACGGCTGCCAGGCGAATGTCACAGGCGCTGATCAGATCAACTCCCCCGCCGATACAGTGGCTGTGTATTGCTGCGATCACCGGCTTGCGGCACTTTTCAATACTGGTCAGGCCCTCCTGTAGGGCCAAAATCTCAAGACGGGTAGCCTCCCGTTGATCGGCTCCCGTACCGCTTAAGAGTGATGCCGCCTCATTTAAATCCGTTCCGGCGGTAAAGCTTTTGCCCTCCGCCCTGATTATAACTGCCCGTACCGCCGGGTCCAGGTCAAAGTTTTTCATGTGTTGGGACATTTCCTCGAAAAATGCGATGCCCATCACATTGCGTTTTTCAGGACGGTTGAGGATCAACCAGGCAATATGCTCTTCCTGCTCGACTTTAAATTGATTGGAGGTATTCATCGTATCCTGACCTTTCTCTACGACAGGTTCTAACTTTAGGGTTCAATGGTTGAATTGGTTTTTTCCGTAAAGGCTATAATTGAATCACTTTTCAAAGTCAAAGAGAATTGACGCCCGATAATAGATGGAGTATGTTACCCCCCGCGATTCAACGAATCGAATTCTTTGCTAATACCTGAAACCTTATATGAAACTACATCAAAAGCGAACCGCAGAATATCGGATATCGAACCGCAGAATGTCGAAGTGTGGATTCTCTTCGCTCAGTCATTTTTATAAAAACGATAAAATACCTAACTTCGATATTCGACATTTCTTGTTCGATATTCGATATTCGCTTTTTCAGAGTTTCTTCTCCGATCAGACCGGCTGTTTTTTAGCCGGAGGCCGCGCTCGTGTGAAACTTCATCATTGTAATTTTTCACCGCGGAGACCGCAGAGCGACGCAGAGTTTATTTAAATTACTTTTTATCAGCGTTCTCAGCGAACTCTGCGGTGAATTCTTTAAGTTTCTTCATAAATCAGACTGCCGTTTTTTGGGCCAGAGACAGTGCTTATATGAAGGTATGTGGAATGGATTCGATTTTTATTATTTTAATTTAGACGGGATATACAAGATTATCAGCCCCAGTTAAATGTGATTTGATCTCTTAATACGGGCCTTGAACCTGCTATGAGCCTCTTGTTAAAGGCTATAAATATTTCACAGAGTAATGATTTAACGGGGTAAAGATTTTTTTCGCCTGCGGCGAGGGGCTTTTCGGCCGAAGGCCGCATTATCCAGGCGATCCCGTTGACCTGCCCGCTCATGCCTTTACGCATTGCCTAATTTTTTGCGAGACGGAGCCATATCTGTATAGTTGTTCGATAAGCCGGTTTTTCTCGCATGGCAGGCGGGTCCTGTCAAATTAATTTTTTTTAGATCAGAATCCATTCCTCTTTTTATTGCAATAACTATAGTTTTCTGCATGTGTGGGAGCGGTGTGCATCGCGAATTTTTTATGCCCGAGCAAAAACCGTCAAATTTAAAATCAGAAACCATATCCGGCGTCATATACGCCGGATCGGCATTTCTCATCTGGGGCTTGGGGCCGATCTACTGGAAGGCTCTTAGCGGCGTGCCATCACCGGAAATTATCGTACACCGCGTGATCTGGTCCTTTCTTTTACTGCTCGCTTTAATCGTTTTGGGTCGATTCTGGAACGAATTTGTCAACGCCCTGAAAGATATCCGGGTCGTCCTGGCCCTGTTTTCGACAGCCGTTATTCTCGCACTTAACTGGCTGTTGTACGTCTGGGCGGTGAATAACAACCACATGCTGCAGGGCAGTCTCGGGTATTACATCAACCCCCTGGTGAATGTCGTATTTGGTGTTCTGTTTCTTAAAGAGCGCCTGCGGCGGGCCCAAATTCTCGCCGTTCTGTTAGCCGGGGTGGCGGTGGTTTATTTGACGGTATCTTACGGTGAATTTCCCTGGATAGCGCTCGCACTGGCCTCGTCCTTCGGGCTATACGGCCTGATTCGAAAAGTCGCACCGGTGGGCGCCCTGGTCGGCCTGAGTATCGAGACCTTGCTCTTGGTGACACCGGCGGCGGTCTACCTCGTTTATCTCGGAATGAATGGCCATGCGTCATTTCTCGGCGGCAGTCTGCGTACCGATTTATTGCTCATGGGCGCTGCCGTGTTGACGGCGGTTCCATTGACTTGCTTTGCCGCCGGTGCCAGACGCATCAATCTCTCCACTGTTGGTTTGCTCCAGTATATCGCCCCCACCGGCATGTTTCTGCTGGCAGTCCTCTATTATCACGAGCCATTCTCCATGACTCAGGTTTGGACATTTATCATGATCTGGATTGCTTTAATTATCTACTCAACGGATTCGGTAATTTATTTTCGGAAAATGGGATGACGCATTTTTGATTTCGGATTTCGGATTTTAGCCCGCCCTGGCGCGACGGTCGTAGTAGTTTACCAAAAAATCAGGGTGCTAAATGAGAACGAGAGTGCAAGTACAGACATTTCAAATTTGGTCTGGGCCAGGGATTTCGGATTGTTTAAATCGGATAATACATTGTCCATTCAGACTTCAAAATTCTGTCATCTGTCGTCTGACGTCTGACGTCTGTTACGGGTTGCGCGTCACGAATTACCGTCTACTGGTCACTTTTCACTTCTTACCTGTTACTCATTATGGTTTGCGGAAGGTGGGGTGGATTGAGAGGAGATGTTGGAGTCAAAACGAATGATGAAGGCCCAGCTGGATTTGGCCTTTGTTCACGCCATCGGTAATCTGATACATATATCCACCCTGAAATCTTAATTCATTGGTAATGCAATATCCAATTGCATTGTAAAGGCGGTTCCGGTCAAACAGGGCGACCTCTTGCCCATCACCAATGTCCTGCTCTCCGTTAATAAACAGTTCATTGTAAAATGCGTAGTAATAGGTTCCTTTAATGAGTTCGGTCCCGTTCAGGGCAACATTTATAAATAGGCCGTATCTAAAGCGAGTTCGAAAGTTCTGTTTTTCAACCCAACGCTGTTCAAAACGGAAGCGATGATTAAGATGGAATCTGCCGCCCGGTTTCTGAGGTATAGCAGCCTCCTGGTAGATGCGGTTTTCGATGGACGTATTGCTGCTGCTGCGCCCGAACTCTCCGTTCAGTACGTAGGCATAACCCAGGGTTAATTTAATCGGGATGGCTTTGGGGTCGTAAGTTAATCCGCCTCTAAATAACAGTTGTTCCAAATCGCCGATCAGGTTCCAGTTTCGAAATTGAACATCGCCCTGGAATCCAAAGCGGCTTTCTTTAAACCGGGTTGACCAGAAGTACATATACCAGGCCCCCAGCTGGTCTTCATCTATCTCCCCTGCCCGTGCCTGCCCCGGAAAGGCAATGAAGAAACACAGAAAACAGCATAGCACAGTTGGGCTAAACCACTTGTATTTAAGTATGCCCATGCATATTACAAAGTACATGCTGATACATGCCGCCATCGACGGGAATATTCGCCCCCCGTATCCAGCCGCTGCCCTCGCTGCACATAAAAGCGATAACCGGTGCGATATCTTCCGGTCGTCCCGGGCGATCCATAATTTTCGCATCTTCTTTGGCGCGTTCGCCAAGAGTTTCCAGAAAGTCCGGCAGAATCGGTGTTTCAACCGGACCGGGACTAACACAATTCATCCGGATGCCACGGTTACGCCAGGTCCAGCGGTTCATCATGGTCCATACGATAAGCGCCTCTTTGCTGAAAAAATAGGAGCGCCCGCCTTCATTCCCCACGCCGTTTTCGTCGCAGAAATCCTCAACCGCATTAAAATCCCTGAGCGCAAGGAATGCCTTTATTTGCTCTCCAGCCTCCGGCCAGCCGAGCCCGGCCAGAGACGCCACGTTAACGATGGAGGCATTGTCATTCAACTTGCTGATCATCAATTCGGTTAAATGCCTAAGCCCAAAAAAATTGACTTTAAGCACAAGCACGCGATCTTTTGTCGGCGGCAGGCCGGCAATATTACACAGTGCGTCGATTCCGCTTGGAATCGCTTCAACCGCCGCCTTAATCGCGGCCGGATCTGAAAGATCAGCCTTTATGAATTTATCAACATTAGCCGACGGTTCGTTTTGATCGACTCCGAAAACCATTGC
>JASJCE010000370.1 GCA_030066155.1 Desulfobacterales bacterium | reverse complement strand
GCTGGCGAGCGGGCATAACGATACAGGGAAAGAGCGTGCAGATCGATGTTGTGGGCGGCCGGTGATCGCAGGTGGCTCATGCCGCAATTATCCGTGTTGCGAGACCATGCGGCCAGGAGCATATCATGGGGGTCGACCACGCGCAGATCATCCCGCCGCACGCCCAGCTGGTGGACAAGCAGATTCGCCATAAACGTGCCGTGAATACCACCGCCAATGATCAGCCAATGGAGTAGAGAAGTCATCAATCGTCCGGTTTTTCCGATACAATCATTTTCAGTGCAGCATTTGAGGCAAACCCAATCATCGAGTAGATTATCAAACGGCGCCTCGATTTCAATGCTGCTTTGCGGTTTGTCTTGACCGGTTCAAGATCCTGGCACGAGCGCAGTTGCGAGCGGTTGGCCGACTTTGACGAGGGTTTCATTGCCGGCAGCACTGTTTGCTAACAGATCATCGCTGAAGCGGATTCGCTCGGGTTCGAATATCAGCACGACGGATGAGCCGCCGAACTTGAAATAGCCTTTCTCGTCCATCTTTTCGACGCGTCCCGAACAACGGGTGTTTACGATGCCGCCCACGCCAAACGCCCCGATCTCCATAAAACATAGGGTCCCGGCGTGCTCGGTATCGATGAGGGTATAGCTGCGCGTGTTGTCGCCGAACACATCGCGACCGCTTCCCAGGGCAATGGGATTTACCGAGTGCAACGCACCGGCAATACTCCGGTATTCGGTGATGTTGCCGGCAGAGGGGAAATGGTAGCGATGGTAGTCAGCCGGACAAAGGCGAACAATGGCCAGCGCCCCGTTTGTAAAGCGATCGGCATGGCCCGGCAGCATTTTGCGGATGGTAAACGGACAGCCCTTCACCGGTGCAAATGTATCTTTATCGAGGATGGGAAACACCAGGGCTCGGCCATCGGCGGGCGATACCAGCAACGCCGGGTCGGCACTGAAAGGGCGTGCCTCGGGTTTCAGCCGGCGGATAAAGAACTCGTTGAAAGATCCGTAGCTCTCCCTGGGCTGTGCGAATTCGTCGACATCAATGGAGAGCTCTTCGATCACCGCGTCGATCTTGCCTCTGGAGAAAGCAGAATCATACCACCTGCCCATCAGTTTGCTGACAAATGATGACCGAAACAGGATACGCTCCACAAATCCCGATCTAGCATCCTGATATGCCCAGCGTATCCATTTCTCACCAAGGACCGCTTCTTCAAACGGTTTACCCGTTTCACGGTCAATCACGATGATCGGCGCGTTATCAGTCATAAGACAGCCTTTTGGGATTCATTACACTAGTGTTAAACTTCAATTAGATGAAAGGATTGTGGAATGGATTCGATTTATATTTTGTATATTTAGACAGGATCTACAGGATTACCAGGATTTTTTTCGCCTGCGGCGAGGGGGCTTTCGGCCGAAGGCCGCATTATCCTGATTATCCTGTTGATCCTGTCCAATTTTTTACTTTAAGATAAGAATCCATTCCTCTTTTTCTTTCAAAATCTATGGTTTCTTTTCCGATCAGACCGGGCGCCCGCAGCCAGCAGGGCGTATATCAACAGTTCCGGACCGAAGATGCTGGGGGAACTTATCGATAACCGGTATTCCCATTCGAACTTTATCCTCAGTTCACGTAAATACTGAACGGTGGATATTACCACAACAGAGGCGGCGGTTTCAATATTTCTGACCATTATTGCGGCCCTTGCGCCTGCAAGATAAACCTATTGAATTTCCTGCAGACCTTTAGGCCATAAAGTTGGTCGGGAAGGTGGGAGTCGAACCCACAAAAGCAAGGGTCTAAGCCTTGCGCGTCTGCCAGTTGACTTACTCTCCGATTTGATTCGGGCCGCATGGGGTGTCGGAGGGGATTCGAACCCCTAACTACCCGGGCCACATCCGGGCGCTCTGCCGATTGAGTCTACCGACACCATGTTTGAGACAAGTTGGATTATCATCAACCTGGCTGTGAGGGCCGGGTTCGAACCGGCGATTTCCTGATTAACAGTCAGGCTCCATGCCAGCTTGGATACCTCACAGCATGAAACCACTCCAATGGAGCGAAAAACGATTTGAAGGATCTATCACAGCATTGCTCCAGCCCGCCACCGGAATTAGGTTGTTTCCGGCTGCTTGATACTTGTGAGCAACTCCACGGTGTTAATAGATGCCCGCTTTTACCAGCAGGTCATAGACACCGATACTGTCAAGATGCTTCCTGATGAACTCCATGACGGTCGGCTGATAGGGCGTGAAGCTATGCCTTTTATAAAACATCCCGGCCTCCCTCAGCGTACGGTCACCTTTGCGGTTATTGCAGTCGATGCATGATGTCACCGTATTTTCAAACGTGTTCCGGCCGCCTTTTGAACGTGGAATAACATGGTCAATATTTAGATTTTTTCCGGTTCCGCAGTAGACGCATTCGAAGTCATCCCGCACCATCACGTTTTTTTTGGACCAGGTTACTGCCTTTCGGTAAATCTGTCTTACCAGGTAAACCAGGCGCAGGATCAGCGGTACGGCAATATCTTCAGTAACGGTTCTGACGATTTTTCCCGAGTATTTCTCCACGGTCACCTTTTTTTTAGCAATCAGCTTCAAGGCTCTGCGCACAGTAATGCTGTTGATGTAGGAATAATCCTGGTTTAACAATATGACTTTCATTACTCACACCCGCATCTTTGGTGGCGATACCCGGTTTCGAACCAGGATTGCTCGATTATCGGTCGAGTGTTCTGCCAATTGAACTATATCGCCTGTTGATATTCTGGTACCCCCGGGAAGATTCGAACTTCCGCCAACCCGGATTCGTAGTCCGGTGCTCTATTTCCGCTGAGCTACGGGGGCATGGTGGACCCGGAAGGAATCGAACCTTCACAATACCGGTTATGAGCCGGCTGCTCTGCCAGTTAAGCTACAGGTCCATCTATTTCTATTCTTCTGAAAAAACTCAAAAAAAAACCCTCTCAGCATGCCTCGGGCAACCGAAAGGGTTTTATAAAAACAGCATCCTGGTCGTATCGGTCAGATCATATGTCCCTCCGTTGCTGTAATTCTACCCGGGCAAATAAAGCCGGCTTCAGATGGTAAGGACATACTTCCGCGCAAGGCATTGCTATCGAGCAAATGCCATGGTTTGTTGATGAGTAAATATTGTATTGGATTCGATAACCACATAACTATAAAGTCTTCCAGAAAAATTTTTGAAAAATCTTTGCTACCATACATTAAGCCATGTCAGAAGTCAACATAGATATGGCCGCAAAAGGGCGCAAAACGCGCAAAAATTTTTTCTATCCTTTCACGACTCCCAGGGGTCTCAGCTTTACTAGCGGTTCAATCAGATCCAGTTCGGCCTGAATGACTGCATCGATATTCTTGTAAGCCTGTGGCGCCTCACCGAGATCGTACATCCCCTTGGCTTTACCGCGCCTGACTTTGTTCCAGCGGTCATATACGATTTCTCCCATGGCCCGGTCACATTCCTCGGGCGTCAGGGTGCGGGTCGCCTGCAGCCTGCCCATCGCACGTCCGGCGCCGTGGGAACAGGACATAAAGGATTCGATGTTTCCAAGGCCCCTCACAATGTAGGACGATGTTCCCATAGACCCCGGAATAATGCCGATTTCATCCGGTTTGGCTGAAGTGGCACCCTTTCTATGCACCCAGACATTTTGATCAAAATGCGATTCCAGGGCGGCATAGTTGTGATGGATATTGACCTGATGATCAAATTCCGCGTTTTCACAAACCGATTGAAATGCCGCCATAAAACTGTCCATGATTCTGCGCCGGTTTTCCCGGGCATAGTCAAGGGCGAAATTCATGTCCTTGATGTAGTCCTGCCCCTCCTGGGCATTGACCGGGAGAAAGGCCAGATCCTTGTTCGGAATATTAGAGTGCCACTTGCGGTTTAATTCAAGGGCGCGCTCGTTATAGAATCTGGCAATCACATTACCGAGGTGCCGGGATCCGGAATGGATCATCAGCCAAACCTGATTGTCATCACCGGCCTGAATTTCGATAAAATGATTTCCGCCGCCGAGCGTTCCCAGATTGCGGCAGGCAAGATCCCGAACGTGCTCCGAATACCATTTGCGGTCACGGTAAGCGTCGATAGCCTCATCAAAGCCGTCCAGGTTCGAAGATTTTTTATGGGCCTTGCCCTCACCGCAGGGAACTGCCGCCTTGACCCGTTGCACGATTTCTCTGATCTGAACGCGGGTTATGTCCGGGACCTCAACGCTGGTCCGGACAGCACCCATTCCGCATCCGATATCCACACCGACCGCATTCGGAATGACTGCATTCTTACACGCAATTACGCCACCGATCGGCATTCCATAACCCTGATGGCAATCCGGCATCAGGGCGACATGCCGAAATATGACCGGATGTTTAGCGAGATCCACCGCCTGGGCCATGGCTCCATCTTCGATGTCTTTGCACCATGATTTTACCGGCACATTGAAATTGTCATCGCTTTTTATCCACTCCATATTTCGATCTCCCATTGATTCTGATCGCATTCATTCACTGTAATTTCAACATCGATAAACTTTTTGATAATCTCGGCATTGGTGCTGGTATGTTTCGTCGGTGAAAGCGTCCGAAATTTGCCGCCGCCGGCCATTGCCATCGGAAGCAGCAGCTGATCTGCAAGATATCTGCCTACCGGTACATCCGCAGCCAGGTATTCGCGGACGGTCCTCACGGTCCGTTTTGCAACCTTTTCGGCAGAAATGCCCTTTTGCCCAAATCCGGTGAACACTTCCGTTACATTTTCGCTGACGATCTCTACCGACAGAATATTGCCGGGGCCCTGTGAATCTTCAACGTCAACGACTGCAAGCTGTTCGCGGGCCCATTCAAGTTCATCTCGAATCACTTTCAGCTCCCGGTTGGCAATACTGACCGGCAGATTGGCCACCGCTGCCCGGGCGCGCCGGCCGATGACCTTGCCGCGTTCGATCAGATCGATGCGATTCATACCGGCCGGATCAACGGACACCTTGAATCGGCCTCCCCCGGCCGGATAAAATCCGGGTTTTTCAAGTACGGCCCTAACTGCAGGTCCCATCCGATTAATGACCGGAAGAAACGCTTTTTCCAGGAAGTCAAAGGGCGGGGCAAATGGATTATGCGTACCGCCTTCCAGGATAATTTCCGATGGTTCGCCGGCAATTAGGAGCGCCGGCAGGATGGTCTGAAACACCAGCGTGCAGCTTCCGGCCGATCCGATGGCAAAACGGTAAGTGCCCGACTTGACCGTGACCGGCTCAAACCTAAATGCCTGCGAGCCGATGCGGTTGCCCTCAATTGCGGCGTCACCGATTTCGACAGCCGCGTTCACGGCAGTCAGATGCTGGCGCATGAGCCCCGGCTTTTTTCGTCCCGCCCGGATGTTGTTTATGGAAAACGGCTTTCCCGTCACAAGAGAAAGGGCAAGGGCGGTCCGCAGGATCTGGCCGCCACCTTCGCCGTATGAACCATCGATTGTAATCATTTTTATTTTCCATAGAGAGGGTATACCCCGTCGACCTGACGGGGTATACCCGGCGATTTAAGGTTAAAGTAAATTGACGATCCTGTCAGCAAGTCCCTTTTCACCGAGCACCACGTTAAGCTTGGAATTTCCGGCGACTTTCTCGAGAACGTCCAGCTCGCGCAGCCTCATCAGGGTCGGGTTGTTGTCCAGGAGCCTGGCCGTATTTGCCTGGCTGCGCATGGCAGCGGTCTCTTCCCGGCGCATGATCAGGTTGGCATCAGCCGCTTTCTGGGCCTCAATCACCCGGTTCATGAGGTCCTTCATATCTCCCGGCAGAATGACATCCCTGATCCCGAGCGCCTGAACCGCAATGCCGAACTCCGCGGCCCTGCTTTTTATGGTACCCTCAAGATCTTTGGCCACTTTTTCTTTTTCGCCGAGAAGTGTGTCCAGATCAAAGGTTCCGATAACGGCCCTCAAGGCCAGCTGGGCCTCCCGGTACAGGGCCTGTTTGCTGTCATCCACAACCGACACGGATTTCAGCGCATTTGCAACCCGGTAGGTGATCGCGGCATTCATGCGCAGGGTAACCTTGTCGGAGGTCATGATCTCCTGACCGGATACATCGAGTACCGTTTCACGCAGATCGACATGGTAAAATTTGACCTTTCCCATGTTTTTCCAGAACATGTAACGGCCCGGTCCGAGTGTTTCGACATAGGCGCCGTCCTTGAAGTAGACCCCGGCAAATCCCGGCTCGACATTTGAGAGGTCCAATTCTTTTTCGACTGCATCCGATTTGGCGATGATGTTGAGGTCTTTGTGGTTGAAACGGTCCTCGCCGGCGTCAACCAGCTCGACCCTCACATCGCGGACTTTGGTCCAGAGCGCATATAATCCGGGGCCCAGTACCCGCGCGAAACGGCCGTCGATCCAAACCAGTGCCCGCTGACGGTCTTTCAAATCCAAGACCGTTGCCTGGCCTTCCAGAACACCTGATTTAACGATTATATCAAGATCTCGATGCATAAGCCAGACGTCGCGCTGGGATACAACATGCACCTTGATCCGGTTCAACGGGTCGCTGAACCAGTAGCGTCCTTTATTCAGAAGACCTTCAAATTCACCATCCCGAAAGAGCAGACCTTTTTCAAACGACCGTATCTTTGCTGTTTTAATCAAGAACATTTGACTCTCCTTCCTCTACCTGGAATGACGAATGACGATTGAAGATTGACGAATGGTGGAAGTCGCTTCGCTCAATCTTTTTAAAAAGACAGAATTCATCCATTCGACGTTGAACGTTGGACGTTCGATGTTGGATGTTCATTAGTTTCTTTTCCGATCAGACCGGCTGTATTTTAGCCGGAGGCTGCGCTCGTAAGAAACCGCTGAACTTTGGTCAAAATTGAAAACCCGGTTATCAGAGCCGGAATCGGAGCTAAGCGAACGTGCCACAAATCAAAACCGATACAGGTTTCAGGTTTCGGGTGTCAGGTTTCAGGTTTCAGCAACTGTAGAATCCCTCGGCCTGCAAATGAAATCCTCCGACTTGTTCAACTACGGAGGAATTGCACCGCATGCAGGCTAAACCGTTGGGAAGCAAACCGATATCGTTCCACACTGGACACGCGGAGCGCTGTTTGAGC
>JASJCE010000369.1 GCA_030066155.1 Desulfobacterales bacterium | reverse complement strand
AGCAGGGTGGTCTTACCCGCGCCGTTGCTGCCGATAACGGTTACAAAATCCCCTTCGGGCACGTGCAGATCGATCCCGTCGATGGCGACCTTCTCGTCCACCGTTCCAGCTTTGAATGTTTTTATGACGCCGTCTAATTTTATCATCTCCCTGGTCACACTCCCCGCAGGTGCAATTTACCCTCTTTCTTCTTTTTCAGGGCCGGAAATCCCAACGCCAGAATAACCATCGCTCCCGTGGCCAGTTTTAAATCCGTCGGTGCCAGCCCCAGCCGGAGACCCACGGCTATGATAAACTTGTAGATGATGGATCCGACTATGGCAGCCAGAGTCATGCGTTGCACCGAGCTTTTGCCGATCAGGGTTTCACCGATGATGATCGATGCCAGGCCGGCGACGATCATTCCGATTCCCATTCCGATATCCGAGAATCCCTGGTCCTGGGCGACCAGAGCTCCGGACAACGCAACAAATGCATTGGAAATGCCGAGTCCCAGCACGGTCATGTGATCGGTGTTGACCCCTAAGGTGCGGATCATTTGCTCGTTGTCGCCCGTGGCCCGCATGGCAAACCCGATCTGGGTGCGGAAAAACATATCCGTTAAAAATTTAATGCAGAACGTGACCAGCAGAAAAAAAATGATAATCGGTATAAACCGGCTAACGTCCATGTTCTCCAGAGGCGTCAGGATGGTATCCACCGTTAGGAGCTGTATGTTGGATCGACCCATGACACGCAGGTTAACGGAATACAAAATCGTCATCATCAAGATGCCGGCCAGCAAACTGTTGATTTTCAGCCTCGTATTCAACAGACCGGTGCAGCAGCCGGCCAGAAATCCACAGATAATCGCCAGCAAGATGCCGTAGGTCGGCGGAACGCCCTCTGAAATGAGGCGGGCAACAACGGCGCCGCCCAGAGCGAAGCTTCCGTCAACAGTCAGATCAGGAAATGCCAGAATTCGGAAACTGATAACGATCCCCAGAGCGACCAGGCCGTATGCCAGACCCTGCTCGAGGGAAATGGGAATAGTTCGCCAAAAACCGAAGAGCATCGATTAATACCTTTTATACATCTGGGGAAACTGAATTAAATCGGGGTAGCAGTGCCTTAATCCACCCCGACCCCGACTGATGTGACGTTTCAATTATTTCCCTTTGATGACATTGCCTTTTTGGTCCCAGACCTTGTCGGCTGCTTTTTCAACCAGCGTAGCCGGCAGGCTTGCGCCCTGGTCCTTGGCCGCTTTGAGATTGACCCACAGGCTGTAGCCGGCCGCCAATCCGGCCGGAACGTCACCGGGGGCTTCGCCCTTCAAGATTCTGGCTGCTTTTTTTCCGGCCGTGTAGCCGACCATGAAATAATCCAAGCCGTAAGCCGCGACAGCACCCCGCGGAACACTGTCCCGGTCCCCCGCAAACAGCGGAATATTGTTCTCGTTGCAGACTTTGACCAACGCTTCGAAGGCCGAAACCACGGTGTTGTCGGAGGTAATATGGATGGCGTCAACCCGGCCGACCAGGCTCTGGGCGGCCTGCAGAACTTCAGAGCTGCTGGACACCTGGGCTTCAACAAATTTTGCGCCCATGGCTTCAATGGCTTCTTTCATCTCTTTGATATGGAAGGTGACATTCACATCACCGGGATTATAAATGGTGCCCCAGCGTTTGGCGTTAGGTGCCAGATCCTGGTACATTTTGCACTGCAGGGTTATAGGCCAGCGATCGCTTACGCCGGTAACATTCGTCCCGGTTTTACCCATTTTGGGCGCGATGCCGGTCTTAACCGGATCCGTCACGGATGAGAACACAACCGGGATGGTCTTTGTGAGTTTGACCGTGGCCTGGGCATTGGGCGTGCTGATGGCATGGATCAGGTCCACCTGATCGTCCACGAATTTGCGGGCGATGATGGCACAGTTGGGCTGATCGCCCTGGGCGTTCTGGCGGTCAAAGACAACATTTTTGCCTTCAATGAATCCCTCTTCCTCCAGGGCAACCTTAAATCCTTTTGAATCATTATCCAGAGCCGGATGTGCAACAATCTGATGCTCGCCAATGCGAATCATCTTTGCGGCAAGCCCGTTTCCGAAGATAAGCCCCATCGTCACGAGTAAGATTAAAATCAACATCATCCTTTTCATGAATTACCTCCTTTCAGCTTCGTTCATGGGTTGGTGGATTATTTGTTCAGTTCAGCGATTTCTGCTTTTACAGCCTGAATAAATTCAGGCGTCGTACCGCAGCAACCACCAACAATGTCGGCTCCGGCATCCACAATTTTTCTTACATCTGCCGCGAATTCAGCTGGCTGTTGTTCGTAGCAGGTCACGCCATTGCGGACTACCGGCTGACCGGCGTTGGGCTGAATAGCGATCGGTTTTGCGGTGGACGCTCTGAGATCGGCTGTCAAATCGACCATATCCCTGCTGTTCAGGGTACAGTTGGCACCGATAATGTCCACTCCGGCATCTTCCAGAACAGCGGAGCAGCGGGCAACATTTTCACCCATCATGGTAAAATAGCCCTTCGGATTTTGGTTGAACGTGATGGACACCAGGGTCTGAATTTCACCCGCATCTCTCACCGCGTTTAACGCCGCAAGTGCCTCGTCAAGAGAGTACATGGTTTCGATGGCGATCAAATCCGCACCGGCGTCGATCAGAACATTTGCCTGCCGGTGAAAATTCTCCCGCAGTTCCTCCGGCGTTACGTCGCCCAGTGGCTTTAGCATTTTGCCGCACGGTCCCATATCCCCCGCAACGAACCTGCCGGCAGGACAAACCGACTGCGTCAGCTCAACCCCGTTCCGGTTGAGTACCTCCATTTGAGTTTCGAGTCCTTCGGCAGCCAGCTTCAGGGGATTTCCCCCGAATGTATTGGCGATGACGACATCTGCACCCGCCTCGAAGTACTGTCGGTGAATCCCGGCCACAAAATCCGGCTGCTCCAGATTGAGCAGAATCGGACTCCTGGTGGATGCATGGCCGGCATCCATCAGCATGGTTCCAATGGCTCCATCGAGTAAAAGCGGAGTTTTTCCGAGCTTGTCCAGTAATCCCATAGCACCGCGCTTTCCATCGCCTGCGTGTGTCAGGCCGAAAACGGTGTGATCATAGCTTATTGAAAAAATATGGTCAATATATCATTGTGGATGGGAAATGCGGGTCCAGTCTATAGGTAGGGCAATAGGCATTCGGCTTTAGGCGTTCGGCAAAAGCTGGCCCTCATTCTTCTATTTTCGTGAAGTTGCAAAAAGGCGCAATCTTTTTCGGAAGGCACCCAACCGATCGATAAAGAAAAAACGAACGTCCAACAGCCAACGCTGAACGTCCAACGTCGAATAATGTATTCTATCGATCTAAATTAATCAATGCGTATACGCTAATTTGTTCAAGCGAGTATTTCTTTGATAATTCTCCAATACGTTCTTTTTTTATCGACGAAGCGAAGCGCCATCGATATTGGACGTTCGACGTTGGATGTTCGATGTTGGACGTTCAATATATTTAGTATTCTAACTCAAGGAAGGATCTTCCGAAGTGAAGCTTGTCAAAAATTAGGTGCGGTCGGCTTGTATCGGCGTAACTGACTTTGCCCGGGCATTTTGGGCCCGGGCAAAAGGGAATGAATCGATCAATAAACCAGGTCTTCCTGTTTAACCTTATCCCTGAAAAGATTGTAGGTCCAGGCCTGATAAATCAGTACGATCGGTACGAACAGGATCACCACCACCAGCATAATTTTCAGCGTCAGGGCACTGGAGGCGGAATTATGCGCGGTCAAGCTGAAGCCGGGATCGATGTTGGACGGAAACATATTCGGAAACAGCCCGACAACCCCGTAGAATGTTGCCGCAACGATCGTCAGTGCTGAGGCAAACCAGGCCTTGAACAGCGCTTTTTGGGTCAAAAAGACCTTGATCCCCAGCAAACCGGCAACCGCCAGTAAAATAATGACAAACAGCAGGGGATTCGCAAGGTAATTGTCATACAGCCGGGTTGCAAACATGCTGGCGATCAGAAAAATAACGGCAATCCCAAGCTCCACCGGCCATAATTTTTCGGCAGTGGCCACTGCCCGCTGCTGCAGATCGCCTTCAGTTCGGATCGACAGCCACAGCGCCCCATGGACCAGAAACAGGACCAGGAACAGAACACCGCCCAGCAATCCGTAGGGATTCAACAGGGTAAACAGATTACCCTGAAAAATACCATCACCGTCGATCGGAATCCCGCGGAAAATATTGGCAAATGCGACGCCGAACAAAATGGCCGGAGCAATACTGCCCGCAAACGCGCAATAGTCCCAGAGCTTGCGCCAGGCTAGGCTTTCGACTTTGCTGCGAAATTCAAATGAAACCCCCCGTACAATCAGGGTAAATAAAATCAGCATCAGAGCGGTGTAAAGGGAAGAGAACATGACGGCATACACCTTGGGAAACGCCGCGAAGGTCACTCCGCCGGCGGTCAGCAGCCATACCTGATTGCCATCCCATAGCGGCCCCTTGGCGTTGACCATTACTTTGCGGTCTTCATCGGTTTTGCCCAGAATTGGCAGCAGGCTGCCGATGCCCAGTACGAAACCGTCTGTCATGAAATAAATTGCCCATAAAAGGCCCCAGAGAAAGAACCATATAGATTCGAGAATCATTTTTTCCTCCTGTTTGCCGGATTTACCGGATCTGTTAAACTCGAATTTTGAATTTTAAATTGGGAGATATTCCCTAAACCGTTTTACCTGTTTGCACAATTGCCCGCTTCGGCTTTGAATTCGCCGGATCAATGGGCAATCGCGTCAGGGCCCTTCTTGGCATATTTAAATATCAGATAGTAGCCAATGGCGCCGAGCAGTCCGTATACCCCCAGGAATGCGATCAGCGACACCGCTACCTGGGACAGCGCTATTGGCGATACGGCATCGGAAGTCTTCATCAACCCGTAGACGATCCAGGGCTGACGTCCGAGTTCGGCCAGAAGCCACCCCATCTCGATCGCTATGTAGGGCAGCGGGATCGAGAACATCATTATTTTTAGATACCACGGATTTTCAAGCAGGCGGTTGCGCAGATACAGTCCGATCAGGGTCAGAATGGGAAACAGGGTTCCCAGCGCCACCATGGTTCTGAAAGAAAGGAAGGTCAGTAAAACCGGCGGCCGTTCATCTTTGGGGATATCTCTCAATCCGGTTATTTCGGCATTGAAGTCATGATGTCCCAAAAAGCTCAACAGCCCGGGAATGGCGCCGATTTGAATGATATTCTTCTCATTTTCCTCGTCCGGCAGGGCAAACAGGTAAATGGGCGCGCCCTCCGTGGTTTCCCACAGGGATTCCATCGCCGCCAGTTTGGCGGGCTGGGTCTCGGTGACATGGCGCGCATGAAAATCGCCTTCAAGTGCCACGACAATCGAAAAGATAAAACCAAACACCAGCCCCATGCGGAATGATTTGGTGAAAAATTCGATGTTCTGTTTTTTGAGAAGATGATAGGCACTGACACCCATGATAAAAAAAGCGCTTAACAGCAACGCAGCCGGGAGAACATGCAAAATCTGCAGAATACTGAACTTGTTGAAAACTACGGCGGCAAAATCGGTCAGCTCGGCCCGTCCGTTTTGAATGGCATATCCAACCGGGTTCTGCATCCAGCCGTTGGCCGTCAAAATCCATATGGCTGAGAGGTTGCTGGCACCGGCCACCAGCCACATGACAGTGGCATGGGCTTTGCGCGAGAGCTTTTTCCAGCCAAATACCCAGACACCGATCAGAGTCGATTCCAGGAAAAATGCGGCCGTGGCCTCGATTGCCAGCAGTGAGCCGAAAACATCCCCGACATAGGCCGAGTAGCGAGACCAGTTGGTGCCGAACTGGAATTCAAGGGTAATTCCCGTGACGACCCCCACAGCGAAATTGATTAAAAAAAGCTTGCCCCAGAATTTCGTCATTTTCAGGTAGACGTCTTTCCCGGTTCTGGCGTACTGGGTCTCCATGATTGCCACCATAATCGATAGCCCCAAAGTCAACGGAACGAACAGAAAGTGAAACATGGTGGTGGCGGTGAACTGCAGCCGCGAAAGCAATAAAACGTCCATTAATTGCCCTCCTTTTTGTTGGTTTTGATGGTTAAATAGTTTAACTTAGCCAAATCGTTAAATGGTTGAATAGTTAATTAATCCGGTCTCGATAAACGTATATTGAGAATTTTTTACTTCACGAAAATACGAAATTTAGAAAGCACGAAATATATTTTGTCAAATTTTCGTGGTTTCGCCTGCCCAGTTAAACCTTCTTTTTTGTTTAACCGGGGTCCTTTCGTGATTATCTTTTCTTTTTTGCTTCGTCTTGTCTGTGTCAGGTAATTCCCCTTTAAACGGTCGGTCTGTGGTTTCCAACCTCCTCGTCTGGAAAATAGCAACTGTTGCTGTCCAGCAGGCTGGCGAATGTGGCGTCCTGCAGGGTGTCCCTGAGCTGGCTGCGGGCTTTTTCCCAGATGTGATGCACAGCGCAGGCCCGGCTTCGCTCGCAGGATTCCGGCCGGATGACACAGTCATTCAGAAATATCTCCCCGATCACGGCCTCGACAACATCCAGTAGCGTTATTTTTTCAGGGACCACTGCCAGTTTCAATCCGCCTTTGGCACCTTGCACGATTTCGACAACTCCGGAGCGGGCAAGCTGTTGCGCAATTTTACCCAGGAATTGATCCGGGATATCCATTTCCGCGGCAATTTGTTTACGGTTGCACACAACGTCTGTGCCTCTGGATGCCAGATATAAAACACAACGAACCGCATATTCGCCTGCCCGGGTGAGTCTCATGAATTCTCCAGATTTATAAATAGGATAAATAAGATGTTTTTTATCCGATATACTATTCCGGGACGACTGTCAAGTAAATATTTCACTAAAGTCTTTTTATCCGGCGGCCGATAATTTAGTTCAGGTACTTTCTCGAAAGCCAAATCCATGATTTTCGATGTACCGGGAAAAGCGTACCGGTCTTGAATGGTATTGTCCTCCAGGAGATCATGTCAGTACGGTGTTTGCCCATAGGTTTGGGAGGAAACCGATGGCGATTCGGATCTGCGACGTTTGAGTTGTCAGGCGACGGTTCTGTCCTAAGTGGCTTCAACATCAGAGGGGGTAATCATGAAAGCCTATCCTGCCAAAAGAG
>JASJCE010000368.1 GCA_030066155.1 Desulfobacterales bacterium | reverse complement strand
ACCAGAAATCCGATCCCTGCCAGCAGTGACTGGATAATGGCAACGCCGAGAATCCCTTTGACCACATTGCGTACGGTTTTTTTCGCAATGTCGGCAAAGTCCGCGCCCCGCGCACCGGCCAAACGTACAAAAAGCTCTTTTACCATTTTTCCACCGCCAGTGGCGTGGGCCATGAAGATACCGGCAATGATTATCGAGAGTGCAAATTGCACCAGACCAAATGCCGTGCCCATTGCAAGTTTTAGCAGCTTTAAGCTCATGGCTTTAAGCTGGGGATGAAAGCGTTTCAGGGTGGCGCCGAAATTGACCGACGCCTCCTGCCACTCGCGTTTCAAAGTTGGACCGATCAAGGGCCACGATTCGATCTTATCGGGCGGCGGGGGCAATCGGATTTCATTGCGTTGGATCTGCTCGCTGATATATTTGGTCCCGTTGACCAGTGAGCCGGCCATCTGGATACTGGGAAGAATGATTGCCAGCAGCATTACAACGGTAATGATGGCAGATGCCAGTCTGATCCGACCACCCAGGACCTGGCCGAGCTTTCGGCAGGCGGGGAATATCGCAATGGCCAGAATCGTCCCCCAGATCACCGGAGAAATGAAAGGCCTTAAAATCGTGAAACACAGCACGATCAAAAGGGCGACAACACCGATTTTAATCGCGATATCAATTGCCGGCTTGATATAAGAATTTTGTCGAGTGGTTTGATCCGCTTCGTTCATTATGACTCCCCCGTTGCTTTTGAATTGCAATTAAGAAATAGCCGCAAAAAAGCGCAAAAAAAGAATTTTAAACTTAGTATTTTCAAACTTGTTAGAATTCCAATGAACATAAGGTAACTGATACCGGTGATCAAGGGGCCTTGTATTTCCAGAAATAGATCTCTGAAAATTTAAAGAGTAGAAAGTTATAATTTTATGGGCGTAGGTATTTGTTCAATTGAATCAATTTTTACCGCCTTATAAAAAAGTGCAACGATATCAAACGCCTTGAAGAGTTCGTGTGAAACTGTTATAGAGTCTGTATGGACAAAGTGGCCGTACTGCTTAATGAGATGGTTGAGCAAGGTATTATTGCAGACTATTTAAGAAGCGTTTCAATGAGAGCTGATATTCAAGCAATTCTAAAAAAGCAGGCTGCGTGGCAGCGATCCCGGGCCAAAAGGCCTTGGGCTCAGAAGTTGCGGGATTCTGTTGCTATGCGTCGTGCCTTAAAGTCCCTAAAAAAACATCCATCATCGCTTTCTGAAAAACGACCAAATCAGGAATAACCCGCCGACTGCGATTTATAGTATTTAGTATTTATGGGACGTATTTAGGGGACGTCCATTGGATTATTGGTTATTTTTCTATAAAAGACTTAAACCCAGTTCATCGGCAATTTCCTGTCCCCTTTTGACTGCTTGACTGACGGTCGGTTGGCTAAATTCAGCCGCCTTGCCAGCTCAACGGTGGTTATCCCAATATTCCAATGGACGTCCCCTAAATGCTCTACGGATTGCCCGGATTCGTGCCTCAAGTCCGCTTTTGAGGGTGACTTGCTCATCATAGGTTGCTGGATTCATCATAATTTCCTTACTTGGCAATCGTGACCGGTATTCCGATCGCGGAGACGTCAGTGACCGTCACCTGAAAGAGCTTGTACAGGATAAGGAACCCCTCACGGTCCCAGTTCGTGTTCGGGACGGAGTAGTACTTGCCGGCGAACTTGACGCGCAGTTCGGTGTCGGGTGCACTGTCCGTCAACTGGATGTCCATGGTCCGGATCGGGTTTTCCTTGACCGGCCCCGTTCGGGGATCGGGCGCCACCTCGAACTCCGGCGTCTTATCAATCGTGTCCGCCAAAAAAGCTAAGATGGCATTCAGGCTTCTTAGCTTGAACGTGCCGAAGATAGGAAAGTCACCGCCCGGATATCCCTTTTCAATATCAACCAGGGCATGATTTTCCGGTGTCCGGTTCGCCAGTCGATAAAGCTTTTCCCGCTCTTTGTTGGTGAGGGTGTCGGGGTCGTAGTTGGTAATGGCGATGCGATTGGAATAGATTCTGGCAAGCTCGTATTGATTTGGACGACTTAGTTTGCGCCAACGATATCCCTTATCGAGTGCGTTGGCAATATCGCCGGCTGAAGGTGGTCCGGACAATTCGGCAACCACCTTCTGGATGAAGCGAATAGGTAGTACCCAAAGCTCACGTTCTTCACTTAGCCATTGAAGATGCAATTCGATCCGGCGAAATTCGCGGTACGATTCGGCAATTTGGGGATTGTTCAGTGCTGAGCTCAAAAAGTTGCCGGCGGAATCGCGGTTATGGAACGAGCGCGCCATGAGCCGCGCCAGCAATCCGACATTAACGCCCTGGTAAGCTAAAAATCCAAGAGTTTCATCGTTTAACGGCTTTAGGATCCGTTCGGTAAACTCGGCACCCTGCACCGGTACGATGCTCATGGTCGGATTTTCGGAAACGCTCGCTCCGACATTTAGCGAATATTTGTCCTGTGATTTGGGATTATCGTAAAATCCCGGCCAGTTGCCCTGAAAGCCGACGCTGGAGCGGAAATCAAAGGTCGCCGCAATGGCCGACGTCACGGTATAATGGTCCGGCAGGTTGTTATGCAGGCGGGCAATGTTCAACAGCAGCATTTCACTTTCGAGCCGCTGGATCGTATCGTCGTACTCCAGCACGGCTTTATGAAGGGCCACCGGGCCGACGCAGCCGGCTAGAATCAGCGCACCGACAACTAAGAGAGCCTGCATGCTTCGGATCAGGTTGCGCTCCCCACACTGGTCCCGGTTTCTGCCTAATTTTGTTAAATGCCGTGAATCGGGTTGACTCCTACTACCAAGTTTTTTGCCGTAATTCGTCATCGTTTCCCCCTTAATTTAGCCTAATTAGAAGTTATTGGTTACTAGCCTTACTTCGTCATATTTAGTTTTACTTCCCCAACCTTCTCGTAACATGCCGATATAGCGTGATATACAAATGCCTAAAATGACTAAATTGCCTAAAATTATCGATTCACATCCATTCCTTTTGAATCTTCCATACCAAAGATCTTTCAGCCTTAATTTTGATCGCCTGCAGCTAGGACGATGAAGACTTCGTCTTCAGCAGGAGTCCACCGTCGATTCGGGTCCGGGCAGAGTTCCAGTTTCTCCTCGGACGTGCCACTGGCCTTCAACACGCCTATGGCGACTTCGCTTCGGGCCATGGCCTGCAGCTCGACATCCCGATAACGGATAGCACTGTCGGAAAGTCCGTAAGCTTCGGCCGTTCGAATTCCGACTTCCACGCCACCGGGAACGAACAGCTCCTTAAACACTGAAGATAACTCCAGGCGGAGAGCTACGTGGGTTTGGAGGTGACCCAGGATTTTGGGAGTTATAAGCATGACGTCCCTCGGTTCGGAGAAAAGGGCCTGGCTGTATGGGTCGACGCACTCCACGACGATATTGGGGCCTTTGCCCTCATTACGGCCTTGATCTTCGAGCACCGATTTGAGAAGCCCATAACCCAGGATCGTTCGTGCGTCAGCCTCTTCGCGGTTCTTCATCGACGTACTTGCCAAAAATAGGATGTTGGTGAAGCCTTGGAGATCAATGGTTTCAAAGACGCTGGAGACGGTGTAGTCTCTCTCAAGATGCTCGACTCGCAACCGTTCGGGATTCCAGTTGAATTCCTTAAGAGTTTCGTCGCGTTTTTCTTGCGGGACGCGGGAGACAATCATCACTTCGGCGTTGGTTGCATCGGAATTACCCAGCTCCTGAAGAATGAAACCGACCTCCTGACTCCACCCTAAAATCAACACGCGACGTGTCGATGGCTCCAGTGCCCGGGGCTGCGTTATTGGCTCGAGTCGTTCGTCTTCCATACTTTGCCGTGTAATCTCGCAGTCATCATAGGTTCGTGCTAAAAGGACCAGCATATCGTCTCTTTGCAGCCTGAAATCGCGAGGTGGATTGAGGTGTGTGACGGTGCGTCCGCCTTCTTTACGAACGGCACCGATGACGATGGCTTTTTCGAAACGACCGTCCAGATCCACCGGGCGGTTGCCTGCCAGCTCCGAAAAACCTCGGACGTATGGCGCAATGCCGCGACGGTGGGAGAGCAACTCAAGGAACACCGGGGCCAGACGCTGGTCCCGGATCATCTGGGTCAGGAGCCGGGCGATGATACCATCACTTGGCACCACCGCCAGTTTTTCCTTGATCGCGTTCCTGGCGACAGGTATTTTACGGGGATCGAACATTTCTGCCACGACAGACGGTCGGTCTGCTTTGGGGGCAGGTTCCAAGATCTGGCGCAGGTTGAGCAGTGTCTTCACCACGCGTGTGTCGGACATTTCGGCATCTCCGTATGCGAATTCATCGCCGGGTACAATGATGGCCGCGGCCCGAGACAGGTCAAAACGCTGAAGGTCCATGAGCTTGAGAGGAGAGCCCGCACGCAGAAAGATCTGCCGCTCCCGCCATTTATCACCGAGGGAAGTGCGCAACCGCCTTCGCTTTTCCGCATCCACTTCATCGGCAACTATAACAATCCGCAGAATTCGTTGATCGTGTTCGGCAAGGAAGCGGCGTAGCCGACCCTCGGCACCCAGCAGTTGGCTGACAATCTCCCGCGTCCTGTTGGTCCAGCCAAGGATCACAACGTGCCCCTGCATGGAAATGTGGGACAATCCGTTTTCAAGCTGGCGCAACGTCTGGTTGAGCCAACCGGTCATAATTGCGATCAGAGAGCCCATGAAGAGCACATATCCCAGCACCGTCACAATACTGGATACAACCCGCAGAACAGCCCCCTGGTCATCCCCCAGATACCCCGGGTCAGTCAGGCGCAGGAAAGACCACCAGAACCCGTCGAAGGGAGTATTGAACTGGCTTGTCGCAACCCATGCCGCAAGCCCGCCGACTACCGAAATCGTTATGATGAGTGCGGCTACAAAAATCAGCTGATGAGGCACGCCTCGCTGGATCCACAGCTCGAGTTGGAACCGAAGCATCTTGGATATACGATTCATACTGATGAGAGTCCTTTCTAGTAGAGAATCCTGGTTCGGAGGGCGAGGCTTTGATTTCACCCCAGCTTCCGGCTCGGAGAGCTTACAGCTCGGAGAGAGGGGTTTAAAACTTATTCACGTATTTCGGCTGTGTTCCCTTCTTCGCCCTTTAGGCTTTGCCTTCAGCTACGACCCAACATGTCGGGCTTCGCAGGGCAAGCGAGGTTTCAGGTTTCAGAAAAAGAATTCGACCCCCAAATCAAAGGGATTCATAAATTGCATTGTCCTTCTCAAGCGCTGCTCTTCAGTTTCACCCCAATCGGAAATCATCATTTAGGTTCGGTGCTCACTGAAACCCGCAGTGAAACTTTAAATAGAAAATCGAACGTCGAACCTCCAACTTCCAACATCGAACGTCCAATGCGGATGACGCTCTCCGAGGCCGCTTTCAGCCCGTAGGCCTCCAGGCCGGAGGGTAGGCGCCACATCCCCTACGAGCCGGAGGCTGCGCTTTATCGATTTAAATTAATGAACCAATTAAAGCCTCCGGTGCGCGTGTGTCCGATCTTGTCAAATGGCAGCCGGGTCAAATTCGCAACGGTGTATTCGCTGTAGCAAAACAGGTACTGCATGTTGTTCCCTTTTTTAATTCGATAGAATACATTATTCGAAGTTGGACGTTGGACGTTCGATGTTGGACGTTCATTAGTTTCTCTGTTGATCAGCTGGCCGTTTTTTGCCAGCGGCCCAGCTCGTGTGAAACTACGCTTCAAAGGCTAGAGTAAGTTCTATTCCCGGCCACGCTGCATTCTGCAGGTCGGGTTGAGTTTATTCAAGCCTCTTTGAGAACTAACTTCCTAAACCCTATGCCCTCATTTTGCACAATGCCCCGCATCAGGCGACCCAGAATATCTGATCCCGTTATGATGCGCTTCTGGCTGCCCCAGAAAAGAATAATATCTTCGTCGATCACGTCATCATCGGAGCGCTCGGGCTGAACTTTAAGTTTCGGGATGACCTCACCTAACGGTGTATCATCTCTTATGATGATGGGGCGATGACAGTGACGCAATGGATAAAAAGGTGGACCGCCGAACAAAGCGCTCCGCAAAAAACCATCGGAGTCCAGGGCAATTTTTGGCTCATCCTTGTTGTCAGTTAAAATCACCCACTTCTTCTGTGAAGACTGTATCTGATTAAGAAAAGGATCCGTGGAGGAAAGCTCCATCTCGGGGAAAACCGGTTTACCGTCATCAAACCGAAGTTGGATGACACTGCTGGGGTCTATTGGCTCACCCTCTTTGCTTGCAGGCAAATCGTCAATTGCCAGAAAATTCAGCACACCCTTGCCTTCGATTTTCTCGATGTCGGTCTCTTCAGATTCAATGTGAATTTTCAACAATTCGCGAAAATCCTTTTCCTTTATGAATTGCACCGCTTCAGGACCCAGCCATTTATCCAGGAAAACAGCCGTGGGTTTGGCCACGGGAAAAAGCAGTATCTGATAAAAGCGCAGTGCGGGGGACAACAGTGAGGCGACTTTGAGGGCATGTCTGGAAAAATAGGCCTGCGGTATGATCTCGCCGAATATGGTGATGGCAAAAGTCGAAAAAAGGAATGCCATAATTCCCGCCATTACCGACTCTGACAGCAGCGTGAGCAAAACATTGATGCCCACATTGCCCCACAAAATGGTCGTCAGCAAAAAATTGGAATCTTCTCTGAGTTCGGCAACTTTTAGGGCCTGGGGATTGCCTTTTTTCGATTCGATTTCCAGACGGAGCTTGGTGACACTGAAAAACGCAAGATTCAAGCCCGAAAACATGGCCGACTGGGAAACGCAAAAAAGAATTCCAACCCAGGTAAGTGTCTCCATATCTCCTCCATTGTTGCAGGCATGGTTAGGCGCTCTATAGAGCAATTTTGGATTTTAGATTGCGGATTGCGGATTTATTGTATCGCTTCAGGCTTGGGGCTTCGCTCTTCGAGCTACGACCCCACAAGTCGCCTTCGGCTACGACCCGACAAGTCGCTCTATCTCATTTTATTAAATTGATCCGCCGGCGGACTTAAATCCAATATCCGAAATCCCAAATCCCAAATCTATGAGGAACTAAAAGTGGGATCAATTTTTAATAGTAAATTGCTAAAGAAAGCATGATTTTCACCAGCCCA
>JASJCE010000034.1 GCA_030066155.1 Desulfobacterales bacterium | reverse complement strand
TATTCGGCGGCGTCGATTGCCTGATCAACAATGTATTTGCCACGACCGGTGGGAACCAGCAGGAAGATATGATGCGCAACGGCTCCCATCTCGACTGCCAGTTTTTGAATTTTGGGTATCTGGTCGAGATTGGTTTTGGTAATTGTCGTATTGACCTGGAAATCCAAACCAACTTTTTTGGCGATCTTCATGGCATTGATGGCGCCTTCGAATGCACCCTCCACCTTTCTGAAGGTATCATGGCTTTCCGGTGTTGATCCATCAATGCTGATACTGATGCGCTTAATCCCGGCATCCATTAGACGTCTGGCGACGGACTCCGTAACCAGGGTTCCGTTCGGGGCCATTACCATTCTTAGCCCGATTTTCGTGCCGTAGGCCGCGATATCGTAAATATCCTCCCGCAGGAGCGGTTCGCCGCCGGTTAGAATGATAATCGGTTTGGCGACTTCTGCAATCTGATCCAGCAATTTGAATGCCTCGGCGGTGTCCAATTCACCGCTGTGCGGGCCAAGTGTGGCCGAAGCCCGGCAGTGGACGCATGAAAGATTGCAGTTGCGAGTTGTTTCCCACGCCACCAGACGCAGCGTGGAACGGCTCTCTTTTTGAGGATGATGGGTATGAGATGGTGTTGTTTTTATTTTAGGATTCGGATGGTTCATGATTTTTAGCTTTTTGTAAACCTCATACGGTATGTTGATACCGTTTTCGGGAAATTATCGTGGTGTTTTTATAGCCCCGGTGTCATCGGAGTCACCCGGAGTCGGCAATTAATTACCTTTGCAGCTCTCTGGCTGCATCCATTGCAAAATAGGTCAGGATCATATCAGCACCCGCTCGTTTGATTGAAATGAGGGTTTCCAACATGACCCGGGGACCGTCAATCCAGCCAACTTTTTCGGCAGCCTTGATCATGGAAAATTCACCGCTGACGTTGTAGGCCGCCAGCGGCAGATCAATCTCTTCCCGAATCCGGCAAATGATGTCTAAATATGCCAGAGCGGGTTTAACCATGATAATGTCAGCGCCTTCTTCAACATCCATTGTCACTTCGCGGATGGCTTCCAGGGCATTGGCCGGATCCATTTGATAGGTGCGGCGATCACCGAATTTTGGAGCCGAATCCGCAGCGCTTCGAAACGGGCCGTAATAGGCAGAGCAATATTTGGCAGAATAGGCCATGATTCCCACACGATTGAAATCGTTTTCATCCAGCATTTCTCGGATTTCGGAAACGCGGCCATCCATCATGTCGGAGGGTGCGATCAGATCGGCTCCGGCTTTGGCATGGGACAGCGCCGTTCGGGCCAGCAGATCCAATGTCGCATCGTTGTCGATGCGATCGCCCTCGATGATCCCGCAGTGGCCATGGTCAGTATACTGGCATAAGCAGACATCGGTTATTACGACCAGTTCAGGGAGCGTCTCCTTGGCAGCCTTGACTGCTGTCTGGACAATACCGCTGTCCGCATAGGCTCCGGTGCCAAGAGCGTCTTTTTGTCCGGGTATTCCGAAGATGATAATCGCCGGAATGCCCAGTTCGTAGGCCTCCCGGGCGCTCTTCACAAAATTGTCAACGGACAGCTGAAAGTGTCCGGGCATCGACGGTATGGGATTGCGGACATTTTTGCCGTCGATCACGAACAACGGCAAAATCAAATCATTGACGGTCAGCCGGGTTTCTCGGATCATGCGCCGCAACCCGTCACTCTGCCGCATTCGCCGGGGTCGATAGTCTGGGAATAACATATGCCCGTCCTCTTACAACTGTAATTTATTTGGTATTTGGTGTTTGTGTTTTGTTATTTGTATTCGAAGGTAGCTGTCTAAATTCTACCATATCAATCACAACTTGAGACCCCATGTGCCATGGCAATCTCCTCATCCGTCAGGTAGCAGGCCGGATCCGGGGCCCATACGTCACCGCTTACGGCCTCGGCCCGAACTCGGAAATTACCGCCGCAGACGTCAAGCCAACTGCAGGTGGCACAGCGTCCTTTGACGTGCTTTTTCTTTATTTTAAGTTTGCCCAGCAGCTCATCTGAGGTATCCATCCAGATTTCCGAGAATGGCCTGTCCTTAACATTGCCAAAGCTGTGATGACGCCAGAATTGGTCGGCATGAACCTCGCCGTCCCAGCTGACGCAGCCGATCCCGCGGCCGGAGTTGTTGCCTTCATTCCATTTGAGCAGTTCCAGCACCTCTTGGGCCCTTTCGGGATCTTCCTTGAGCATCCGCAAATACACATAGGGGCCGTCGGCATGATTGTCCACCGTCAATACTTCTTTGGGTTTGCCTTTGTCGAAAAGCCGCTTGGTTTCGTCGATAATCAGATCCACCGCCCGACGGGTTTCTTCGTGGCTGAGGTCATCTTTGACCAATTCGGAACCGCGTCCAGCATACACCAGGTGATAAAAACAGACCCGGGGGATCTCCATGTCCTCGAGCAGTCGAAAAATCTCGGGAATTTCGCTGACATTGAATTTATTGATGGTAAACCGGAGTCCGACCTTAATCCCGGCGTCCTGACTATTTTTTATGCCTTCCAGGGCGGAATTAAATGCGCCGCTAACCCCTCTAAATCGATCGTTGATTTCCTGCATGCCATCCAGGCTGATTCCGACGTACGACAACCCGATTTCTTTCAACGTCCGGGCCATGGTCGGCGTAATCAGGGTTCCGTTGGTGGAGATGACCGCTCGCATTCCTTTTTCAACTGCGTACGCCGCAAGCTGAGGCAGATCTTTGCGAACCAGCGGCTCTCCACCGGAAAACAACATTACGGGAGATCCGAACGCCGCCAGATCGTCGATCAATTCTTTGCCCTGATCGGTGCTTAACTCATTGTCGAAGGGTATATTTTTGGCATGGGCATAACAGTGGACGCATTTTAAATTGCAACGGCGTGTGACATTCCACACGACAACCGGACGCTTATCTTTGGAGAACTGAAGCAGATGCGACGGAAGTTTTGATGAATCTCGGCCATATCGCAATGCATCGGAAGGTTCCACAGTGCCGCAGTAAAGTTTTGAAATTCCAATCATAATGTGATTCCATCCTGATATATTTTATAGAAGAGCATTGTCGTATCCGAAATTGCACTCTGTCAAAGGTTCCGGGGAGGGCGAAGACAATCCGGATTCACAACACCGGTGTGATCATTGTTTATCCGGAGCGGCAAGTGGATTGATGACATCTTGAAGCTGTTTACCAACAAATGCCTCAGGGTCCAAGAGGGCTTCCCGGGTAATAAAGTAGCGGTTGCGACCGGTTTTTTCGCGAGCCAGCTTGAGGCCATGCTGGAAATCCGCATCGATTTTTTCGTAGATGAGATTGAGCTCGATGGAGGCGTCTATCAACTGCTCGATAATAAAGTCGATGGCATTCTCCTCGAGGACGATGTTAATATCATGATTTTTGAAAAAATACAGCTCAATTTTTTTGACTTCGTCGTAGAATGACTTGATTTTAGTAATAATGTTGCCGATATCGAGAGTGTTTTTGGCGTAGCACGTGGCAATCAGGTCAATGCGGGAAGACGTTAGGGTCAGACTGTATTTTTCAGCCAGATTTCCCTCATTGCCCCTCAGATAGGCCTTGATCATATCGGTTTCTTCTGCGGTCAGCTGCTCGAATAACTCATCCTTGTTGCCGGACATGGCGGCATCGGTCAGGGTATGGAGCGATGCTTCCGGGTTGTCAATGAAATCAGATGTGGCCGGAAACTTTCCGATGCCGGCCGAGGGCAGTCTTTTTTCAAATTCAAGCAGCGCTCCTTCAACGGCACTGACCAATCCCCGGGCACCGGTATTTTCGGCAAAAGCATCTCGGGCCAGTTTCCGTAGCAGACGATCTTCAAATTTGACATCGATTCCGTAGGCAGCGAAATCAAGCTTTTTCCCTAGTATTATCGGATTGTTGGGATTTTTTAAAATATGGTACAAATCATCCTCGGTCAAATGCTCGAATACGGCCCTTACCGGCAATCGTCCGACGAACTCCGACTCGAATCCAAATTCGGTCAAATCTTCAGATCTGACATTTCTCAGAACATTTATGTCCTCTTCAGCTTTGCGGATTCGGGCGCCAAATCCGATGTCCTGTTTGGAAAGACGCCGCTGGATGATCGGCACCAGATCGGTAAACGCACCGCTCATGATAAACAGAATATTGGCAGTATTGACGGATCGTTTGTCCCGTTTACCAGTCTTGCGGAACCGCTCTATTTCCTGAATCATCGAAATCGGATCGTGCGGTACTTTCAAATCGACCTCGGTTTCCTCCATTGGCTTGAGCAGTGCCCGCTGAACACCGGTCCGTGATACATCTGCTCCGACCCAGTTGCGGCTCGATGCAATTTTGTCTATTTCATCAATGTAGATGATGCCATACTGGGCCAGTTCTATGTCGTCGTCAGCCTCTCGAACCAAATCCCGCACCAGGTCCTCCACATCGCCACCCACATAGCCGGTTTCACTGAATTTGGTTGCATCGCCTTTGACAAATGGGACGCCGATTTTTTTTGCAATCAATTTTATGATGTAGGTTTTGCCGACTCCGGTTGGACCGATCATGAGGACATTATTCTTGATCCCGCCGACCATATCGAATTTGACCTCGTTGGAATCCGTTGCATGTTTGATGCGGTTGAAATGCGTGCAGATTTTCGTTGCCAGGATCGCTTTGGCGGTGTCCTGCTTGACGACATACTGATCCAGATAAGCGATCAGTTCTTCGGGAATCAAGTCGAAATTAAGCTTTGATCTGGCTTTGCCGGAATCTTTAGTTTTATCGAGAACGGCTTCCTGGGGCATTACAACCGGAGAGACGATTTTCACGTCCTCTCCGAACTTTTTGGCCAGGAATTCACTGATTTCTTTTTCGAGTTCCTGAGGAGTCGGTATTTTTTCATTTTGTGGCTTCATAGGTTAGAAATATAACAATAACCGGCCGGAAATTCAAGGGAGCAGCGGGATTCGTCCAAGAATCTGTTGACGGCGGTCACGGCATCCGCTTTGGGGTCCGGGATTTGGATCAGAAAGTTATTCGTACTGAAATTAAAGTTTTATGATTTATTTGGCGATATAATAGATAATTGTGAAATATTCGGTGCCGCCACCCGGTATCGGGTGAACCGGATTGAGATTCAACTATCATTTAAGCGGTGACAGTCAATGGTCAGAGGCATATTACAGCGGGTTAAAAGTCGCATACGAGTTGACGCCGAATTTCCGGCCAGATACAAAGTACAGGCCTCCTCGGTGATCGGACCGCTCTCGAGTATGCTGGGTCCATCTGGACGGATCACGCTGGCGTCATTAAAATGGTATTTCCAGGAATCCGACCGGGCTGATTTTATCGAATATGCCCAGAATCCGCTCCTGGTCGGATCGGCCTTGAACGCGGAGAGCATTTCAAGTGCCAATCATCCTGACGATGATACCGGCGCTAATACCAATTCGGATAAACTAAATAAAACCCAGATCGTTAATCTGGATGATCAGATCTCCAAGAAATCGGGGCCGGGCACGAGCCTGCCTTACGCTATTTATCCCTTGATGAAGCGGACCAATTCCGAATCCAATGACGATCGTTTCAGTATCGGCCGTATCAAAGGCAACGATATGATCATGAAGGATATGGCCATCTCAAAGCGGCACGCCATTATCAGAATCATCAAAGGTTCTTTTTATATCGAGGATTGCGGATCAACCAACGGTACCCGGCTGAATGGTCAGACCGTTAAACGCGAACCGGTCAGGCTCAGCGACAAGGATATCATTCAGCTCGGCAACTACAAATTCACTTTTCTGACCCCTGCTTCATTGCATGATTTTCTCAGTAGTGCCTAACAATTAATCCGCCCTAGTAAGAAAAATGCATGATTCCAATTACCTTTACTGAATCCTGATATTCAATTTGAAATTGATGTTGGCGGATTAATTACAGCCGCTGTATCAAGTATAGGAAAGTTGGCAGGCGGCTCAGGCTTTTTATTTCGAAAAATGTTTGCAGCAGTTTGCGATAGTTGCGGCTGGAATCCAGAGGGGACAGATAAATTCCGCCTCTGCTGTGATATCGATCCAGATGGACACGAATCAGGTTGACCAGGGAACGGTAATGGTCAGTTGTCAGCTGATCGCCCAACAGAAAATTAGCGGTGACCTCAACGTTGAGCCGACTGCGGTTTATCTCCAGCATTTTCTGAAAGGCGTCTTTAATGCGGCGTGAATTCAATGGTTTGCCGAGTTGGGCCAGGGTTGCCGAGTCGGCGGATTCAAGACCAATGTTGATATAGGTCTGATACGGGCCCCTATCGAGGGTGTCAAACAGCCGATCTTTCGCCAGCAGCAGCGAATCGGCGCTGCCGAAAAGATACAGGGCAGGGGGGCTAACGTGCGACCGGTCAAATTCGAAGACCTCATGGGCCTTCTCGGCCGTCCGGCAAATGCGGTTAACGCCTGCCGCCAGCGCATCGTGGCTACCGAGAAAAAGTGCATTAAAATTGGGTAGATTGGCTCCGTAGTAAGATTTTAGCTGCTCGATCTGGGACCGGATATTATGTTCGGACCGTTTGCGGTAGCTGTTGCCGGATTGGATGCTGCAGAAACGGCAGTGATACAGGCAGCCGTCGGAAACCATTATCGGAATGACCTCGTAATCGACATGACGGGTATCCGGCGGCAGTACGGTTACCCAGCCGCCGATAATATCTTTCATCTTTGTCGCTTTTCGATGCAGTGACTGAGAATCATTTGTGATAACAACATCAAGGAAGCGCTTCAATTTAGACGGCAGACGATATTGGCAGCATCTTTGCAGACTGGGAATCAATCGATCGAAGGCTGACAGTGCATCTTTGACACCGGTATCGAAAAACGGATTGTAGGTCCATATTGTGTTCGAGGAATAAGAGAGACAGGGGAGGTAATATTCTCCCAGGGTATCGAAAATTCGATGATAGCCGGCAATGGAGTAGTATACCCAATCATTTGCATCGGTGCGTTTCAACCATTCCGAGGGATGCGGCCAGTTGCCATTCACTCCTTGAATATATTTAATTTCTCCTGACAAGTTGAACTGGAAACAATGGTCCGGTGACCTGATCTCGTTTATTATGCCGTACCGCACGGGGTAACTGGCTTTTGTGTACCGGTTGGCCCCTGTCTTCCCGAGGATAATTTTGAAATCATTCAGACGATAATAGTCCATTTCCTGCCCCATCAGATCTATAGCAGGATATAAAGAAATCGGTTCCTGTCGCAATGATCTTAACTAACATAAAATCAATTCGTAATCGATAGGTATCTTCGGCAGCAATGTCAGGGTCGGATAGTGCGGGTGCAGCACAAGCGCCGCCTGGCCGCGAGCGTCCAGTCTGATCGAGGAAAGAAACTGATGAACGTCCAACACCCGCCTGCCATGCTTAATGAGCTGGATCAACCTAACCATTTAACTAAAAGCATAAGTTCAATGACTTACTGACAACCGTCTTAAAGGCATTGCGGGCAGGTCGAACGTCCAACGTCCAACGTCGAATAGATGAATTCTGTCTTTTTTTAATGATTGAGCGAAGCGACTTCCACCATTCGTCAATCTTCAATCGTCATTCGTCATTCCAGTTTCGCACAAGCGCCCCCTACTGAGGAGGAATCAAGTGGCGGACATCGTTCCCGGGACGGCTGTATATCTTGCAAATCCAAAATCAGGAATTACTATAGCCTAATCGTCAGAAGCCTTGATTCTCATCAATCCGATTTATTGAGGGCTGCTTGGGAGTTGACACCTTCCCCCCCTTGGGGTTGATCAAAGCCAGTTCCTCCGGGCCACGGCTACTTACTCTGCCGCGTCCGGCGAACCAGCGGCATTTCCTTTTGGTTGAAACGGAGCCAGGTTAACGACACATAACCATCAAACTTGACAAATGAAGGTTTCAAATTTTAAGAAAACATGCCCAAAGTGAATAGAAGTGTCATGAATCGGATTGATCTGGACATTGGCGACTACCAGCAGAGCCTGCGCTTGAATGGAGTATCGTTGAGCTACTTTTCTCACACCACCAATTGTGCCGGTGGTCGCTGATTATAAGTCTGGGTATATTCTAATATGCGGTTCTCTATGCCGATATATGAGATCAAGTACCACGGTAAAAGTGAGTGGATAAAGATTTCCGAAGCCCAGGTTCTGGGCACCCTCCAGGAAATTTTTGACCCAATTACACCCGTAATTCAGGAAATGTTTGACGGCAAACAGGTTTCGACGCCTTATGCGGCCATTCGCGTCAGGGAATTTCATCAAATGCCTTTCGAGTCGTCATGAGATTCAGTTTACGTTGTAAATAATTGGCGGCTTAGCGTAGATTCAACATCCTGTATAATTTTGTTCGAGTAAATTATCCTGACCGAAAACCTGCTTAAATCCTGTAAATTAAATGTGATAGCACGATCAGCGCTTTCACTTTGCAAAAACCCAAAGTTTGAACCGCTTGACATCTGCATTTTCCGCTGGTAAGCGTACTGGCTAGGTAATGGGTCGTAAATCGGGGTTGTGTTACGCGCAGTTACTCGATCAAAAAGGGGACCTGATGGATTCGACCAATCCATATGTTTACATCAATGATGATGAAATCGAACTGAAACAAATCTTAATTCTCTATGGCAGATTAAAAAAGCAGCGAAAGTTTACCGTGAGCGAGGCAGAAAAACGGGGCCTGGTTAGGGTGGAGCCTATATCGTCGAATGTTCAGGCCGAAAACTTTTCCAAATCAATTGCAATTCTCGACCAAAAGGTCAGACTGTGCCTTTCAACGAAATGCAATTGAGCCCCTGACATGCCTTATAGATAGGCGGTCGGATTTTCGCAGCCGGTTGAAATACACGAGATGATTTGCCAACACGGTTTGTTACCGATCTAGTCCCAGCCTTCGGATGCGTGTTTCTGCAAGATCCTGTGCTGGATGAGCTATACTTTTTGGCATGATTTGATCCGCATCCGAACCTATATTCCCGCCCGGGCATTTCGCCAGTTAATATCCCGCATCGCCTTGACGCCCTTTGTTTAAATTGATAGAGATTCCACTTTTATTTGACAGTTTTTACAAGTTCATGTAAGCATTAGATATATGAATGAAGATCCTTATCAGCAAATTCTATCTCAATCCAAACTTAATTTTAAACAGATCAATAATCCGCCGGTAGTTGTTTATAACTCCCGCAATAAAACCGTATCCGTCAAATATGATTTTGCCCTCGGGCTCATCAAAAAAATAAAAATAATCGCGTCCTGCCATGCCTGGCTGAATCTCCGTCAGCAGGAGGGCGCCGATGCCTTGAACTTTGAACATATTGAGCCCCTAATTTACCGACCTGCCAGAGAAAAGGTAAAAAGCCTGCGGCAATACGCCATTAACTACCCGGGAAGTTTCTTGGCTGATGTCAGGGATTGTGTCAAATGGTCCCACTCGAAGAATCCCCTGGTGAAAGCAGAATCGCGATCCTGATTTCGTGTATTCGTTATGATGCGTTTTCAAGTCGTTACTTGCAGCAATCCTATCCTCGATCCGGCAAATCCTGAACCAGTTCGATGATGATATCTTCGGGTCCCCTGAAAAATGCGATTCTGAGGTCGGGCAGATTTCTGGGTTCCATAAAAAATGAAAATCCGTTGGCCTTTAGTTCCTGAAAAGCGGCGTCGACATCATCGACCTGAAGTCCGATGTGATCGTAGCCGAACCTCGGTTGGGATGCATCACCGCTCATGTCTTCGTCGTCCCTCGCAACTCGCAGATTGACCGTTGTTCCCTGAAGATCAAGCGACGCGCCGTCCGCAGTTCCAAACTTTTTGCGGCCAATCAGATTCGCGCCAAGCTGGCCGGTAAAAAAATCAATCATATTTTCAAGATCTTTACAGATCAGATGGATGTGGTGAAAACTGTAGATCATTGATAGCCTCCTAAACAATAAACGGCAATTACGCTCTCGGCGTTCATAGACATTTAGGCGGCGCAGCCAAGCTCTATTCAATTGTCTATGCGATGAACGCCAAGGACTCAGCACGATGACTACGGACGCGAAAAGAAACCAGATTGACGGTGGCCAAATCGACAGCGCCAGCATCGACAGCATCAGGCCGAGATAAATTGGATTGCGGGTCAAATTATCGATTTTTCCACCGCTGCTATACCAGTGTCAGACAGGGTCCGTCAAATACAAACGTAAGCCGTGCTTTCAATCCTTGCGAAATGACCTGCATTGCAGTAAATAGAGATATACCGCTAATATAATCACTTATTGACCGGACATGATGCTGAAAAAAATTATTTCCGGCGGCCAGACGGGTGCCGATCGGGCCGCCCTGGATTTCGCAATCCGCTGGAAAATCCCCCATGGCGGCTGGTTGCCCAGGGGCCGGTTGGCTGAGGACGGACCGCTCCCGGATAAATACCGGCTGGACGAAATGCCGTCTGAGAGTCACGCGGCCCGAACGCAGCAGAATGTGATCGACTCGGACGGCACGCTGATTATCGCCAGGGGAAAGTTGACCGGCGGAACCGATTTGACCCGTGAAATGGCCTTAAAGCACAGGAAACAATTGTTGGGAATAGATCTGACAATAACCGATCATGCCGCGGCAGCGTCCCTGATTGCGTCCTGGATCCGGATGCGGCGGATCGCGGTGCTGAATGTTGCCGGTCCCAGAGCAAGCGAGGACCCGGGCATTTATGATCATGTACGTCAAATCCTGGAACTGACCATCAAAACTCTAAGCACACCGCAGCCGGAAATCATATCCCATACGCGCCGGGCGGCAGCTTCCGGCCGGCCCCAAACCGTCACGGAGGCTGTGGACCGGTTGATTGGCGACATGCAGTTGAGAGACAAAACCGCCCTTGCCAACATGAAAGCACATGAATTGAATCGGCTGCGTTCATCTTTGGGAATTAGCATCCGGAACCAATATCTCTATCCGAGAAACGATGTGCTGCTGGAATCCTGTCGGCAGGAAGCCAGAGATAAATATCTGCACTGGGATCAAGCTCCGGCGGTCATTATCCGAAAACTGTGGGAGAGATTGCAGGAAACCCATCGGCTGCGGGTCGTAAAGTGAAAAGACTGGTATGAAACCATCTGGAATGACGAATGACGATTGAAGAATGTCGAAGTGTGGATTCGCTCCGCTCAGTCATTTTTAAAAATTGACAACATACCTCACTTCGATATTCGACATTTCTTGTTCGATGTTCGATATTTATTTGCCTTTGGAGGATTCGCTTTTACCCGTGTTTTTTTTCCGAATTTAAATTCCTTAATTCCTCAATTCCTAAATACCTCAATTCCTAAATCCCTAAATCCCTCAAACCCTACCTTTCCATCGCCTGCCGGCAGCGTACGAGGGTACTCAATACCGCAAATGGCTCTTCAATCAGTGAAAAGGTTGGGACGCCTTGGGGCTCCAGATATGCCTTGGCGGCATCCATATGCTTTTTCTGGCCGGAAAATGTGACATAGAGTGGTTTGTCCGGGTAGCGTCGGGCCAATTCGACAACAAAATCAAGGGGCGGAACGCCCGTCTCATCGGTTATCATCAATATCATGACGACAGCATCGATATTGGCGTCCTTCAGCACTGCCTCGGTTCCCTCCCGATAACCGAACTCGACGCCTTTGACCAGGGCAGACGGCCAGATGTCCACCGGATTGCGCATCCGGATGTAAGGCGGGCTGATATCCTGGAGGTACTGCCGGGTATTTTCTTCAAGCTCCGGCACCTGCAGCCCCCAGCGCCTCTGGCAGAGGTCGGTCATGCAGACCAGCATGGCCCCGGACGGCGCCAGAAAACTTACCCGGTTTCCTCTGGGTAGCGGCATTACCGCAAGGGCTTTCGCGGTCAGGATAAGGTGAGAGTAATCGTAAATTCGCACAACACCGGCCTGGCGCAGGGCACCATCCAAAAGCCGGTCGTCCGATGCCAGGGCGGCGGTATGGGCCACTGCCGCGCTGGCGCCGGCTTCCGTGGCCCCGCCTTTTAGCAGAATGACCGGTTTGGAGCGGGTGACCTCCCGGGCTACCTCCAGGAAGCGTCGCGGCTTCTTGAAGCTCTCCAGGTACATGAAGATGGCGCCGGTCTCGGGATCCCGGGCGTAGTAGTCGAGCACTTCGCTTTCCTCGACATCCAGCTTATTGCCAAGCCCCAGTACCCGCGCGACCCCGAAGTTTTCGGCGGTCTTGATATAGCGCATGGTATGGGTGGCGAAATTGCCGGTCTGGGCAATATAGGATATCTTGCCGCGAGGGATTTTGCCGAGGGGAAAGAAACTGGAGGTGAACTTGTGTGGCGTGGAGGTATGCCCCGAGGTATTGGGGCCGATGACCCTGACGCCGGTCTCACGAATGGCATCCAGGGTTGCCTGTTGCAAAGTTTCGCCCTGTTCATCCACCTCCGCAAAACCGCCGGCTGCCAGGACCACAGCCTTAATGCCTCTGGCGGCGCAGTCCATGATCGCTTGCGGAGTTGCTGCCGCCGGCAGGATAACAATTGCCAGATCAATGCCGTCCGGAAGATCGGCCAGAGAGGAATAAACCTTAAGCCCCAGAATTTCCCCGCCTTTGGGATTGACGGGATAGATGCTGCCTTCGTAGCCATTGGCCTGAATATTCTTAAGCACGTCGTTGCCGGCTTTGTGGGGAGTGGCCGATGCGCCGATGACCGCGACCTTTTGCGGCTCGAAAAAGTGTCGCAGGCCAACGGTTGGCGATATCGTCGGTTGCTCCGGGCGCAACGGTTTTTCGAGCACGGCAAGGGCATCCACCGCCACCGGCAGACCGTTGCGGATAAGCAAGGGGTTGACATCCAGCTCTTTGATTTCCGGATTATCACGACCGATTTTCCCCAGTGCCTGCAGGCAGTGGCCCAACGCTTTCATATCCACCGGTTCCAGCCCGCGGATACCTTCCAGAAGCCGGCTGCCCTTTATTTCTGACGACATTTCAATGACATCCGTATCGGTCAGCGGAGCCATTCTGAATGCAACATCCGCCAGGGCCTCCGCAAATATGCCGCCCAGGCCGAACATCACACAGGGTCCGAGCTGTTCATCCCGGATCATGCCGATGGCCAGTTCACGCACTCCGGATACCATCTCCTGAACCAGAATGCGGCCGTCGAGTTCCCGGGCTGCGGGCAGCAGTTGGTCTAAGGCTGTAGCTAATTCAGCCGGGTTGGTGATTCCGAGGGCAAGCAGACCTTCTTTGCTTTTATGGGCAGCGGCTGCAGAACAGACTTTCAGTGCAACCGGGTAGCCGATCTGTTCGGCAGCGGCCAGGGCCCCGTCCCGGGTCGCTGTTGGGACCTCCGTGGCGGTTGGAATTCCGTATTCGGCCAAAATCCGTTTGCTGTCAAATTCATTCAAAGAATCCTGACCGGCCTCCAGGGCCTCTGCAATGATGGTGGGGGTTGATTTCATGATGTTCTCCCAAACGCCGGAACGGCAATCATTTCATTAGATTTTATTTTGGTTACTGCGCTGCCAGGGTACTAAAAAATGGATGGAAATGCGGATTTCCGGAGAGCTGTGAAACTTCTTTTTTATAAAAGGTATTTCCTTTCCGGTCCGGATTTTTGCAGGCGACGTTACGGTCCGGTCATCCGGCGTATTGATCCGTCAGAACAGTGACCATTCGAATATCGAAGGCCGGTAGGATTGTCAAGGGAGTTCGGGTCGTGACTCTTTTCAGATAAACAAGCGTATTCCCTATACCTGCAATAGCTCGCCTGAAGGCGAACGCATATATTGATCAGGACATGGCGGCATTTTCAACCACTGTGACCCAATTTCCCGTCATTCCATCATCCTGATAAACAAGCTGTACAGAGTTCGATTCAAAAGGCATCCCCGTCGTTCAAAAAACCAGGTTGACAACAGGTTGGCCGTTCGCTATCAACACATCATTCAATTCACATTTTACCTCGAACTCTAACAACCGCTGACTAAACCGAATACATATACACAAAAATCGACTTATCCGACAACACACGGTAATTTCAATTTGGTAAGGCATCTCAGTTATCTTCGGACAAAAGGGGGGTACCTTCATATAAATACTTCGAAAAAGGAGGAAGAAAATGAGCAGCCTGCGTATCAGAGGACTGAGTTGTACGGTTATGGTGGTATTGGCCTTTTCGGTTATTCCGACCGTATTTGCAGCCGATACTGTTAAAATCGGGGCCATGTTCATCTCGTCGGGCAAAATGGGGGGATACGGCAAGCACGCCGACCAGGCCATCCGGCTTGCGGTGGAACAAATCAATGCCGACGGCGGTGTCCTAGGGAGGAAGCTCGAGGCCATCGTCGAGGACACGCAACTCAAAAAGGATGTTGCCATGGCCCTGGCCCGGCGTTTCGTGCAGCAGGATAAGGTGGATTTTTTCATGGGACCGACATCGAGCGGCCTGGCCATGGGGTTGACCGAGTTTGCCCGGGAGAACCGAAAGATCCTGGTGTTGACTCAGTCCGCGGCCGACGCATTGACCGGCTCCAAATTCCACCCATACGTTTTCAGTACCTTGAGCAATGCCATGATGCATTCCCGTTCGGGAGCTTATCTCATGGCCGGCAAGCCATACAAACGCTACATGTGCATTGGCCCGGATTACTCCTACGGGCATTCCTCCTGGAAATTGTTTATCTCCAAGCTCCGGGAACTCCGGCCGGATGTAGAAGTCGTGGGTGAGCTTTTTCCCAAGTTTCTGGCCAAGGACTACACGGAATATATTAACAAAGCATTGGAGATTAAACCCGACGCCGTGTGGTGTCCCCTGTGGGGCGGTGATGCCGTTAAGTTCATCCGGCAGGCCCTGCCCACCGGGCTATTCGATAAGGTCAAGTTTGCCTTCCCGGTTGCCGGTGCCCTGGAGGTTCTGGTGCCGATGGGCAAGGACATGCCCGAGGGGGTTTATGTCTCTTCGCGCTATTTCTTCACCTCGCCGGACTCTTCCATGAATCAACGATTTGTCCGAGAATATTACGAGCGCTACAAGGAATACCCGGATTACATGGCCGGAGAGACCTATGCCGGCGTATACTTCATTAAAGCCGCTGTTGAACTCGCCGGAACCACCGACGCAGCTAAGATTATTGCGGCAATCGAGAAAAAGCCCCTGTCCTGGGAAACACCGGAAGGATGGAAGGTCATGCAGGCTGCCGACCACTCGGTCGTCGAAGACTGCCTGTGGGGTCAAACCGCATACAATTCAAAATACGGCTTTGCCATCCCCGCCAGCTTCGAATCCATCCAGGGCGAAGAAATTGGCCGAACCGCTGAAGAACTAATGAAGGTCCGCGCGGCATATGAGAAAAGGGCGAAGTAAATGAATGCTGAATCCCTCAATTAATGAGTGCTGACACCCGAAACCTTGACACAGGCAGTTTTCACCGGCTTGCCGCCTGACGGCCGCAGCAGGCATCACCGCTGTAATATCTGCATGTCATGCAGGCCTGGGAGCCGCCGTCGGGCAGCGTGCGGCGCTCGTTCTTCAGAAATGCGTCCAGCACGCGGCGAGCGTTCGAAAGTTTTTCGAGGTCAACCCCCACAGATATTTCTCCTGCTTCCAACGCTCGAACGACCGATTCGGTGGAGACATTGCCGGTGGCGCCCGGTGCAAACGGGCATCCTCCGAGCCCCCCGACACTGGCATCGAATATTCGAATACCATACGAATGCGACATCAAAACGTTTGCCACGCCCCTGCCGTAGGTATCGTGAAAATGCATGGCTATTTGCCCGGATGGTATACCGGGTAAAATAAGTTCGAGAAGCTTGGCCACCTCTTCCGGTGATGCCTTGCCGGTGGTGTCGGAAATCGACACCTCGTCGACGCCGATGTCGAACAGCCGGTCAATCACGTTACGGGCGGCCTCCGGCGCGATTTTACCTTCGAAAGCACACCAGAATGCAGTTGAGACATATCCGCGGACCAACAACCCCATGGATTTGGCACGTCCCATCAACGGCAGAAAGCGACGGATGGATTCCTCAACCGAGGCGTTGATATTTTTACGGTTGAAGGTCTCGCTTGCGGCCGTGAAAACGGATACTTTATCGACACCGGCGGATATGGCACGGTCAAGTCCTTGTTCGTTGGGTACGAGTGCTGAATACATCACGCCCGCTTTGCGGGAGATGTCGCGGAACACCTCCTCGGAATCAGCGAGCTGCGGCACCCGGCCGGGAGAAACAAATGCACTGACTTCGATTTCACTGACCCCCGTTGCCGAAAGGGCATTCACGAATGCCACCTTGGCATCCGTCGGGACCGTGGCGGTCTCGTTTTGCAGACCATCTCTAGGTCCGACTTCGACGATTTTTATCATTTGCAGTCTTTCGGATTCACGCTTGATCTTCGTAAATTTTTTTGGCAGCCCCATCCTTGTTTTGTAACAGCTTCAAGGGCATTCATCCAAATGTACAATTTATGTGTATCCGCTAAATGAAATCAGTTTTCGAAGCACCGTACTTTAGAAACACAAGTGATTCCAACTATAAGGATATTTTACCGTAAAAATTTAAACATCCGTTATCGGTGTTTCAATCCTACAGCTTGTTCGAATGGCTGACGGTCGAAAAAAACATCCAGTTTGCCCTGAAAAAAAGTGACCTAACCCCGGCTCAAAAAAAAGAAGCCGTCCGTCATTACATTGATATTGTCGGGCTTCAGGGTTTTGAGAAGGCCTACCCGAAGCAGCTTTCCGGTGGCATGCGCCAGCGCGTTGCCATCGCCCGGGCAATGGTCTACAGGCCTGAAGTTCTGCTGATGGATGAGCCCTTCGGAGCCCTGGACGCCCAAACCCGGGGCATGATGCAGGAGCTTTTACTGAAGGTCTGGGAAGAGCATCGCACCACGGTTGTCTTTATCACCCACGATGTTGAAGAGGCTATTTTTTTATCCGACCGCGTCATTGTCATGTCCTCGCTTCCCGGCAGGCTGAAAACCCAGATTCAGGTGCCGATTTCGCAACCCCGATCCTATGAGGTGATGACCCAGGCGGCCTTTATTGACATCAAGAGCAATTATCGATCCCTATACGGCTGATTTCCGACTGTGCCCGGTCTCACCATCATAAATCTCTTTTTGGAAAATCCGGTTTTGATACGCCAGGTATTCATCCTTGCTCATGAGGGGTGTGTGTTGCGAAACGATGTTTCTGGCGGTTGCGGCATCATCATACAGCAAGTCCACGGCCAGCAATGCGAGTGCTTTTGCCGGTGCCAGATAAGCCATTTCCTTGTCCGCTATCATAAAATTGCTGCCGTGGGAGATGCCGGTCGCACCGGCCATGGACGGGTGAACCGAAGGCATGATGTGACTGATATCGCCCATGTCCGTTGATCCCGTGCGGTGGCCGGTTTCGGTGCATTCCGCGGCGCCGAAGAGCAGCTCTGCATTATGCAGGAAGAGCTTCTGCAGATTGCGATCATCCTGCAATGGCATGTAGCCGGGCAGCGTATTGATTTCAACTTTAGCGCCGATGGCCATGGCCCCCGCTCTGAGGGCGCGGTCCACTTTAAAGTTGGCGTCCATGATGGCGTCGTTGGTCTTGCCCCGCACAAAGGTTTCCAGGCGGACATCGGCCGGGACCACGTTGACCAGATCCCCGCCCCGGGTGATGATGGGATGCACGCGGATCGAATCCGAATCTTTGAACGTCTCGCGCTGGGCGTTGATGGCCGCCAGCGCGATATTGGCGGCATTCAAGGCATTGATGCCTTTGTGGGGCGAGCTGCCCGCGTGGGCGGCCAGTCCCTGGTACCGGATCAGCTTGACTATACAGCCGTTGCACGATTCAATTACCGCTGCTTTTTTCAGCTCCGGGTCGCGGTGCGTATGAATCATGGCCGCCAAATCGACATCATCCAAATGTCCTTTCTGAATCAGTTCCGGTTTTCCGCCCAGGAAGCTTAATTCTCCATCCCGCAACAGACTCAGGCGATACTCGACTTCCACATATTCTTCGGCCGGTACGGCAAAAATAACGATGCTTCCGCAAAGATCATCGATAGCATCCGTATCCACCAATCCCATCATGGCGCCCATCAGCCCGGCAATCTGGGCGTTGTGGCCGCAGGCGTGTGCTGCGCCGGTTTCCGAATCCGCCTTCGGGTGGTCAGCCACAAGCAAAGAATCCAGTTCTCCCATCAGAGCCACTGTCGGGCCCGGTTTGTTGCCCTTGATCACACCCCTGACGCCGGTTATGGCCAGACCGGTCTCATGGGGGACTTTGAAGGTGGTCATGGTGTCGGCAACCAATTTGGCCGTTTTGAATTCCTTGAATCCCAGCTCCGGATTCTCCATAATACGATCGCCGATTTGTTCAATTTCTCCTCGCCGTCGATCCACACTTTCACAGATGGCCTGCTTTAGTTCTTCTCTGGCTCGCATGGGTATTTCCTTCAGACAAAATGAGTGAATGAATAAGCTAGTGTCGTTTCGATTTATAGTCTTCCAGGATCTGCAAGGTTTTCTTTTCTCGTTCGACTCAATGACATATTCATGTCATCTGTTTTTATTGGGTTTTGCTCAGGGCATGTCGATGAACGATTACGGTTGGTTTGAAACCTAACCATTGAACCTCAAACCCTGAACTTCTGAACGTATATAAATCAGGAATACAATAAAATGAAGCTGCTCACAATAGTTATCATATTGGCAGTCGGCGTGGCGGTGTACGGCGATGAACCAACTAATAATCCCATTGAAGCCGGGGACGTTCGTTGGGGCCGCGATTTTGATGCCGCCTTGAAAAATAGTGCGAAAACGGGAAAGCCAATACTCGTACTTTTTCAGGAAATTCCGGGTTGTTCGGGTGTGCGGCAATTTGGACGCGAAGTGCTGACAAATCCCTCGCTTGTCAGGGCTATTGAAACTGAATTTTATCCCGTGCTCGTCTACAACAACCGCTCGGGCGGCATGGATGCGGAGCTGTTGAAGCGTTATCGGGAGCCGGCCTGGAACTACCAGGTTATCCGGTTCCTCGATGCCGAGGGTCGTGACGTTATTCCGCGCAGGGATCGAATTTGGACCACCGGCGGCGTTGCATCACGCATGATCGAGGCGCTGAGGGCCGCCAATCGGCCGATCCCGCCATACCTCATCGATCTCGCCGGGAAGAACTCTTAGGATGTCATGGACTAACACACATCCAGTGGAAAACATGGATTCGGTTGCACGGCCCGGCACGGACAATCCAGCGCCAGAATTCGATTTCCAAGCCTGAGATTATACTGTAGTCCATGCGGAAGAAAAGTGATGGGTTCGTCTTCTCTATTGATATATCATTTCATATCTCTTAATTAAACCTGAAATGGCCGCAAAAAGGCGCAAAAAACGCAAAAATAAAATTTCCAAGTAAATAGTTTTAATGGGTTATGAGATTGAAATTCAAGAATTTTGACTTCTACGAGGCCTTCAAACTTAAATAACTGAAGTTTCGCATCTTGATTAAAAATACGGATTCGACAATAACTGTTTTCAGATGAACCCCATATTCGACAAAATCCTGCATCTTTCGAAGCCTTTTCTTAACACTCGCCACAATGATGTGCACACGGCTATATCAACCTCGATTGCATTTAAATTGCTGGAAGAAGAGGGCGGTGATGAAGACATCGTGATTCCGGCTATTATGCTGCACGATACCGGTTGGAAGCGGGTGCCTCCCGAGCTTCATCTGAAAGCGTTTGGACCTGGGGCCACTGAGCCAGAGCTCAACCGCCACCATGAAGTTGAAGGCGTTAGGATTGCGCGAGAAATATTGCGTAAAATAAAATATGACGCCCCCAAAACGGATCAGATTCTAGAAATTATCGATGGCCATGACTCCCGCACAACGCCGATATCATTGAATGATATGATTGTCAAAGACGCGGATAAACTCTGGCGTTATACAAGATCGGGTTTTAATATCGATATCGAGCGGTTCGGTGAATCACCCGGGGAAGGTTTGGAAAGGCTGCGATCCAATTTATCCGGGTGGTTTTTTACGGGGACGGCAAAACAGATGGCCGCTGAAAAACTGATCAGACGCGCAACGGAAAAAAACCGTTGAAACCACTTCTTTGACGAAATTTCACCGACGCGCGGAGCCAGACCATCTCCTTCAACCGACGATTTCCCGCCCCGGATCCAATCTCATCTTCCTAACCGGTAAATCTCCAAATAGAGCCCGATTCGCCCGTCAGTTAATTGACGTTAACCTCACTTATGGTCGTCAACATCTTGGTCGTGAAATCATATTTCTTGATATCTATTCAGCATATTCCGGTTTGGAAGAAATAGGGGATGCTGGATCTATCTCATATCATATTGATATATTTTAGCTAAATGTCTTTGATGACGGAATTTGAAAACTCATAAGAGTTGGTCCGCTGCTTGCAATCAAACAGTAGAATTCAATTGTGAGTTGGAGAAATCCGTTGTCATGAAAGTTTATCAGATTGGGTTGATATTTGCGTTGATTTTTGACCTGGCGCTTGTGACCAGCGCCAAAACGTCACATCAAAGTTTGCCGGCAAATGCCTCGCCACGAAATCCCGTGGTTCCGTTCACAGAAGCGGAGCTGGCCAATGCATCCCCCTTCGATCCTTCGATCCAAAAACGAACATTTTATGCCGTGGCAAAAATAATGAATATCAAGCGACTCGACCCCGAACTGAAGAGACCGGCCCTGGTCGTGAACACAACCATCCCGGTCGAGAGAATCGCAGAATACATCGGATTTGATCTTGGATCGAATCAAATCCACTATTTCAGTTATTTGAAGAACACCATCCTGTTGTCCCGCAACGCCAGGATTCACAATCTAGCCCACGAGATAGCGCACTATTTTCAGTTTTATTACGAGCTAAAAGGCGACATCAACAATTTGCTTTGTGATCCGGAGCCGCAGGCCGTAAGGGTTCAGGATTATTTCAGGGCTGAGCAAAATCCTATTGCAGCGCGTTTTCCCGATTAGACGCTTCACGAATTTTTTCGCCCAGCGTTATGAGTTGGTTGATTAACTCCCGATACACCTTCATTAACCTTTCCCTGTCTATTCGCTTGTCAGGGGTCTAATTTCTTGCCCAAAATTTCATGCGGGGATAAAGGTTCACCACTAGTTTCCCAACGAAATAATTACCTTACCTCGATGATTTCATCCAACAGGCAGTCTCTGTTGTCCCTGGTTACCTCTATCAGCTGAATATCCGGCCGTCTCAAACGCATATTCTTCACCAGAGCAGGTGCATGTTGCCGAGCTTCACCCGTTTGAGTCCTGCCTGCCGGACAGCGTCCAGACACTGCCGGGCCAGCTTGAGGGAAGTCGGGGCAAGGTCTGTCATTTTGTAGTCGGGATGAAACGCCAGGAGACTATAGGGGATTCGGGGGTTCAATGAGGCGATGAATTTCGCAATCCGTCCGACTTCTCGGGCGTCAATGTAGCCGGGCACCAAACATGTGCTCGCAATCAGAAAAGGCGGCTCGGGCCGCGACGTATTCATTTTTGCAAGCCACTTAAAGTTCTCCAGTGTTTGACGATTGGTAACGCCGGTCAGAGCAATGTGAAGTGCTTCGTCCCATGCCTTCAGGTCGATTTTAATGGACCCGCCGCTCGACAGAGAAGATTCCGCCATTTCCTTTAGCAGTTTTTTGGACATGGCCCCGTTGGTTTCCCAGCAGATTCTCAGGATATGTCCACCTTTCCCTTCCCGGGCCTCGCGGGATACCTGCAGCAGAAATGGCATCTGGGGCGATGGATCCCCGCCGAAATGGCATATGCAGGCGGTTTTTCGGGTCACGGCCCGCACCAGGCGTTCAGGCGTCTCGTATTTGTCATCGGACGTGCGATACCGGAAATGCCAGTTCTGGCAGTAGAGGCAGTGAAACGTGCAGGCATGGGGAAAAACCGCAAGATTATCGTAGCCATATTCCGCACCTTCTGCATAGGAATATTCCGGATAACCGCATCCGCTGCCGGCCGGGCAAATCCAACTGCCGACACAGTTGGTGGGCAGCGGATCGTGATACCAGGACAGTTTACCTTTTAACGCTGAGACCCCCTCGAATCGGCTCTGGACGTTTTTGCGCAGCCCGCAATAGCCCCAGTCCCCATCTGCTATCTGGCAGCGATTCACACACAGATTGCATACGATTCCCCCGGTATTTCTTGGCGCCTGTTCCGGAAGCCCCCATTTGCGCCGAATCCGCCCATGAACCGCCTGCGCGATTTCACGGGCTTGTGCCGGTTGGCTGTGGATACAGTCCAGACACAAACCGAGCTTGCTGGAAATAAGAGATGAGGTATTCCGACAAATCCTGCAGATTCCCATGGTGACATCTTCCCTTACATGTCCATTTTGATCAGTATCACCAATTTTTTAATAATGTGCAAGATCATGATAGATTTTTGCTTGTTTTGGAATCATATTACAGACAAGCTTCCTCATCGATCATTCTTGAGGTGTCCAGAAGAATTTCGGTAAGGGAACCGATTTCGGAGGTTTCCTGCTTATCTACGGGAAAATCAGGACTGAATTGAAACCGACCTTCGCATTCTTTTAGAATGTCAAAAACAGCTTCCTTTCCAGCCTTATCACAATAGCTGGCTTCAATCAGTTTGCCGCTTTTCATCAGCAACCGGGCCGGGCCCTCTGACAGTGACAGCACTAAGGTGCCGGTTTTCTGTGATAGATCAAGTGCCTGTAACAGCTCTGCGACCGGCATTTGTGTTAGGTCACCCGACATACCGGATGAAATTTCGTCGGCTCTTTGCACGTTGGAATCAGCCAACCTTTTGGTCAAAATTTTAGCCAGGTACATTTGAATGGATGGAAACTTATTTAATATTTTTTTGAAATCAGATCCTTCAATCACCACAATGGTGGCAGATTCCTGAACTTTGATCGTAGCGCCCACGGGATCACCGCTGATCAGGCTCATTTCGCCGAAGACGTCGCTCTTCGAAAGCCTGGAGAGACAACCC
>JASJCE010000367.1 GCA_030066155.1 Desulfobacterales bacterium | reverse complement strand
CAGGGCAGCCAGATTATCGGTCTTGACGCCAAGGAAGCCGCCAGATGGAAGAAGGCGGTGGCCCCGATCATCGAAGAATATGTCAAGAAAACCGATGGTAAAGGATTGCCCGGTCGCGAAATTGTCGATTTTACCATTCAGACCCTGAACAGACTGCAGTAGCGCCTGTTGTGTAGAGGTGGATCCACGCCGGGAGGTCCACCTTTTTTGGATGTCCGGATCGATCCGGACCAACATACAGCAATGGGAAACCATCGGAATGAATTTGCTCTGGCAAATTGTTGACTGGCTGCTGGTCAAGATGAAAATTGTGGGCGCCGCCTGCCTGGTCGGTATGACCTTTTTGACCTGTGCGGATGTCGTGGGACGTTTCTTTGGCTATCCGATTTTCGGGTCGGTTGAGATTGTCGGTTTCATGGCGACCCTGGCGGTTGTTATGGCGCTGCCGTACACCCATCAGGTTAATGGCCATATCGGTGTTGAAATCGTGGTCCGACTGTTATCGAAAAAACTGCAGGTCATCATCGAAATTTGTACTGGAGTGTTAAGCCTGCTGCTGTTTGTCATTGTGACCTGGCGAATGACCGTCTATGCCGGAACCATGCAGCAGTCCGGCGAAGTATCCATGAACCTTGAACTTCCCGAGCATTTGGTTGTTTATGTAACCGCATTCTGTCTGCTTGTATTCACCGTTAATATTCTCCGATCCGTAATCGAGAATATCAGAAAGCTGAAGGCCCAATGAATCCAACGGTTATCGGTATTATTGGTATTTCCGTGATGGTGATCATCTTTTTTACGAGAATGCCGGTGGCCTATGTCATGACAATGATCGGGTTTCTGGGTTTCAGCCTCATGATTTCGATCAAAGGCGGTCTCAATCTGCTGTCCCGAAATATTTACGAAGTATTCTCCAGCTACGGCCTGACGACAATCCCATTGTTCATTTTTATGGGCCAACTGGCCTTCAACAGCGGCATCAGCGGCAGGCTGTACGACACGGCTTACAAATTTCTGGGCAGTACCCGGGGCGGGTTGGCCATGGCGACGGTGTCTGCCTGTACTGCATTCGGTGCTGTGTGCGGCTCCAGTCCTGCCACTGCCGCAACCATGGCGACGGTGGGATTGCCTGAAATGAAAAGGTATAAATATGCGGATGAGCTGGCGACCGGGTCTGTGGCCTCCGGGGGAGGGCTGGGGATGATTATGCCGCCCAGCGTCGTGTTGATTGTCTATGGCATCCTGACTGAAGAGTCCATCGGAAAGCTGTTTGTGGCCGGCATTTTGCCGGCATTCCTAATTACCTTGTTATTTATCATCGCCATTTATATCAGGTGCCGCTTTGCGCCGCAGCAGGGCCCGCCGGGAGAGACATTTACGCTAGCCGAAAAATTGAAATCCCTCACCGGTTTGATCGATACCATCGCGGTTTTTTCGCTGGTGATCGGCGGTCTATTTTTCGGCTTTTTCACCCCGACTGAAGCGGCCGCCGTGGGCGCTTTCGGTGTTCTGGCGGTCTCCCTCATCCGGCGGCAGCTGAGCTGGAAGGGGTTCGTCAAGTCGCTCTACGAAACCCTGAGGACGTCGTGCATGGTCATGCTGCTGATCGCCGGTGCGGTCGTATTCGGAAAATTCCTGGCCGTTACCCGCATTCCGTTCAACATCGCGTCCTGGATCGGCGGATTCGATCTGCCGCCTTTTGTCATTTTAACGATGATCATCCTCGTCTACTTTCTGGGCGGCTGTTTTATGGATGCCCTGGCATTTGTCATGCTGACCATTCCGATTTTTTTTCCGGTTATTATCGACCTGGGGTACGACCCGATCTGGTTCGGAATTATTATCGTCATGGTAACCGAGATGGGGGTCATCACCCCACCGGTCGGCATCAATGTTTATGTCGTCTATGGCGTGGCTGAAGGGGTTGTCGGTGGGGTGCCCCTGGAAGCCATATTTAAGGGAATCCTGCCCTTTCTGCTGGCCGTGGTAGCCGGATTGATTATTCTGATCCTTATCCCGCAGATCATTCTGGTGCTGCCGAATTTGATGTATTGACGGGGTACGGGTTGCGGGTTACGGGTTACGTGTTGCGTGTTGCGAGTTGCGGGGTACGGGTTACCGGATTTTCGATTGGGGATTTTGGATTTTGGATTGAATGGGCATAAAGCAGAGAGCAAAGAGCAGTGGGCAGAGGGCATAGGGCAGCAGGGGGAGGAAGGTTTGTGGGTTGCGGGGCCTCGAAGAATGACGAATCTTCGGAATGTCGAATGACGATCGACGAACGTTTGGAATGACGAATGTGTGGAATGTCGAACGTATGGAATGACGAATGAATATTGACAAATGACAAATGACTGAATCGCTTCGCTCTGTCTTTCTATTTAGATTAATAGATTGCTTCCTCCTCTGGCAGATTCTTAATTTTATGACCTGCTTATCAAATGGTAGCAAATAGAAATTGTAACCACATACCTTAAAAGGATAACGAAAATTGGCTGAATCAACATATTGGAATCCAATCCTGGAGACGCTGCCGCGGCAGCAAATCCGGGAGCTGCAGCTGAAAAAATTCAAACACATTTTTCAGTGGGCTTACGATCACTCCAAATTTCACCGCAAGCTTTACGACGATGCCGGAATCGTTCCGGAGGACATCACGTCTTTTGATGATGTGGCGCGGGTACCGACGGTGGAGAAATCCATGATGCGCGATATCCAGGGCAAAGCGCCGTTCCCGTACGGTGATGCGTTGTGTGTCCCTCTGGACGAAGTGACGGTTTTTCGCCAGACCAGCGGCACCACCGGCCAGCCCGTATATCAGCCGGATACCTGGCAGGACTGGGAATGGTGGATGGAATGCTGGTCCTATATTCTCTGGTCTCAAGGCTATCGTCCCCGCGACCGGGTTTTCATTCCCTTCGGCTACAATGTTTTTGTCGCGTTCTGGGCCGGACACTATGCCGCCGAGAAAATCGGTTGTGAAGTCATTCCGGGAGGGGTTTTGGATACCAAGGCCAGAATACTGAAAATTCAGGAGCTCCAGGCAACCGCCATGATGGGGACGCCCACGTATATTCTCGGGATGGCGGAGACGGCGCGCATGAAGATGAACATCAATCCAGCCGAACTGCCGATCGATAAAATTACCTGTGCCGGTGAGTGTGGTGCCAGCATCCCCAGCACGAAAAAGCGTTTGGAAGACGCCTGGGGGGCCAAGGTTTTTGACCATGCCGGTGCCACCGAAATCGGTGCCTGGTCTTTCGAGTGCCGGGATCAACCGGGAGGCATGCATGTCAATGAAGCCATGTTCCTGGTTGAAATTGTCGATACCGAAACCGGAAAGATTATCGACGATCCGGGGCAGCGCGGTAAAATGATCATTACCGCACTGGATCGAGAAGCCCAGCCCTGTGTACGCTTTGATTCGAAAGATGTCATCGAATGGTCGGCGGAACCCTGTTCCTGCGGTCGGACTTCACGTATCATCAAGGGAGGCGTGGTTGGCCGTGCCGATGACATCACCAAAGTTAAAGGGGTTCTGCTGGCGCCTTCCGCCATAGAAGAGGTCGTGCGCGGGGTGGATGGATTGGGGGATGAATACGAGGTGGTGGTCGATAAAGTCGGCGATGCCGATCGGATCAAGCTCAAGGTAGAAGTACTGCCTGAAGCCCAGGATCAATGTCAATTGATCGAAGACGAACTGGCCGATCAGCTCCGGTTAAAAACCAACCTGCGCTATGATCTGGAAATCTGCGGCTGTAACACACTTCCGCGCTATGAGGTTAAGGCCAGGCGTTTCAAGGATATGCGCCACAAGTCCAAAGGGGAATAGCACATGACAGCTCCGAATCTGAATGAGATCAACGCCAACATTCAGGCGATGAAGCAGGCAGCTCAAACCCTGCATCAACTGGGTAAAGATTTTCCGGCCATCAATCGAAATATCGTGCGAATTCAGGCCAGCATCAAAATGCTGGAAATCAATATTTCCGATATTGTGGAACTGGCGGCCGACGCAGAAGCGTAGCCTGATATTCCGGGCCAGTTCGGTCTTAACGAATAAGAAACTCTACTATTTGAAAGAAAAAAGGAATGGATTCTTATTTTAAAAAAATAATTTGACAGGATCAACGGGATCGACTGGATAATGCGGCCTTCGGCCGAAGGCAACTCGCCGCAGGCAAAAAAATTCCTGATGATCCTGCAAATCCTGTCTAAATAAAAATAATAAAAATCGAATCCATTCCACAATTCGACATTCATCAATTGTCATTCGTCATTCCACACGTTCGTCGTTCCAAGATGGATATACAGGGGAAAAAAAAGGCAGATTTTTGCTTCGTTAACGGCCGGGTCGTTAACGTCTACTCCGGTGAAATTCTGCCGCACAATGCTGCGGTGACCGGCAGTCAGATCATCTATGTCGGACCGTCCAAAGACTACATTGGTCCAAAGACTTCCGTCATCGATGCTCGCGGCGATTATATTCTGCCCGGATTTTTCGACGCACACGGCCATGCGGATTTGTTCTACAACCCGGTGGCCTATGCCAACGATATGGTGAACCGGGGAACGGCCGGCATGTTCAATGACGGGCATGATCTGGCAAATGTTCTGGGGGCCGAACCGTATCTGGAGGTCATGTCTATCCTGTACAATTCCCACCTTAGCTTCTATACCGGCTTTCCGGCCGCTGCACCGCCCTATCCCGGGGTAGAAGGTGATGAACTCTGGTCCGCAGATGATATTAAAAGCGCGCTGGAATTTGAAAATGTCCTGTCTTTGAGCGAGGTGACGCCCTATATCAGAGTGCTGGAAGGTGACCAGCGGCTGGCAGAGCGATTTGCACTGGCCCGAAAAATGGGAAAACTGATCGAAGGCCATACTACCGGCGCCAATCCGGAGAAATTAAATTCACTGGCATTGGCCGGCGTGACATCCTGCCATGAATCCCTTAACGCAACCGACGTGCTGGAGCGGATCCGGCTGGGCTACTATGTCATGCTGCGGCATGGATCTATTCGGCAGGATTTGCCGCATCTGGTGAAGGCGGTTGATAAACTTCAGGACTATGACACGAGCAGATTGATGCTGGTATCCGATGGCATATTCGCCGACCATTTGATTTCCAGAGGAAATATGGATTGGGTCGTCAAGGAGGCAATTGCGCATGGCATTGCCCCGATCCGGGCCATTCAAATGGCAACCATCAATCCGGCCCGGTATTTTCGCCTGGATCACCGGCTGGGAGGAATCAGCGCCGGCCGGCTGGCCCATCTGCTCATCGTTTCAGATCTGGAAGAGCCAACACCGCGCCTGGTGATGGCCGGCGGTACGGTGGTCTCCAAAAACGGTGAGCCGCAAGCCCCGCCGATTGAATTACCCACTCCGAATCCGGACTATCGGCCATTCAATATATCCCGCCTTGACCCCCAGGCATTCCGGATTGAACAGCAAGCACCGGAGTCGCAAATACCGGTTATTCGCGTAATCGATCAGACCGTCACGGATATCGAAATGATTCGTATGCCCGTATTGCAAGGCCTATACAGGCCCGGAGACGGCACCCTGGCGGCAGCACTGATCAGCCGCGACGGCGAGAAAATCGGTCGAGGATTTGTTAAAGGCTTCTGTTCGAATCTTGGCGGGATTGCCTCCACCGTCGCACACGAAACCCATGGGCTGCTGGTGCTGGGGCAGAATGAGGCCGACATGGCACTGGCTGCCAATCATGCCCTTGAACTGAGGGGCGGGGTTGTGTTGGCCGACGGCGGAGAGATCAGGGCCAGCATCCCGCTGCCGTTGGGCGGAATCTGCTCTCTGGATACCATTCCGTCCCTTGCCGTTCAGATCACGACCATGAATAGCCTGTTGAAAGAATATGGCTGCAATCTGCCGTATCCGCTCTGGACCCTGGTGTTTCTGACATTCACTTCCATTCTTAGGCTGCGTCTTACTTTTAAAGGCGTATACGATGTAAAAGACGGCCTCATAGTGTTCCCGCAACCGTCTTGATCCATATATTCTTTTAAGGTTTAAGATAATTCAGTCGATAATGCGGGATAAGTATTCACTCGACGGTGTCAGATTGATCGCCGATGCGATTGAGCAGCCCGGTGGTGAGAAGGCGGTCAATTTGCGGGTGGCTGAGCAATATATCAAAGAATTCGGCAATCTGGCCAAAGTCAACAATACCATGATTATTCCGCAGTCGATGACGGATCTGGCCGGCACCATTGCAGCCGCCACCAGCGTGATCGGAACTGTTAAACCGGAAAGTCAGGAGACTGTTAAACAAAAATCGGACTTGAAACTAGATCGCTAATGATGTGGTGTTTCTTAACAATTTAAGCCACGAATGAACACGAATGATCACGATTTACCGGCACGGGATTGAAATTGCCGGGTTGAGTTTTGACAGATCCTTTTATCCTCCGGGATTTATGCGTCAAAGTGTGGCCATGCTGGCGGATGGCAACAGGAGAGCGCGGCTGGAAAAAGTTCGTTTACCGGCTCTGATTCTGCACGGTGACCTGGATCCGCTGGTGCAGCCGGCGCATGGTCAGGCAATTGCCGATGCCTTACTGGACGCCCAAATGACCGTATTGCCAGATTGGGGGCATGGGCTCGATTACCCCAAACTCTGGCCACAATTCGTCGAGCATCTGGCACGTTTTCGAAGGGAAACAATGCCATAAACCGGTGGGCGGGCATCAAGCCCGCCTCTACCCGGTATTGGCGAGTTTCATTTCAGAACTTCCGTTAGAAATTCCTGAAAGCGCTGCCATGATTTCTGGTCGGCAGCCGCCTGATAGCGATTGCCGCCGAATACGGTGAAGGCATGCTGGGCCCCGCCGTAGGTTATCATTTCGTGTTCAATTCCGGCCGTTTCCAGTTCCTGTGCCAGGGCCGCAAACTGATCCATCGTAATGGCAGTGTCGGCCGAACCGTGCATGATCAGGATTTTCCCCTGTGTATTGGCGTAGTTTTGACCTTGCGGCGTTTTTAATCCGCCATGGAATGTGGCGAAACCGGCAAGTTTCGCTCCCGACCGTGCCCATTCAAGCACTGCCGCGCCTCCGAAACAGTATCCCGCGACGACGGCTTTGTCGACCCGACCCCCTTGGGATCTTGCTGCATCGAGCGCGCCGTTCATGAGAGCCCGCATTTTCTTGCGATCTTTATA
>JASJCE010000366.1 GCA_030066155.1 Desulfobacterales bacterium | reverse complement strand
TGGACAACCCCATCCGAGAGCGAAAAGGCCGTTTCATGAAGGCGTTACTGATATACCCCGCATTCCCCGATACATTCTGGAGCTTCCGACATTCCCTAAAATTCATTCGCAAGAAATCCGCGTTTCCCCCGCTGGGCATGTTAACGGTGGGTGCCATGATGCCGGCTGAATGGTCCAAACGTCTGGTTGATTTAAATGTCGAAAGCCTCACCGATGAAGATCTGAAATGGGCCGACTATGTCTTCATCGGCGCCATGGTTGTGCAGCGCAAATCAGCCCAGCAAACCATCGAACGCTGCAAAGCGGTCGGCCTCAAGGTCGTTGCCGGCGGTCCACTGTTTACCAGCGAATACGAGCAATTTGAGACGGTGGATCATTTTATTTTGAACGAAGCCGAGTTGACGTTGCCGGAATTTTTGGCAGACTTTCAACGCGGCAGCCTGAAACGGATCTACACGACATCCGAGTATGCCGACATTCAAGAAACACCGATTCCGATGTGGGAACTGATCAATCTCAATCGCTACGCCACGATGAGCATCCAGTTTTCCCGCGGTTGTCCCTTCAACTGTGATTTCTGCAATGTCACGGCACTGTTCGGCCACAAACCGCGCATCAAAACTGCGGAGCAAATCATTGCCGAGCTGGATTATCTCTATCAACGCCACTGGCGCGGACAGATTTTCTTTGTTGACGACAATTTCATCGGCAACAAAAAATACCTGATGAACCATCTGCTGCCGGCGCTGATCGAATGGCAGAAAGGCAAGAGCGGTTTTCTGTTCAATACGGAGGCTTCCATTAATCTGGCAGATAATGAGGATTTGATGCATACCATGGTGGAGGCCGGATTTGATACGGTTTTTGTCGGAATCGAGACACCCGATGAGGAAAGTCTGGCGGAATGCAATAAAAAACAAAATAAAAACCGCAACCTGATCCAAAGCGTTAAACGTATTCAGCGCACGGGACTGCAGGTTCAGGGCGGATTTATTGTCGGATTTGATTCCGACGGTCCATCAATTTTCCAGCGGCAGATTGATTTTATCCAGAAAAGCGGCATCGTGACCGCCATGGTAGGTCTGCTTCAGGCACCGCCCGGCACAAAGCTTTATGAGCGTCTGAAAAGCGAAGGTCGGCTCAGCGGTCTTCTCTCCGGTGACAATGTCGACGGTACCACCAACATTATTCCCAAAATGGACAAGGGCCAGCTGCTTAAAGGATATCAGAAGATATTGAGCAATATCTATCGTCCCCGCCCCTACTACCAGCGCATCAAAACTTTTTTGAGAGAATATAAAGCGCCGAAAATATCCATTAAATTCGATTTTCAAGGCTTTCTGGCTTTTTTCCGCACTTCGATCAGAATCGGGATATTCGGCAAAGAGCGAATTCAGTACTGGAATTTAATGGTATGGACCTTATGCCGCTGTCCCAAACTGCTGCCCCTGGCCATCACCCTGGCCATCCACGGACACCACTTCCGCAAGGTGTGTAAGCTTTAAGTCTAAAAAGCGTTATTTTCTATAAATTATTCTGATTCTAATAACGATTAACAAATAACAAATAACGCCTAAATGAGCGTTTTCCGCTCATTTAGGGTTATTTGGAGTGAGGGAGTTATGGAAAAGTCCCTTGATCTGAAGGTATTTATTTCATCGCGGGATTCAACTTGCGATGAATGCGGCGAAGATCTCGGCCGCAGAGCCTGGATTACCCTCACCGAAGAAAAAGGTGCGTTGTGCCTTGAATGTGCAGATCTGGATCATCTTATTTTCCTGCCTTCGGGCAACGCCGCCCTAACCCGCCGCTCTCGCAAGCACTCTACGCTGTCGGCAGTGGTATTAAAGTGGAGTCGCGCTCGTAAGCGGTATGAAAGGCAGGGTTTGCTGGTCGAGTCCAGAGCATTGGAGCAGGCAGAGCAGGAATGCCTGGCCGATAGTGAGGCCAGGGCCTTGCGCAGAGAACGAGCAGCCCTTCGACGGGCCGAACTGGATAGTGAATATGTTAAGCGGTTTGCAGCGCGAATCCGGCAGCTATATCCCCGCTGCCCGAAAGGAGCGGAGATCGACATCGCCGAACATGCCTGTCTAAAGCACAGCGGTCGCATCGGTCGGTCGGCCGCGGCCAAACAGCTTGACAATGAAGCCGTTCGGTTGGCGGTCATTGCCCATATTCGTCACGTTGAGACGAAATATGACGAACTTCTGGCAAGCGGTCACGACCGTTGGGATGCCCGCGCACAAGTGAAGTCAGCTGTAGAAACTGTGTTATCAAACTGGAGCAACGGTTCGGATGGTTAGGCTATTGTTGGGTTTCGCATTTCGCAATAAAACCGGCAAAATGTAGGTTGGGTAGAGTGCAACGAAACCCAACAGCTCCCTGGATCGGCTCAACCCAACCTACAAAATGCCAAATGCCCCTTCCACCATTCGTCAATCGTCATTCGTCATTCCATGTGGTTTCACACGAGCGCCGCCTCCGGTTAAAATACAGCCGGTCTTCTGATCGGAGAAGAAAATAATGAACATCGAATATGGGAATTCTATCGATTTTAATCGCGGTTGCAAACCGCTCCCACACGAACTTAGGATGTAGTTCATATAAGCAGCGCCTCTGGCCCATAAAGCGGCCAGTCTGATCGGAGAAGAAACTGATGAACGTTCAACATCGAACGTCCAACTTCCAACTTCGAATAATGTAGTCTATCGATTTTAAAATGGACAACATTCGGCGCCTGTGTTGCGCAACGCATACATTTTGAGAATTCGACCCGACTGCCAGCTGGCACGTCCAAGGCTTTAATTTGATCATAATTCAAAATCGAAAAAGTAAAGCGTCATCCACATTGGACGTTCGATGTTGGACGTTGGATGTTCGACGTTCAGTCTTTTTACATTTTTAGCTGTAAAAAGTTCCCAAGAGAATTAGGGTTCCAAGGTAGGCTCTATCGCTTCATCCGGTGGGATTTTAGAATACAGGTGCTCTTTCATCAGCAGCAGGCGTGCCTGGACGATGTTCTCAAATCCGGTCCGCTGATCGGGCGGCAGAGGTGTCCCCTTGGTGGATTTCAGGCGGTTGGGGTTTATCGGATTACCGTTGATGCGGACTTCATAGTGTACATGCGGACCGGTTGCCCGACCGGTTCGCCCGACACGAGCGATCGTCTGGCCCTGTTCAACATAAGTGCCCTTCTTCACCAGCAAACGGCTGCAGTGTCCGTAGTAGGTCTTGTAACCGTTGGGGTGGCGGATCACCATCAGTTTGCCGTAGCCGCCGCGCCAGCCCGCAAATTCAACTGTCCCTGCAGCAGTGGCAAATATCTTCGTTCCATGGGGTGCGCCGTAGTCGATGCCCGTATGGCGTCTATATTTTTTTGAAATCGGGTGAAAGCGCCTTACGGAATACGATGATGTTCGAACGCCGAATTTGACCGGGACCCTTAGAAACATTTTCCGCAGGGGAGCACCATTTTCATCATAATAGCCCGACTGGCGCTGGCCTTCAAAGTAAAACGCCGAAAAGGTTCTGCTGCCGCCAATATACTGGGCCGCTAATATCTTGCCGTATTTAATAAATTGACCGTCAAGAGAATACTTTTCAAAAAGAACTCGGATAGTATCTCCCCGGCGGGGATAGAGATAAAAATCGATATCCCACGAGAATATATCAACGAAAGCCGCCACCAGCCCACCGTTTTCCCCCTGTGCGGTGACAGCCTGATATAGCGAACTTTCAATCGTGAAGGTTCTGGCAACAATTTCCTTATGGAGAGATATTTCCCGGCGATATGTGTTGAAACCACCGCTGTCGGTTCTGACCGCAACATATTGATCGGTCAAACCGGATTTATAGGTCAGCTTTTGCAGCTTTTTCTGAGGTGTCAGACAAAGTTGATACTCGTCTGTGGGACGGGATTTGCGAAAATCAAACAGGCCTTTGAATGACTGCGTCAGCGACAACACCTCCGTCGGGGCAATACCGCGTTTTACCAGAACGTTATAAATCGGCTGCCGGCCGATCTTGCCGTCGATGATCGTTAGTTGGGCGGGGGAAAGCGGCACTGCTTCAACGCCTGAGGACAAGTCAATTGAAGAATCGCCCGCAGGCTTTGGATTATTGACTTGAGCGGCACCGGCGATTCCGTGAATTGCTATAAAGCTGACAAACAGAAAAGTCAGGAACAACAAGAAGTCTGGACAACGATTTTTAAGGACAGGCATCAACATCAAGGCAGTCTATAAACTTTCGATCTGGTGTATTCTTGAACACTGTAACAAATTTTTATAAAAGAATCACGTACTTTATCGGCAAATTCCAAAATTTCTTGAATTTGGATTGGTGCCTTCAATTCGAAAGCCGGCTCTCGGACCAGAAAACATAACAGCTGCCGAGTAATGCGATGGCGATGGTCAGATCCAATATCGCAATACAGAGCAGTAAATAATAACTGCCGTGGGCGAGGTTTGAGAGTGTTGCGCCAATCAGAATCATTAAAAACAGGAGCACAAAAAAAAACGGTCTGAAAAATTCCCAGATCCTCGGCTTATTCAAAGCGGCTATTCTGGCGATATTTTTTCGGCAGATTCTGCTGAAAAAAAATTTGGCTTTGATGCCGCCGATCAACAGAGCGACGATTACCGCCGTCCACAGCCCGAAACTGCCTGGTTTGAGAGTCGCCGCTTCCAGCAAAAGACGGCCGGCTTTCATCAACAGCACAATTCCGCCGACTATCCAGAAAAGCGCCGCGAAGGTTTTAAGCGTTCGATGGGAAACGACTAACAAATGAAATGATAATCCTTTGAAGTGGATACTGTAAAAACACCTACAGCGGTTGTTGGTCAAGAAACTAGTAGTTAACTATATCTTCTTTGATGATGGCAAAATTGATTTCATCCGGTTGATTGTAGTAAAGTGTGATGTGCTTTTTTAAAACCGCCAATTGATTTTCAAGCCTGATTTTGTACTTTTCGGCCAGGTGCGGGCTCTGAAATATGGCCTTCAGATGTTCCTGAATCACGTCTTCGGTATAGTCATGGCTTTTGGCGATGCTCGCCAAATAGGTGTGCACAAAATAATCGACAACGGCATTGCAGGAGCGGATTTGCTCCCTTAAATTGGCCAGATTGGTGGTTAACGACTCCATCTCAGACTCTGGCAGGGCTTGGGTTTCAAGTGGTTTGAGCTCCTGCAGTTCGTTTTTCAACTGCTTGCACTGCAGGGCAAATTTCTGGATCGATTCAGCCGCAAACAGCGCCTTCCAGACAACCGCCTCGAAAGCCCTTGCTTTTTGCCGGGCAATCTCAGCCTTTGAATTGCGGATATAATCCTTGATGGTAAACCAGTTTTTCTGGTCCACCTCGTCTTTAGAACCCGTGATAAGCCGTTCGATTTCAGCAATCATATCCCGATCGGGATCTATTTCAATTGCGCCATCCTGAGAGCGGACCGTTTTCGATGCCTCAGCCCACTGCTGCCTTAGTTCGTCGTTGCGATTGTGGGGATTGACGATGCCGGACAGAACCACTCGAAAGCCTAAATCCGTACTGCGAAAAGCACCGTCTTTAAGAAAAAACGGCATTTCTTCGCGCCGCCCCGGCATGATCTCCGAAATGCGTTTGCGGTAGCTGCCACCCTTAACCAAAAATCCGCCCGCGGCTCCGTGCCGGCGGGCGTCAATAGAAAATCGAAACGGGTCAATGGTCATTTCAGCCGCGTTTCCGGCCGTATCAAACAAACCCAGGGGATTGGCGCACTTGGAGCCGATCCACGCCAGCTTTTCCGTTGGTTTGGCTGCATCGGCGCCGGTGTAAACGGCGTAGTCCGAGTAAGTGCGATTTTTGAGCGGAAAGAAATCCTCCTGGTTGAGGTCAGATTCACTCACCAGGGCCCCGCCTCGCGCGGCATATTCCCATTCGGCTTCGGTTGGGAGTCGAATATACCCGGTACGCCCGGCATCAAATGCAGGCAGCGCATCAGGCCGGTTCTTGAGCAACCACTCCGTGTAGCTCTGGGTGAAGGCCACCGCTTCGAACCATGAGACATTGGTCTTGGGTCGCGGATCGTCGGATGTAAAGCGCACATCCCATCCCGGGCAAACCCCGTCCATAATGGCTTTCCATTGAAAAACCGAAATCTCGTATTTCCCGATGAAGTAGTAAAATGCTTGCGAATTCTCGTCAGTCGACCGGGGACAGTGCATGCTAGCGCTTTGATTGAGATTATCCAGGTGCTGACGCCAGGTGTCCGGCAAATCGTTAATCGTAAATGCGCCTGACAGATTGGCGATCCGTTTGCTTTCCATAAACCCTTGATCCGGCCGACCGCAATTTTCACAGCCAAGACGCAGCTGGTGATCACTCAGAAAATCCGCAGCTGGGATACAAACCGGCCTCAGGATCAACTTCCCGCCGCACGGCATGGGCAATTCGATATCGCCCTGGGATGGTGTCGGATTCACCATGTCTCTGATAATCGGGGTCAGGGAGAGACGTTTGTTGTCAAGGGAAGGACATTCCTGGGCCGGCAGCACCGGGGCCAGAAGAATGGTAGCCAGGCCGGGTACAAGACGAACCGCTAACGCAAATAACGTCTGGAGAGTGTGACTAAACATCTCGGATAACCTTCGAAGGCTCGATTTTCGATACCCGAAAGGCAGCGTAGCTTGAAGCGAGTATCGAAAGAATAATGGTCATCAGCAAAGCAATCATCAAATGGATCAACGAAAGCCGGCAAACATATTCACCCTCTGCCAGATATTGGGCGAACAGACTATTGATGGTAATCTGAGCCGCAAAGTAGAGAAAGGCCGCCAATCCGGTGCCCAGGACCGCAGTGGCCATTGATTGAACCACCGGATACCAGATGATGGTGCGGGTTGAAAAGCCGATCAGACGCGTAATTCCCAGATGGCGGCTCTTGCGATTGACATTGGCCAGTATATTGCTGGCCATAGAGGCGAAGTAGCCACAGATTGCCACAAACGATATCAGCTGGAAAATCAGCGTAAAGGATCGGTCGAGACTTTGAATGACTTCGATTTCCTCAACCCGGGTGTAGATCTCCAATCCCTGGTCGGTCAGCCAGTCGCGCAAAGCGGCAACATCATATATGGT
>JASJCE010000365.1 GCA_030066155.1 Desulfobacterales bacterium | reverse complement strand
TAATGACGGCTTTGGATTACTATGAGATAACGACCCAGGTACAAAGGGATTTTTTTGAATCGGTTGCTGTCAAGCGGACAAAGGAAATAAAGGTGGAAGGCAGCGTATTTCGATATTCGAAAATAGCCGGAAATTTATATTTTGGCTTCAAAAAAGAAAAAGAAATTTTTATCGCTACGCCGGAAAAAGCTCTTTTGGACGCATTTTATTTGATGTCTTACGGTCGTTATGCACTTGATATTTCGGCCCTGGATTCAGATAAACTCGACCGAAACGAGATCATGCGTTTGAGCATTGAATTTCCTTTGAAAACAAAAACGATGTTAAAGAAGCATGGATATTTATAGACAGCACGAAGAATTTGAAATCGAAGTACTAGACAAATTGAACAGCGCTAAATTGCTTGAGCCGCTTGTCTTTGGCGGCGGATCGATGTTGAGGCTCTGCCACGAACTAAACCGCTATTCGGTTGATCTCGATTTTTGGTTTGTAAAAAAGGTACCAGCACAAGATTATTACAAGAAATTTAGAAGCGCCATTTTGAAAGACTATGAAATCACGGATTCAAAAATAAATCATTATACGCTTTTGTTTGAGTTTCGATCTACATCGTATCCAAAGCGCTTGATAATCGAAATCCGGAGGGAGATAAAAGACTGCGATTATCAGGAAAAAATCGCGTTTTCAAAATTTAGCACAAAACAGGTGCTTTTAAAGGCTCATACCCTGGATCAGACAATGAAAAACAAAATAGACGCCTTCTTGGATCGGGGCGAAATTAGAGATTGCTTTGATATTGAGTTTCTGCTGAGAAGGGGTATTGAGCTACTTGACCTGACAGGTAAAAAGTCGATTGAGTTTAGGGAAAAACTTGCCAATTTCAAAGATATTGATTTTAAAGTCAAGTTGGGATCGATCCTGGAAAACGATATGCGTAACTATTATATTGCTAACAGGTTCAGCTATCTGGAGAGTAAGCTTGGATAAAACGCACTGAGACACCGAAGCAACTCTTATTCAAAGAATATGTTTTCAATAAAATTAAGCGGATTAATTATGGGATGTCCTTCAATATTTCCTCAGCCCATTGGGGGAGTGGCTCTTTTACCCATTCACGTTTTCCCCGTTTCACGCAGGCGACCTGTCGAAAGGGATCACTGCGGTAGGAATTGTCCAACAGACGCGCTTCGCTGACCAGCGGCAGAACTGTTCGGACATGCTTCATTGTGCGAGGTATTCGGCTGCGGATTTTATCAGGTGGAACAGGGTGTCCGCCTTCAGTGACTCGCTGATAAACCCGGGCCTCGTTTAACTCTGCCGTAGCCAGATGAATATAGACCAGGATTATTTCATAACCCCGGGCCTTCGCATTTGCCACAAAATCTATTTTGGAAACGTGAGAGAATACGGTTTCAAAGCAAAATGACACGCCTTGCTCCAATAATTTCTGCCGTATTTGCTCTGCCACATGAGCGGCGTCATAACTAACGGACTCCGGATTTTCAGGATTGATTGCCCCTGCGATGATATCAGCATTGACGAGCTTAATACCTCTTGGAGCCAGAAACAAGTTGTAAAAGGTCGTCTTGCCGGCGCCATTGCCGCCTGACAGGATCCATAACTGCTTTGAAACCGTCATGCCGAAACCTTAAACTCACCGTTGTAGAACCTTCCTGTCTGCCGTTCGCCGGTGGCAGAATTTACCCTGTCAAGCAGACCCGGTTGTCTGCGGCTGGCCTCAAAATAGAATGCAGCCGAAGTTACTTTTTCTTCGAGTTTTTCGCTTTTGCGACTGGATTCAATGGCGCCGAAAACTTCTGCGGGATCAACGGCCTCTGACTTCACGGATTCCACTTTGATTCTTTTCAGACCCTGGATCACGGCAAAAATGTCATGGTAGTCTAAAACTTTTTCAACTGCCTTTCCCAGTTCAGCCCAGAATTCGATTTGTTTGGGTGCGGATCTCTTGTTGATTGAGCCCTCTCTCTTGGCTGCTGCAACCAGGGTTGAATCCAGCCTCAGTGGACTCGTCGAACTTCCAGCCATAAAACACCTCCTATCTGAATTTTGCACACACATAGCTTAACTTGACGTTCAAGGTAAATTTAACCCGCTTGAATGGTGGTGCCGATTCGTACCCAAAAATTCAGATAACAAATTAGCAATATGCAGCATTTTTGTCAAGATATTAACAATATATAATAAAATGTTACAATATAAATAAATCGTTGCATTTTGCATCAATGGGGTGGATTCGATTTAATTATCTTATTCTTGGACAGGATCTACAGAATTTATCTGTCAATTGCTATTCAAAATGATGGGAACCGAATTGAAAACTGGATTACCTTGAAATTCGGGCTACCCTGGGATAAACATAATCGCATACCGGACACGGTCTGAATGTGTTTCCCATCAACGTACCGTCCTTGCATGATCGCGTTGAAGATCTGGAGCTGCTGGTCTGGGCCTTCGTCAAGGAATACGCAGATCGTATGGGCAAGCGGATCGAATCGATCCCTAAAAAGAGCATCGAGGCGTTAAAGCGATGCCCCTGGCGGGGTAACATCCGGGAACTGCGCAATGTGATCGAGCAGTCCATGATTGTTACCGAGGGACCGACATTAAATGTTCAAATTCCGGGCGTTCAATCGCAGAACGAAATTGACTCGGTTTTGTTGAGAGATGTCGAAAGGAACCACATTCAAAAAATATTGAAGCAGACCGGCTGGCGCGTTCGCGGGAAAGCGGGCGCGGCTGGCCTATTGGGCCTTAAGCCCACCACCCTGGATGCCCGAATGAAGAAACTTGGAATAGTACGCCCACGATAAGCCTTCCATTTTGTTTAAGGTGTCTTCTTTAAATTCAACAGGGATTAAGCTTCGTATTGGAGGATTTTCGCTAGCGTCGCTGCCGGAACACAAAGATAGTTCTTCTCTTATTTCCACAAAAAGGTTTTTATCTAAAAGGATTTTCCATCTTTATGCCTGTAGTTAGGAACACCTTGTAAATTATTTTTTAATTATTTGTTAGTAACAAAATGTTTATTTTTTATAACTTTAAATGTTATTTGTCAATCGAGGTTATTAAAAATCAGTATTTCGAGAATTTTAATTGGGCCCCCAACAAAGAGTTTGGGCCAAAAGTTTTTTTTTGAGATAGCTACTAATAGTACACTCCTAGTGTCCTACCGTCCTTAGATTGGCAATCTCGTTTTCGTCGATGCCTTTGAACGTCACTTTTATGTCTTCAGCCTTGGCGCGGGTGAAAAAGTCTTTCAGCACTTCCTTGACATCGTAGTCGATCATCACCGACCGGGACCCGTCGATGGTGACTTCTGCGGCGGCAGGGACTTCCTTTAACACTCTCGTCAATGCCGCCTTGTTGAGAAACGACATATGTTCGGACAGGTAGACGGTTCTCCTTTTGGCCGCCTCGTCGACATCCAACAGATAGTCCGTCTTGTAGTTATAGAGCAAAATGTGGAAGAGGCCCACAACCAGCCCGATGCCGACGCCGATCAGCAAGTCCGTGAAAACAATTCCCAGGACCGTTGCAATAAATGGAAAGAATTGCTGCCACCCCTGCCGGTACATTTCCCGGAAGATTCCGATCCGGGTTAGTTTGTATCCGACATCCAACAGGATTGCCGCCAGACAGGCAAGCGGGATGCGATTCAACAGCGTGGGAATCAGCAGTACGCTGATCAGCAGCAAGACTCCGTGGAATAAGGAGGCGGTCCTCGTCTTTCCTCCGGCGGTCACGTTCGTCGCGCTGCGCACGATGACCTGGGTCACCGGCATGCCGCCGAGTAGCCCGCATATCAGGTTGCCGATACCCTGCGCTTTCAACTCACGATTGGTCGGGGTGACACGTTTCCGCGGATCGAGCTTGTCAGCCGCCTCGACGCTAAGTAAGGTCTCAACACTTGCAATCACCGCCAGCGTCAGGGCCACTGTATAGACTTGCGGATTGCCGATCTGCGAAAAGTCGGGCAGCGTCACGAAATCAAGGATCGCCCCAAAAGACATGGCCACGGGCAACTGCACCAGGTCATCGCCAATCAGAGACAGTCGGGGGACGGTGACTTTTACCAATTCGTTGATGAGTATGCCGAACACGACGACGACTAAAGGGGCCGGGATTTGACTAAAGCCGGGCTTGTTCTTAATAAATGGCCGTCGCCAGATAAACAGAATCGCCAGGGATAAAATCCCCACTCCAATTGCGGCAGGGTGAATAGTCAGCAGGCTGTAGTATAACTCAGACAGGGTGTTGTGACCGTCTTCTTCCAGGAAACGGAGCTCGCCCATCCAGGAAGTATCATTGCCCATCAGGTGGGGGATCTGCTTGAGCACCATGATCACCCCAATTCCGGCCAGCATGCCTTTGATTACCGCCGTCGGGAAATAGTGTGAAATAATGCCGGCTCTCATAAAGCCAAGGGCAACCTGTAATATGCCACATATCACAACCGCGAGCAGGAAAGCCTCATATCCGAGGTTTCCAATCGCACCGGCCACGATCACGGCCAGGCCGGCAGCAGGGCCGCTCACGCCGAGCGATGAGCCGCTGACGAGCGTCACAACAATTCCACCAACCACGCCGGCAATAATTCCTGCAAAAAGCGGGGCATCCGATGCCAGGGCTATGCCGAGACAGAGCGGCAAGGCCACCAGGAATACGACGACCCCGGCAAGCAGATCGTCCTTCAAGTACTGTCTTTCAAACATGACTCTCTCACCCCTGTTTGTTTATCGAGCTAGGGTTTTTACAATTCAGACTTTTTAGGCTGCGATTGCCTAATATACAATAATTTCAGTTCTATACTAAATTATTTGGCAAAGCAAGTATGTCAAATTAGTTGAAATCATTTAAAATATTGGAGGGTTGTCGGAAAGAACGTTCGTTTCGTATTGACACATAACCAGCGCACGCATAAAGTGTGTGAAAAATGAAAGTACCCTTAGCACGGATACTGAACTGCATATGAACGAATTTTGATAAGTGCTATAAATATTCAGATTCAGCTAGAACGACTATCTCCAAAATGGCGTAGTTTTCTCCAAGCGAATGGATACTCGTATCCTTTTCCGTTCCCTCTATTCGGACCACAATTATTTTGTGTAAACCTAAATATATTAATCCCAATCACTACTTCACACAGAAGGGGGTAATTTTATGAAAACTTTTTCAATTGCTATTTTATCCATCGCAATTTTTATAGCTGCCTTTCAAATGGAAATCTCGGCCGGTCAGTTTGACGCGCCTTATTACGCAATGGAAAAAAGATACAAAGCTGAATGGGAGAAACAGGACCGGCAGATCGATGCCAAGCTTGCCGCTCTCGAAAAGAAATTCGGTAAAAAGCCCAATATCATCTACATTCTGACCGATGACATCGGCTGGGGTGAACTTGGCTGGCAAGGCGGCGGCAAGCATCGCGGCACGCCGACGCCAACCTTGGACAAAATGGCCAGAGAAGGAATGCGCTTCTGGTCTGCCTATGCGGAGCCCTCGTGCACGCCGTCCCGCATCGCCATCAACACGGGTCGCCACCCGGTCCGCACCGGTCTGCTGTCGGTACTTTGGCCCGGCCAGCCCGAAGGCTTGAGCCCCAAAGAAATTACGGTTGCCGAAGTGCTTTCCGAGGCCGGCTACCACACGGCCATGTGGGGCAAATGGCACCTGGGAGATGCCGAAGAGCACGACCCGACCAATCAGGGGTACGACTATGCCTACTACGGCCTGTTCAATGGCGCGCCCGACGCGTGGGCGGATTCGGCCAACCTCTATGAAAATCCGACGCCGTTCAAGGCACCGTTTCTGGATTTTCCCGGCTATGAACGGTATGAAGAATTGACCGGAATTAATCTGGACGTTGCCGGTTATGTCGCGGAAAAAGGCAAGAAGCGTAAACCAATCGAAGGTCCGGCGGGCAAGCTAGGGATCGAGCGCCAGGAGCACTTCGAAAACGAATCCAATGCTCAGATAATCAAATGGATCAAGGAAAAGAACAAAACCGACAGGCCGTTCTTTATTTACTGGGCCAGCTACGCTCTGCAGATTACCGGCGCCAAGTCCCATCAGAACGATCCGCATGTCGATCGGCCTAACGCCCAGGCATCCATGATGGTCCTTCACAACCAGCACATAGCAAAGCTGGTCAAGACGCTGGAGCAAGAAGGCATTGCCGAGAACACGCTGGTCATGTGGATTTCCGACAACGGGCCGATGTACGCCTTTTATCCGACGGGCGGTTACTCGCTGCTGCGAGGCAGCAAAGGCGACACGCTCGAGGGCGGTGTGCGCGTGCCGGCCCAGGCCTACTGGCCGGGTATGATCAAGCCGGATCAAGCCCCCACGGACATGATTCACTTAACCGACTTTTTTACAACCGCGGCAAGGCTTGCAGGTGCCCTGAACCAAATACCGAACGACCGCGTGATCGACGGTATTGACCAGACCGCCTTGCTGCTGATGGGCGAAGGCCACGGCCGGCGCAACTACATGACCCACTACAGCGCAGGAACACTTGCCGCCATCCGTTTCGAGGATTTTAAAATCCATATCAAGCCGGCCCAGGGGGGCTTGCCTGGCATGGAGTTCTACAATGTCAGACGCGATCCAGGTGAAAAATACGGCGCATTATACCAGGGCCTGTTTGCGGTCACGCCCATTCAGAAATTTATCGGCAGCCACATGGAAATGATCCGGCAATTTCCGCATCGCGATCCGTCGGAATCCATGACGAAGTGAAGCAGCAATTAAAACCTGACCTGGATCTGCCGCTAACCAAAAAAAGACATAATCACGAAAGCACGAAAGAACCCCGGTCCAACAAAAAAAGAATGTTTAACTGGGCAGGCGAAAACACGAAAAAGGGACAAAATAGATTTCGTGGTTTTCGTGATGAAGATTCATTCTCATATGCAAAGATACACAGACCCATATAATGACTGGTTTTATGGCAAAAGGCTCAACGAATGAAATGGAAAAATTTGCGTCGTTGGTGTGTTGATTACGCGATGACTATTGGAGCTGGAGCACTTTACGCAATTGCGTTGAAATACTTTGTGCTGCCTTCAAAGGTGATTCTAACTGGTACGGAAGGAATCGCTTCTGC
>JASJCE010000364.1 GCA_030066155.1 Desulfobacterales bacterium | reverse complement strand
ATTGGAATTGACAAATTCAAGACCCTCCTCTATGGTACTTCATCAAATCGTGAGATCTGATCTAGCGGACCGATGCCGTACCTATTTCAGTGAAATCCGAAAACAAAACATGTGAAAGGAGATTAAATCATGAAAAAAACCGTAACCGTGGTTATGCTGATTTTTTTGTCGATTTCCGTCGTGGCTGTGGCCGGCGCCGCAAAACCATTCAAAATCGCTGCGATATTTCAAACCGCCATTGAGGAGCCGTGGGACGGTGTAATCCATCAAGCCTGCCTGCAAGCCCAAAAGGAAATCGGCAACATTGAATATGAGTTTACGGAAAAAATCGCCGCCGCTGACTTTGAGAAAGTTCTCAGAGAATATGCAGAACGCGGATTCGACCTGATCGTCGGCGATGCATTTCTGGCCGGTGAAGAACCCGCTCGCCGGGTTGCCAAAGACTATCCCGAAATCGCATTTGCTTTTGGTTCAGAGTTTGGCCCCGTATCACCGAATTTTTCGGTATTTGACAACTGGATTCACGAACCGGCCTATTTATGCGGTATCATTGCGGGCCGGATGACGAAGTCCAATGTCCTCGGAGTGGTTGCCGCGATTCCCATCGGAGAAGTCAATCGCCTGGTCAATGCGTTCAAAGCCGGTGCTCTGAAAGTCAATCCCAAGGTCAAAGTTAAAATATCTTATATCGGCGGATGGTTCGATCCGCCCAAGGCCAAGGAAGCCGCCATTGCCCAGATAGAGGCCGGTGCGGATCTGATCTACGCCGAGCGTTTCGGGGTTTTCGAGGCTGCCAAGGAGAAGGGCGTTTTGGCCTTCGGCAACATGTCGGATCAGAACCCTATGGCCCCCTCCGTGGTGATTACCGGGCCGGTCTGGGATATGTATCCGACAATCAAGTTTGCCATTGATATGGTTAAAAAAGATGCCTGGGTCTCAATGGATTTAGGCGAGTGGTCGATGATGGCCAAAGGCGGTTCGCGCTTGGCGCCATTTCACTCATTTGAAAAAACCCTGCCGGCCAGCGTTATAAAAGAGGTTCGAGACCTTGAGCAGAAGATCTTGAACGGAACTTTCCGGGTACCGGTCGATGAGCAGAAACCGCTGTCCGATTAAACGTGTCTCCGTTAAACGTGTCCCCTTCGTCACCCGGGATCGGCTGGTTGATAATGAGCGTTTCATACATCTTCCGTACCTTAAACCCAAAGTTCGACACGTTTAAGTAGTTTTTTTCAAACAGGGCCGGCGCATGCAAGACTCGATGGTCAGCATCATAGCGTCGGCCCACATTTTAATATTGGAACCTATCTCAAATCATCCATCAGATCATAATCTATAAACTCATTTGCCTGCACATATTTATAGATAAAATTAATTATTCCGCCCGTTTCAACGACAACGATTGCCAGTCGAATACGTTACGTAAAACATCTTAGTAACGACTTGTGCCGTTAGATTTCAGGGCGGAAAAATTAGCGGAGAAATTATGGATGACAAACAGCCGGTGGTGAGGCTGTCCGGGATCACGAAGCGGTTTCTGGACGTCATCGCCAGCAACAACATTTCTTTCGACCTTTATCCCGGTGAGATTTGTGCCCTGCTGGGTGAAAACGGGGCCGGGAAGACGACCCTGATGAATATCCTCTTTGGCTACTACGCCTGCGATGAGGGGGACATCTTTATCAAGGGGGAAAAGGTCCATCTTTCGGCACCGAAAGATGCCATCTCACGCGGTATCGGAATGATTCATCAGCATTTTGCCCTGGTCCCGTCCCAGACCGTGCTGGAAAATATCGTCATTGGTACCGCAACCGGGAAAGGCATATTTCTCGATTTGAAATCCGCCCGCAAACAACTGCTCGACCTGCAAAATCGCTTTGGTCTGCAGATTGATCCGGATGCAAGGATATGGACGCTTTCGGTCGGTGAACAGCAAAAGGTGGAAATTCTCAAGGCCCTCTATCGGGATGTCGACATTTTGATAATGGACGAACCCACTGCAGTGCTGGCCCCGGCCGAGACCGAGGATTTGTTTAAAACCCTGAGAATTCTCGTTGGGGAAGGTCGATCGGTTGTTTTTATTTCCCATAAACTGAACGAAGTGATGGATATATCGGACCGCATCGTGGTCCTGCGGGCCGGTCAGGTCGTGGCCCAGCGCAGGACCGCCGAAACCGACGCGCGGGAGTTGGCCAACCTGATGGTGGGCAGGGAACTGCTGGAAAATATTGAAAAGAAGAGCCTCAACGCCGGTCGGCCCGTTCTGGAGATCAACAACCTCAATGCACTGAATGACAAGCAGGTCCCGGCATTGAAAAATGTGAATCTGGTTATCCATCAATATGAAATTTTAGGTCTGGCCGGTATCTCCGGCAACGGCCAGCGGGAGCTGGCCGAAATCCTTTTCGGGCTGCGCCGGCCGACGGCCGGATCCGTCGTGATAAACGGCAAGCAGCTTAAATTCGGTAGCCCGACTTCCGCGATCAACTTAAAAATGGGCCGCATTCCGGAGGATCGCATCGATACCGGTTTGATGATGGATCTTTCGGTTGAGGAGAACATCATTCTGGAAAACCATCGGTCAGCCCGGTTTCAACATTTCGGACTAATGAAATCCGCCATTATCCGCCGGTTCAGCGATGAATTGATCGCCGCTTACGGCATCAAAACGGCCGGCCGTGAAGCCGTTGCCAAAAGCCTGTCCGGCGGCAACCTGCAAAAGGTTATGTTGGCCCGGGAACTCGCCGGACAGCCGGCGGCGGTCGTCGCCGCCCAGCCGACCCGCGGGCTCGATGTCGGCGCCATGGCGTATATTCATCAGCGGATCATACAGGAGCGCGACAGGGGGGCCGGTATTCTTCTGATCTCGGAAGATCTGGATGAAGTCTTCAACCTGAGTGACCGCATCGTTGTTTTGTATGAGGGAGAATTAATGGGAGTCGCGTCCGGTGAGAGCGCCTCCCGCGAGCAGATCGGTCTGTGGATGAGCGGGGTACATAATTGATGGGAATCCGGATTGTAAAACGTAAACCATTGCCGGGATGGGCCAAAATTGTCATCCCGATTTTCGCGATTCTGGTGACGTTGATATTATCCGCGATCCCGATCCTGATTGCCGGCGGTCATCTCTGGAAATCATATTATTATCTGTTCTACGGTGCCCTGGGATCCCGCTTCAATCTTCTGGAAACATTTGTCAAAGCCAGCCCGCTGATGATGACCGGGCTGGCTGTGGCTTTTGCTTTCCGGGCCAAATTCTGGAATATCGGAGCCGAAGGCCAGCTGCTGGCCGGTGCCCTTACGGCCACGGCCCTGGGCGTTTCCCTGGGTGGGATCCCCCCGCCGTTGGTGCTGCCCATCGTTATCATCGGCGGATTTCTGGCCGGGGGTCTCTGGGCCTCGATCCCGGCACTGCTCAAAACCAAGCTTAAAGTAGATGACGTGGTCTCAACGCTGTTGCTGAATTACGTCATGATTCATATTATGGGAGCACTGCTGTTCGGTCCCCTGCAGCAACCCGGCTCCAGCTGGCCCCGGTCTTCAGCGATTATCGAAGCCGCCAATTATCCCATATTAATTGCCCGCTCACGTTTTCACCTGGGGATTCCGCTGGCACTATTAGCGGTATTGATTATCTGGTTCGTCAACCGCAAAACCACTTTCGGCTATCAGTCCCGGGCCGTGGGGGTCAACGCCCGAGCAGCCACTTTCGGCGGAATCAGCACCACCAGAGTAATCCTGTGGACGGCCTTGATATCCGGCGGATTGGCGGGGCTGGCCGGAGTCGGCGAATTGTGCGCTATACAGCGGCGACTGATTATGGACATTTCTCCGGGATACGGTTACTCCGGGATTGTGATTGCCATGCTGGGGAATCTGCATCCGGTGGGCGTGCTTTTTTCTTCTTTGTTCTTCAGTGTGATTATAGTGGGTGCCCAGACCATGAGCCGCATGACCGGTGTTCCGACCTACATCGCAGAGGTCATACAGGGCATGGCGCTGATGGTGATGCTCATCTTTTTGCTGTTTACGGAGTATAAGATAAAGAAAAAATAAGTTAAGCCGGATCGGCAGTGGAATGTTGGTAGAAATCGTTATCACGTAATTTTGACCATTTTGACTCCAGGTACTCAACATCCAATTTCACTTTTTTTAAATGAAACCAATTTTCCAACGGAGCTGAAGATTCGAACTTTTTGACGATATCGGGAATTTCAATAATAATTTTAATTGCCGAATCTATACTGGAGAATTTCTGCCCACCGGCTAAGGAGCTCAACTGCTTCAACTGCAAGGTTTCCAGTCTCTCTTCTATTGGAATGTCAGCTCCTTTGCGGGCCAGTCCTAAATCAGCAGCCTGCTCGTATCTGATACGGAGACGATTATTTGTGGTGACATATTGGGGTGCCGGATTGTTATGGCGAACACGTGAGTCGAAGAATCTGACAAAATATATGAACTCATCTTCCAACTGTTTGATGATCAGGTGCTCGGTTATATGAATAATTCCGGTCGTACTTTCCACCATATTCTTGCGGATGTTAAGGACCAATTCCCTGGCCTTCGTCTGGTTGATTCCATTAAGTGGCACATTATGGTTTTCCAGAATGCTAATATTATTCGTTTCCGCTGGTTCAAACAATCCGATTATATCAGAGGCCTGGCCTTTTGATATTTTTTCATTAGACAAATTAAAACCGAGCTGTTCAATCTGTAACAGCTGTTGCGCCGTCGCATCGTCGAAATACCAATTGGATACCGATTTCAACACGCCTGAGTTGTTCTCGGCTTGAATCCGGTCCCATCGTTGTCGAAGCCAGTCAATGTTATCATCGATCACTTTACTTCTTGCAGCATTATTTTGGTTGACGCCACTCTTTTTGTTGTGTTTCAAGATAAGTATCGTAAAAATGGCAGATAATGACAGTACTCCACCAATAATCAGTAGTTTTGCGCCTATACCCGCAAAATTTATTAATAAAGCAGCTAAAATCAGGATTAAACTGAAATTTATAGCTAATATATATATTAGTTTTCGTCTCATGCTGCCCCTTTATTTTACAAAGGCTGTGCCAAAATAAAATTCGTCAAATGGTTTCTGATAGTAAAATTTCTTAACTCGCACTTTCACATATCACAGCTCAGATTGAAGGGAGATTATATTATTTTTTTGAATTTGACGCCAAAGCCATCTTCCTCCAGTCGCACAACTTTTCCCAATATTTAACATCGGTAAAAACCAGCAAAAACTTTATCGGCCTTTACTCTTGACTTTACAGCTCGATCTATTACTGATATCAGAATACGACCATGCAACGGGCACGCATATAATTTTATAACCGGTTGATAAAATTTTAAATTTACATAGGCAGAATTTAATCGGCATGCTGCAATACAACATAAGGTGAGCGCGCAGGAAATGAGCGAATTGCTTGATGTCGCATTTATATCCGGACTCATTGGGGCCACCATGCGAATGGCCACACCGATCATTTTTGCCACGCTGGGTGAGATTCTGGCTGAACGCTCCGGAGTTTTGAATCTGGGCATTGAAGGGATCATGCTGATGGGTGCCATGACCGGATTCCTGATCACTTTCAACTCGGGATCGATCTGGGCCGGGGTGTTGGCGGCAGCCATGGTGGGAATGTTGCTGGGACTGTTGATGGCATTCCTGGCGGTCAATCTGGGTTTGAGTCAACATGTATCCGGGTTGGGAATCACCCTGTTTGCCACCGGCCTGGCCATGTTCATCTATCGACTGCATTTCGGCTCGCCCACGGTGCCGCCGACCATCGATCCATTCAAGCAGATCGCGGTGCCGCTGCTGTCCAAAATTCCGGTGATCGGACCGGGGCTTTTCACACAGTATTCGCTAACTTACATTGCCTGGCTGCTCATACCAGCCATATCAATTCTATTGTACAAAACCGAGCTGGGCCTCAAGATTCGTACGGTGGGCGAAAACCCGGTGGTAGCCGACACCGTCGGCGTCAACGTGACCCTGACCCGAACCCTTTGCCTGGTATTTGGAGGGGCCCTGATGGGAATCGGCGGTGCTTTTTTGACCCTTGCCCATCAAAATATGTTCCTGATCGATGTTATCGGCGGGCGCGGCTGGGTGGCAATCGCCATGGTTATCTTCGGCAACTGGGACCCGCTCAAAGGTGCATTGGGTGCCCTCATATTCGGATTCTTGGACGGACTCCAGTTGAGGCTTCAAGGATTGGGCATTGCCATTTCATTTCACCTGTTTCTGATGATTCCCTATCTTCTGACCATCGTGGCTTTGATCAGTGTTTCCCGCAAAGCCGCCGTACCGGCCGGCCTGCTGAAACCCTACCGCCGGGAAGAGAAAGGCGGGTGATGGGGAATGACGAATGACGAATGACGATTGTCGAATGACGAATGGTGGAACTGCCAGGAATGTCGAATGACGATTGGCGAATGTCAAATGATGGAATTCTATCGATCTTTATTTGATAAAACTTCTGGTCAATCTTATGATATTGGCTATATTGGTCGTGGGAGCGGTTTTCAACCGCGATTTAAATAGTCTGGTATACCCTTAGAAATGAAGTTTTATGCGAGCACCGCCGCTTGATGCGAGCATCAATTCTGATTGTAGAAGAGACTTGAAAGAGATTTTTCCTTAATTCGACAATCGTCATTCGACAATCGTCATTCGACATTCGTCATTCCCAGGGGGCAACAAAATGTTGGACTTAATTATTCGCAACGCCAATCTGGTAGATGGGCGCACTGGGGTGGATATCGGCGTCGCCAACGGACTCATCGCCGAGGTCGCTCCGCGACTTGATGCGGGCGGTCAGCGGGAAATCGATGCAACCGGCCGGCTGGTGTCAGCGCCCTTTGTGGACAGCCATTTTCATCTGGATTCGACGTTGACCTACGGCAATCCGCGGGTCAACGAGAGCGGCACGCTGCTGGAGGGCATTGCGCTGTGGGGCGAGCTGAAGCCGGCCCTGACCGTTGACAATATCAAGGCGCGTGCACGGAAATTGTGTCATTGGGCCATAGCGCGCGGCACCCTCGCCATCCGCAGTCATGTGGACGTCAGCGACGATCGGCTGCTGGCCGTTTCCGCGCTGTTGGAATTACGCGACGAAATAAAACC
>JASJCE010000363.1 GCA_030066155.1 Desulfobacterales bacterium | reverse complement strand
GTAGCACACTTTACGCATCTGGAAGATGTGACCTTCACCTATCGTAAAATCATCTGGACGCACGAGGTCGGGGGCACATCCGGTGACGACGATTGGCGGGCACCGAATTTTTAATTCAAGCGGACCCGCTCCCCGCCGTGCCCGTCGTCTGCAGCATTCCATTGCAGGGGTGATGCAGACGGACGGGCGAGGATTCAATATCTCCGACAGTATTAGCAGATCCGTGTCTGAAAGAGCCCATCATCCAGTAGTGATCCTGCAACCGCCCCCCGGTGAAGGACAGCTGGGCTTTTCGTTCTGGATTCGACAATAGGTAAACCCAGCCTGGCGTGGCGATTGGCAAATGCTGTCCGCCAACGACGCATTTGATTATTTTGGGGCTCTGATTATTCGTGAAAAAGTAGCAATATCTGACAAATCACTTTACACTCGCATCAAACTTGGTTCTACTCTAAGTCGCCTTAATTATTTATCTTTATCAGCTATGTGGGATAAGGTGTTAACTTAATTGACCGCCCATCGTTCGAAAAGTAATTACCATCCTGGAGGGATCTTAACCACTAATAGAAAAATATGAAGTAAATTTAATGATATACAACGATCAATCTTAAATCGGGACGGTTCCATCGGGTTTGGCATGAAAATTGATCAATACCGATAAATAAAGAATCAAAGGCTTCAGAAGTCGGTTGAAATTCGTGAAGATCCGTCGTGAAATATCTTTAATTTGAAATAACCATCACAACAAAATACGAATCGTAAGGTAGGTATGACCATGCAAAATGAAGAAATCACAGATGTCAAGGCAGACCCTGGCAACCCATTGGTTTTAAGAGAGTTCGAGATGGACGGCCTTTGCAGCGCCGATGATCTCACACCTGACCGCAAAGCAGTGATTAAGGTCCTGAAAAGAGAAGTTTCCTCCGGTCAGGAATCGGTCACAATTCAATTGAGAACTGTGCCTTTTCGCCCTGATAAATCTTCCCAATAGGATCGGTCTCCTCTACCAGAGGGCACGGATGTCTGGCGGCGGATTTTGCGAAAGGCAGAGAAAAAATCCAAGCAGAAATCTAAATCATGTAGTTTATCGGAGGCTATCCGGCGATATACGTTGTCGGAATGCTTGAGAAAGAATAACCTTAAACATCAGAAAGGAGATAGCACCATGCCTACACCAGCATATTGTGCCATTGAGGGCACACAACAGGGAAACATCACAGCGGGGACGCTCACCGCGGAAAGTGTCGGAAATATATGGCAGTCCGCGCATCAAGACGAAATTCTGGTCCAAAGCTTCAAGCACACGGTCATGATTCCCACTGATCCGCAAAGCGGGCAACCCACCGGGCAGCGGGTCCACCAGCCGTTGACGATCACCAAAGTCTACGATAAATGCTCGCCGCTGCTGTACACCGCCCTGACCAGCGGTGAGCGCCTGGCGACTGTCGTGATCAAATGGTACCGCACCACGCCGGAAGGCCAGCAGGAGCATTACTTTACCCATGAGCTGGAGGACGCCGTGATCGTGGACATCACGGCCCACATGCCGAACTGCCAGGATCCAAGCGTAGCACACTTTACGCATCTGGAAGATGTGACCTTCACCTATCGTAAAATCATCTGGACGCATGAAGCCGGGGGCACATCCGGTTCCGACGATTGGCGGGCGCCGAATTTTTAATTCGAGCGGCCCCGCTGCCCGGCCAACCCCGCCTCTTGTGACGGAACAACGGCCACAGCGGGTTGGCAGACAATACGGACAGGATATACAGAGGTAGAATCAATGCCGGCCTCCCCGAGGTCGGCTCGCTACCTTTTTCATGTAACCCGAAAAATGCCTGTTCTGAGGGAAGTCGAATGGCTGGGTTTAGGGGTGGCCGAAGGTCTTGGATGAAGGTGCCGTGAGGAAAGAAAATATATTACCATGGAATATATTGCTGTTCAAAGGTGTAACGACACTTGACAATGCCTAATATTATTTATAGTTTGGGCCATATAAACGTTATTTTAATAATATCGAATCCGATCTTCAACTTGACTTAAAATTGCTTTGCGAGCCATAGATTGACATGGAGCTCCAGCTCAATCGAGGCTGCATTTTTGATAGTCTTCCAAATACCGTTTTTTGGACGGCGGTACAATCGCCCCGCTTCGAAAACGTTCTAACTTGTTCGCCTTACTCTGGGCAGCACCTTCTATCCATGCCAAAAACGGTATTCGAAAGTCTTTATTTGGAAGCCATCCGTATACACAAGGACCGAGTGGCAGGGCAAGACGGATAACGTATCAGATTTTATTAACTCAAATAAGGTTACAATTTTTGGAGGTGACAATGTCTCCGGCCTTAAGAGCTGACCAACCACGCTTCCTCTTTAAAATAGTAGAAACAGAGTTGCAGGTTGTGGAATTTGTGGCCCATGAGAGGATCTCCTCTCCCTATGACGTCAACCTTACATTGGCCTCGGAAGATGAAATCAATTTTAATGACGTGATCGGTAAAGAGGCTGTGCTGGTCATTGCCGGCCTCACGGAAGAACGATATATCCACGGCATTATCAATCAGTTCATGCAGACCGGCAACAGAGGACGCTTTATACTTTACCGCGCAAGATTGGTGCCGCCTTTGTGGCTTCTTTCCTTGAAACAAGACTGTCGTATTTTTCAAAATCAAAGCATTCTGGACATCATTACCCAAATTTTGCAAAACGTGGGCATTACGAGTCAATATTATCAGTACCGCCTGGGAAATGTCCCCCCCCTCAGAGAATATTGTGTTCAGTATCGGGAAACCGACCTTAATTTTATTTCACGTCTTCTGGAGGAAGAAGGCATCTTTTATTTTTTTGAACATTCTGCTGACCAATATCTATTAGTTTTTGGAGACAGCACAGCAAACTACCAACCAATCGTAATAGATCGAGGCGAAGAGAACAAAGAAAATAAAACCGAAATTTCCTATCACCCTGCTGATGCTATGGTGCCAGATGAAGAGGTCGTATACACCTTTTTATTCTCCCGGCAAATCAAATCCGGCACAGTTACTCTGCGTGATTTTAATTATGAACAGCCATCAGTGGACTTAACGGCGCGGGAGCAGAACCCTCCGTTTCAGTACTTGGAGATGTACGATTATCCAGGCATTTATGCTGAGCAGGCCCGGGGAACGAACCTAGCGCAAATTCGCCTGCAGGAATCCGAAGACTTCAAAGACCGTTCGGAAGGAAGTAGCACTTGCCCTCACTTTGTTCCTGGTTTTACTTTTTCGCTAAAGGGACATGAACGCGTTGAATTCGACCAGGATTACCTCCTGGTCTCCGTAGTTCATACCGCTTCTCAGCCCCAGGTTCTCGAGGAATTAACACCAACAATGTCTGGATCCAGCTATGCCAATGATTTCATCGGTATCCCCTCTTCGGCAACCTTCAGGCCCGATAGAAGATCTCCCAAGCCGGTTGTAAGGGGTGTTCAGACAGCCATGGTCGTCGGTCCGGCGGGTGAAGAGATTTATACCGATGAATATGGTCGGGTGAAGGTGCAGTTCCACTGGGATCGGATCGGCGAAAAAAATGAAGAAAGTTCATGCTGGATCCGGGTGGCAACCACTTTGGCCGGTGGCAACTACGGAGTTATCTTCACGCCGCGTATCGGTCAGGAAGTCGTGGTGGATTTTGTGGAGGGCGATCCTGACAATCCGATCATCACCGGTGGTGTCTACAACGCCAGCACCATGCCGCCTTATCCGCTGCCGGATGAAAAGACCAAAAGTACCATCAAATCCAACAGTTCTCTGGGGGGTGGAGGATTCAATGAAATCCGGTTTGAAGATGCCGCCGGCGAAGAGCAGCTCTTCATCCACGCCCAGAAAGATCAGGATATCAGGGTCGTCAATGACTTGCGGGAATGGGTTGGAAATGAGTCACATCGGATCGTGGTGAGCGACCAGGTCGAAAAGATTGAGGGAAATAAACACCTCACAGTGATCGGCGACTACAATGAAAAGATAAACGGCACCGTTTCCTTTGAAGCCGGTATGGATTGGCAGGAGAAAGTGGGAATAAAGCATGCCCTGGATGCCGGCCAGGAGATCCACCTGAAGGCGGGGATGAATGCGATCATTGAGGCCGGTATGAGCATCACCTTAAAAGCGGGGGGTGGTTTTATTGTGGTTGGACCTGCAGGAGTGACGGTCTCCGGCACACCTATTCTGCTCAACAGTGGCGGATCAGCCGGATCAGGCTCGGGCTGTTCACCGGAGGCGCCGATAGAACCACAGGAAGCGGACAATGCCCAACCCGGCATGGACGTCGTAATACCGGCTGCACCGGCCGAGCTATCGCCCCAGGCACAGGCTTTCCAGGCCGCATCGGTATCAGGATCGCCGTTTTGTGAACCGTGACCGAGTTAAGTCTGAGTCCGTGCGACTCATAAGCTAAATTAAAAAGGAGTTCCATGTTATCGGCGAATCTAAAAAAGATCAGGGACCGGCTGTGGGCTCATGCTGATAGTGATCAAACGATTCAGCTTTATACCGTCATCGATGCTGCGCGGGACGAGTCGATTCATCCCAAGCTGCTTGAGTCGAAGATCAAAGGGGTGCCGTTGTTTCGCGGCGATAAGGCCCGCGAACTGGCAACCGTTGGGCCATATTTGATCTTACTGCGTCGTGATGAGCCTTTTATCGAATGGCTACTCAATAACGGCTGGGGATCGAGCTGGGGCATCTTTGTCGAATCCCATGCTGCATTGAACGAGCTCAAGCGACACTTCCAGACCCTTCTCATGGTCTATGACGAGGATGGAAAACCGCTTTTTTTTCGCTACTATGATCCAAGAGTTCTGAGAGTCTATCTTCCAACCTGCAACGAATCAGAATTAGAAATAATATTTAGTCCCGTCAACCAATATTTTGTTGAAGGGGAAGGAGGGAATTCCATAATCGAATATTCCCGAGCTAATGGAAAACTAGCCGAGCGTATCATCCAACTTGAAATGACGTGAGTTTATCACCGGCAGTTTTACTGTTTATTCGTTTATCAAAGGTATTGTCAATGATGTGGGGCCATTGTCGATGCTTTGAAGCCCTCTCAATCGCCGATTAGATCCGAACATCTGACTGTGCACCTGCGTAAAGGCCGACGGACATGCTAGTCATACGAAAAGCGCAAATAGATGGCATGAGTGAGTATATGCTCGATCGGTTTGTAACGAAAATGGTCGTCCATTTACGCACCAACTATCCCGAAAAGACAACAGAGAGAAATGATGAAAACTTGAAGAAGTTCATCAGGGATAGTGTCGATAGAGCCCATTCGTTCAATATTCGTGCGGACGACAATCTTGAAACTTTTATCGAGCACACGGTTTTACATGGTTTGGATTTCTTCGAAAAAGATGCATTCAAATGGGCTAAAGCCATCCTCGAGGACGAAATGGTCAATGAGACAGAAAAGATGAACGGGATCATTGAGCAGCAAATCTTCGGTTAGGATGTATATTAAATTCGATTATTGGCCAATCGAAACACAATCGGCTCAGTCATTTTGACTACCGCACTCTGTGCGTATCTCTAACATTTTAATTCAGGTTTAATAAAGAGGGTGATCTCATGCCAGGACAAGGAAGATTAGGGGACAAATCGCAGGGCACACCCGATTTTCACGGTTGCCCTTCCTGTCCGCATCCAGTCATCGGTCCGGCCGTTCAGGGTTCGCCGAATGTTCTGGTCAATTTTAGACCGGCGCTTAGGGTCGGTGATGCGGGCATTCATGCAGCCTGTTGCGGACCCAATACGTGGACTGCGGTAAAGGGAAGCAGCACTGTGTTAATCAACAACATGCCAGCCCATCGAATGGGTGATATGGATCAGCATTGCGGCGGAGTGGGTACTCTAATTGAAGGAAGCACTGATGTGATTGTGGGGGGATGAATAAAAGCGCAGGGCATACGGCGAAAGGCAAAAGGCACAAACGAATTTAAAGCGGATCCCCGTCTTATCCTATTTATGCGCAAAATGCAGGTATTCGTTATGTATTTGCCTTCCATCTTTTATGGTGAAATAACGTGAGTAGAGTCATAAGCAAAGGGTTTCAGAGTTTTAAAATTTTAAAATGGTACGAGACCCAGCCTGATGAAATGTATAGGGGGTTTGAGGATAGGTTTTCGGCCTTGGATTTTTTGCGGGAATTCCTGCATGATCATAATAGCATGATGGCCCTGCGACGCATTCTGTCAGAAGGAAATTATTTTGCGAATCACTCACAGTTGGGTGATCACGAAGTTGTCGATCATCTCGCAGGGCAATTGGTTTCCGGCAATATTAGGATTGTATCCTTTATTCCCTCGACCATTGCTATCCAGTCCGTGGCAGTTGTCTGGGAAGAGGAAGAAACGGCCGAACCTGTGACGGCGGCTGCGCCTGAAGAAAAACATTGGATCAAGCTGCAGATCGTTGATGACGATACAAATGAGCCGGTTGAAGGTGTGCCTCTGAAAATCAAGTTGCCCACAGGCGAGGTTAAAGAATTCAAGTCGGACAAAAACGGCACAATTGAGGTTAGAGGCGTGCCCGAAGACACCTGGGATATCCAGGAAATGCTTGATCCGGACGCGCTGGAGGTCGTAAAGGTTGCCTAGCTCATCGCTCTCTTGCATCTTTACGCCGAAGTAGCACAGACATAAACGAGCCTGTTAGGACACTAAACAATGGGTTTTGAAAAACGTTCAGAAGCAACTAAATACAAGGCGCAAGATGACGATACCCTTGAAAAGATTGCCGAACGTGAGACCGCCGGCGGCAACCCCGTCACTGCGGCAGACATCGCGAAGTTCAACTGGGGCACGGATGACCCGAATATGGTTGATGAGCATCTGCGGGATGAGCTAGGCTGCTGTAAGCGTGGGGAGGATAAGCGGTTCGTAATCTCCTCCGATGCTGAAACCAGAAGCGACCTCCTTATTCCTAAACGCTTTAAAAAGTCCGCACTGGACGTAGATCGTAGCGTTACTCTCCGCGTCAAGAAAAAGGCGGAGCCCCTGCCACAATTTGAGGCATGCGCTCAGGTTCGCGGAATCTGTTTCGAGTTCGACAAATCTTTCGTGCGATCATTGGTGGTAGATGATCTCAAGAAAGTCGAGGAGG
>JASJCE010000362.1 GCA_030066155.1 Desulfobacterales bacterium | reverse complement strand
TCGGATATATTCTTATACCCTATTTTGCCAGTCATGATGCCGATGGGCACCATTGTAGGTGAGTCATTTGTTTGGAATTTTGAATTTGGGTCATTGGGATTTGTTTGAGATTTGGTTTTTGGTGCTTGGAATTTACATGGTTTTAGTTAAACAAGCTATTTATGTGAATTCAGTCAATTACTTGTTTGCATGACGTAGCCCTGGGCTCCTATTGGTGTCTTCCGGTCTAGTTAGAACGGAATCGGTTTTTAGCTCAACCGGTTGTCAATTTGATTTACATTGTCTCATGTTATTGTAAATGATCACGACAGTTTTTGGTATACGGTATTCGAACGCTTTGGCTGTCTGGAACCACATCACGCTATAACTACCTAAAATTTTGTAGTTTTTGGGAGAAGAAGGAAATCAAGGTTTTTATTTCAATTTGGCACGATTTTTGGTAATCATTAATTATTAGAGGCATGAGATCCTAGTTAATTTGCATTCAGAACTACTATAGCTATTCTCCCAGAGTGATCTTCTAGCAGAATTACGATTCGCTTCCGAAAAGTATCGCTTTTAGATAGATTGCATCTTTCGCTCAGCGCCCACGCAGGTATCATCATCGCTCGTCTCTTCAAACGGCTAAAGATCTCAGCCCCACCCTTTGGGTTTGGACATATTTTACGTTAGGCGTTTTGCCATTTTACAAACTTCAAAAATCACCATTGACCTTAAATTAGGGGGCATTTGAGACGAAGCAGTGTTTTGCATGTCTCATTTGTTGCCTGACCCCTGGATGGAGGAAACATGGAAGAGAAACGCAATGAGAAGAGAGAGAGAAAGCAAACAAAATCATCCCAACCGGACCAATCCGAATATCTCACGACCGGTCGAGCCGTATTTTTAGACGGCGGTGCGCCGGACAGCAAAGAACGTGATTTTTCCGGAGCGCGATTGACCGGGCAGCACGATCCAAACGCCGTCACGCTTGGCAACGACATTGCTTTAAACTCGGTTACATTCGACTCCCGGGGATTTGATGAAATAAAGCGATGGCGCGAAAAGCTCTTCAGTGAAATTCCCGAAATCACTGATGAGCTTCCCCGATTGTTGACGGAATATATGCGGGATTTAGCAGGCGACGATGATTCCCCCTATTTGCGCCGGGCTAAAGCGCTGAAGCATGTTTTTGTCAACAAAACCCCCATCGTCAACCCAAAAGATCTTCTGCCGGGGCATACGACCAACACGATACAGGGGCCGGTTTGCTATATCGACACGGTCGGTTCGGTTATCTGGCCTGAACTAAAGACGGTCTCGACCAGAGCCATCAATCCTTTTCGCGTCGAACCCGAAGTCGTGCGGCGCCTGAACCGCGAAATATTCCCTTACTGGATGAAACGCTCGATCCAGGAGATCGCCCGCTACAGCGACTATGACAGCGCAGATTATCCTGATCGCGATGAGGTCGAAGGCACATCCCACGAACCGCGCTTAAGCAAAAGCGCCGGTCAAACGCCCCGCTGCCAGCAGTTGTACGAAAGGGTGGCGTTTTTTATCGCCTTTATCGCTTCGTGCGTCTCGCACACCGTGCCGGACTTCAATCGTCTGGTAAAATATGGCCTGCATAACCTGATCAAAAGGATGGATGAAGATATCATCAATTTTAATCTGACCGAAGATCAGCAGGAATTTATAGTGGGCGTAAAAGAAGTGTTTGAGGGAGCTGTCATCTATGCCCACCACCTGGCCGACGAAGCTGATACAACCGGGTGCCATGAACTGGCCCGGATCTGTCGTAAAGTACCCGAACATCCAGCGGAGACCCTGCATGAAGCCGTCGTCAGCGTCTGGATCCTGTACCATCTTCTGCTTCAGGAAAACACCCACTATGGATTTTCAATCGGCAGGCTGGATCAGATCCTGCAGCCCTACTACCTGGCTGACTGGAATCGACTCAATCTCGATCAAGCGTCAGAGGATGAAAAAAATGCCTATCGTGCGCGGGCCGTTGAGCTGATGTGTCACTTCTTTCTCAAGGTATCCGACAATATTCCCCTGTCTTCTGAGACGGCCGAGTCCCTGTTTGCCGGGAGCGGCGCCAACCAGGCCCTGACCGTCGGGGGTACCAACTATGACCGCGAAACCGGCAACATCGAAAATGCGGTCAATGATATGACCTATATCATTTTGAAAGCAACGGAACTTCTGGCGGTGAGAGATCCCAATGTTCACGCCCGCTATCATGCCGACATTCACCATCGCGACACTGATGGAAATTTACTTCGGCCGCACGAGGTATCGCCTTACCTGAAACGTCTATGCGAAGTAAATTTGAACACCCGGGCGACTCCCGCAATTCATGGCGATGTGGCGGTCACCGAATCTTTGGCCCGATATTACGAACATCATCAGGGTATCGATTCGGAAGAAGCAAAAGCCGATGCCCACGATTACTGCTCCATTGGCTGCATTGAAGAAAACTCCGCCGCCAGACACTACGGCTACACCGGCGCGTTAAACATTGCCCTGTCCACCGTATTGGAAATGGCAATGTTTGGCGGCAAACACAGAAGTGACGGCATCGATGCTGAAAGCCCCAATTGGGTCAATGGCAGTCAGGACTACACATCAGTCCCGATCTGGCAGATGCAGAGTATGGACGAATTTGTCGCCGCTTTTAGATTTCAGATGGACGAATACGCGAAAATAACGGTTCAATGCCATAATTACATGGGCCGGTTTACTGAAAAGCATCGACCCGTTCCCTTGCTATCCGGACTTTTTATCGGTCCAACCAATATCCCGGATGCTCCTGAAGACATTAACACAGCCAAGTTTCGTGATCTGTCTTCAGGGGGCGCCAAATACAACTCGGTCGGTGTATCGGTGATCGGAATCGCCGATGTAATCGACTCCTTTTGCAGTATCGACAACCTGCTGTTTAGCGGTGGCCACAGGGTCGCTCCCCAGGAACTCATCCTGGCAATGGAAGCAAATTTTGATGAAGCCAATCTGAATCGACTAGCTGACAACGGCAGTCGGCTCATGCGCGAGTTTTACGGGGAATATCCATTAAATGCTGGCCGGTTGAAACAGATAAAAGATCTCATCCGTTGCGGTCCCCGCTACGGCAAAGGCGTCGGAGACGACAATCAAATGGCTGTCCATTACACCAAAGTAATCCCGAAAATCATTCAAGATTCCTACTATCAATACCGTACTTACCGTGGTGGTCGCTTTCTGGTTGGATATTGGAGTATGACAATCCATGCCGGCTATGGTTTGCTGCACCAGGCCACTCCAAATTTACGGCGAAATGGCGAGGCCTTTGCCGGCGGGGCGACGCCCTGCCCCGGCCTGGTGAATGCCGACGGATCTCTGCCCAATATCCTCGATCAGTTGTATTCGGTTTCATCGATCGACAATCTGCACGTTCAAAATGGCTGCACCTACAATCTGACATTGACCGCCCGCCGGGAAGATCAGTACTTTGAAAACGACAATCTCCGATTTGCCCAGTATGCGAAGGCTTTTATGGAAAACAACGGTATTCTGGTTCAGATGAGCATTGCCGGTATCGACAAGTTCAAAGAAGCCCATGCAGCGGCCAAGCAGGCCATCAGAAAGGGAATTTCCTGGCATGAACGAAACCGTATTCTGGCCCCCTACCGGGATTTGATGATCCGGGTTGCCGGCTATTCAGCCTATTTTGTGTCCCTGAGCAACGAGATGAGAGAAGAAATTATCGCGAGAGCCAATTTTGCCCTAAAAGACGGTGAGGATACTCATCGGTATTGTGCGGAACTAAGCTAGATTTCAATCGCAATTGGGAAACTCGTTAAACGGTATCGGGAAACACACCTAAACCAAACAATGATACAACCTTAAAGGAGGAAAAAATGTATACCGGTTTCTATCAATTCAACACCGATTTTATGAAATTACTGCAAGGCGGCACTAAACAGCAGGCATTGGTTCGGAAGAAGACAAAGGGCTTTACAGCTCTGGAAGGAAAGGTAGTGGCAAAGGTCATGGCACTTCTCATTGAACACGGGTTTCAAGCTTTTGCTACCGTAAATGCGCTGTTTAAAAGAAAATCTTTTTTTGAAGAAAATTTTATCATTCTGGATGATGACGCCAAAGAGTCCCTGTATCGGGGGAAATTTCTAGTTCGCACCATGCAGCCTGATGATCAGATGAATGTCTGGTTCGGTTTTTTGCAGGGCGGGGGGATATTGTCGCCCCTGATCAAATTCTTTAAGTATTTAAGGGATATAACGGGCGACCGCATCGATTTGTATTCTATTTTGCGATCGGCCAATCTGGTTTCCACCAGGACGTTGAGTGAAGCAGAGGCCGATCAGTATGAAAATGATCCCGACCGTGTGGACCTGGTCTTGCGGTTTAAGGATATTGCTACCATCTATCAACTGTTGCAATCGGGCGATCTCGATATGGTGGACCTGATGTTCAAAAACCATCTTCAAATCTACGGCAACCAAAATCATTTGTACAAATTGGGGGCCATTGCCAGAAATCTGCGGCTGGCCCTGGGAAAGTAGAATATCCTGGAAAAGAGGGGACGGCTTTGGGCCACTTCATAGGGGTTTAAGAATTAATTACTTCAAGCAACTGTGATTAGGTTTCGGGTGTCAGGTTTCAGGTGTCAGAAAAAGAATTCGACCCGTTCTATCGCGGTCGCTCATAAACTGGAGGTCGGATTCTCTGAAGCCAATCCGCAACTCTGGTGTAAGGAAGATGAATACCACTTTGGACAAATCAAAAGGGTTGATTTTTGACATCAAGCGGGATTGCAGCGAGGATGGGCCGGGCATCCGAACGACCGTTTTTTTTAAAGGCTGTCCCCTTTCCTGTGTATGGTGCCATAATCCCGAAGGCATATCTCCCAAACCGGCCATATCGTTTTCATCTGAACGGTGTAACCCAAGGGAATGTGGCGGTTATGCCTGTTTAGAGGTTTGCCCGGTTAATGTGCCCGGCATTAATCCTGAAAATAAAAAAGTCCACATCGACCATGATGCCTGTACCCGTTGCGATAAATGCTTTGATGTTTGCACCCCTAAAGCTCTGGAACCGGTTGGCAACTGGTGGAGGGTGGAAGAGCTGGTAAAAAAAGTTCTGATCGATAAACCGTTTTTCGATTCCACCGGCGGCGGTGTGACGCTTTCCGGGGGGGAACCGACCTTGCAAATGGAGTTTCTCCATCGCTTTCTCGTGGCTCTCAAGCGGGAACAAGCCAATATCGGCCTGGAAACGTCAGGGATGTTTCCCCTTAAAGCGTTTCAAAGGGATATTCTACCCTACCTGGACTTTATTTATTTCGACCTGAAGCTGATAGACCCCGGAGAGAGCCATAAATACACCGGCTGCTCCAATGAAAAAATTCTCAGAAACTTTCTCACGTTGAACCGCGATGCACCCATACCGATGGTTGCCCGCATTCCGCTCATACCTGATATTACGGCGGCTGAACATAACTTGAACGGCATTTCCCGATTTTTACAAAAGGCCGGTATAAAAACATGCGCTCTGATGCCGTACAATCCCTCGTGGCTGGAAAAGGCTGTCCGTTGCGGTGTCGATATAAGTTATTCGAATTCCGTGTTCATGTCACAAAGGCAGGAAGAAAAGTGTGTTCGATATTTATCGGTCAAACCTGAACCGAAACATCACTAAAATTAAGTCATTCCTATTATTGAGATTTGAAACTCTCAAACTAGGCACAAATGCCCTGTGCAAAGGAGGAACCATGGTACAAATTGACATTCCGGCCGGTTTTGTGGTCAGTATGCTGGCGATCGATCTTGGACGTCAGGCCCTGAAAAAGGGCCATGATAATACCCAAACCGAAAAATCCTCTCTTTATTACCGTTACCTGTTCAGATCCCTTCTATTCGCCGGTGCCGTCATTGCCCCGGCGGGGATTTATCTGCTTGCCGGCTGGCCCGGCTGGGAGCAGATCTACTGGAGCAAACGCTTCGAAGAGGTCATGCACACCGGCTGGGCAAATGCCCTTCTGCCGGCCTTATTCGTCCTATTTATTATGCTGGCGGCATACGCCGGTCATGCCCTCGGTTATCGCTGGTTGACCACCGGCAAAGAGAAGTACATTCGCCCAACCTGGATCGGTCTTTTAGTGGTTGTCGGGATGGTTGTCCTGTTGAACTACCCGTCGTTTTTGCTGGTTGGCACCTATGATCAATACCACAACCTCAACGGGCAGGCCCGGGAAGCCATGTCCAGTGTGTTCACCAATCCCCATGGCTTTTCGGTGGGATGGGTGTGCGTCATGATTTATTTTGCGTTGGCCCTGGGCTATTTGTGCCTGAAAGTATTACGGGAAAATAGACCGGCAGAAAGCGAAAGGTAATTCGATGTCAATTTTATTTTCAAATGCGCAGAGAATCATCTATTCTCCATCACCTTGTTAATTGCCTCCAACGCCCGGGATACCAGATCCATGTCCGCCTGGGTCCCCATGTGTCCCAACCGGAAGACCTTATCGGTCATTGGGCCGTAGCTTCCGGCGACCACCAAGCCCTCCGCGCGCAATTTTGCATCGAATTCCGACCAGGTTACTCCCTGTGGCACGTTGACCGCAGTGACGGTCGGGGCGGCAATGGCATCGGGTGCGGGGAACAGGGCTAGCCCCATTTCCACAATTTGTTCACGGCAATATCGTGCAACTTCTTCGTGGCGCGAAAAGCTGTTGGCGAGACCTTCTTTTAAGATCAATTCAGCGCCGGCGTTGAGACCGGCGACACCGTGCCAGTTGGGAGTGCAGGGGAAATAGTGATTGGTCTGTGCCGTGCGAAACGCCTTTAGTGCGCTGTACCCCGGGTAGTCGACCTGATCGATAATATCCCAGGCCGCATTACTGACCGATAAAAAGGCCATGTCCGGCAGTGATGACAGGCATTTTTGTGATCCACCCAGGCAAAGGTCGATATGCCATTCATCTGTCAGCACGGGTGCGCCGCCGATACTGGAAACCGCGTCCACATAAAGCAGGGGGACTCCAAGTTCTTTTTTGATTTGCCCGAGCTCTGCAATCGGATTCAGGGTGCCGGAGGGTGTTTCGCAATGCACGACGGTGATCATTTTGGGGTTGAAGTCTTCTATTGCGGCCTGAACG
>JASJCE010000361.1 GCA_030066155.1 Desulfobacterales bacterium | reverse complement strand
CCTATGGATAACAGCATATCAAAAAGCGACAGCATCTGCTTTGACAGATGCTATTTTGAGGCAAAAAATTGCAGACAGAATGATGATGGAACCTGGGACTGCAGTGCCAGCCCCCGGTTCTGCGAAGAACACTGTCGCGATAAATAAATAGGTCTCCTGACTTATAAAAATAGCTGGGGGCGAACCGCCCTGGCGGCGGCTCTCCCTCAAATTGATTGAATCAAGCCTGTAGAACCGTGACGGAATTATGCTGTAAACCTGAACAGCAGACCGAATTGTCATTCTGTAATCGAATCCTTATTTGATGAGTCCTTCCACAAATTTCGGTGTGAACTTTTTCAATCCTACCACCTACATCTTATTTACCATCCAAGGTGCCACTTTAATCCGTCAAAGCGTATAAAATCGTCGACTTATATGAAACGATAAAAAGCGAACCGCAGAACATCGAATATCGAACCGCAGAATGTCGAAGTATGGTTTCGCTTCGCTCAGACATTTTTATGAGATCGACAAAATACCTCACTTTGATATTCGACATTTCTTGTTCGATATTCGATATTCGCTTTTCCAAGTTTCTTTTCCGATCAGACCGGCTGTTTTTTTGCCGGAGGCGGCGCTCGTGTGAAACTACACCAGCAAAATAAAGATCCGGCTGGGGTAAATGGTGTGTGGGAGTGGATTTTATCCACGATTAGCGGTCTAACTTAAACCGAGTTCATCGCGGTTACAAACCGCTCCCACAACCAAAATGGTAGTTTCTTCTCTGATCAGACGGGCCCTTTTTTCAGGCCAGAAGCGATGCTTATATGTTATAGAGTCTATTCAACATCGACAGCCTGATCCTCCGGTATGGAACGAATCCTGAATCCTACCGCCGATGGGACATGAGGGCCAGTATTCGTCGGATCCAAAACTACAATATAAGGAGCTTACTATGGACGATTTATTCAGCTTGAACCAAAAAGTAACCATAGTTACAGGCGGCAACGGCGGGATTGGTAAAGGCGTCGCCCAGGGATTTGCGGCCGCTGGCGCAGATATCGTTATTGTGGCCCGGAATCCGCAGAAAACGGAAGCAGCCGTAAAGGAAATTTCGCAAGCGTTTGGCGTGCGATGCACCGGGATCCTTTGTGATGTCAGCGAAGAATCGGCAGTCAATGAAATGGCGGCGAAAGTCAACCGGGATTATGGCCGTATCGATATTCTGGTCAACAATGCCGGCATCAACATTCGCAAAATGCCCGAAGACTATGACGCATCGGAGTGGGATGTGGTGATGGCCGGAAACCTGCGCAGTGCATTTTTATGTTCCAAATCGGTTTACCCGGCAATGAAATTAGGCGGCGGTGGGAAGATTATCAATATCGGCTCGATGACATCCATTTTCGGCGGTGCCAAGTTAGCCCCCTACAGCGCCAGCAAAAGCGGCATCGTGCAGTTGACCCGCAGTCTGGCCTGCGCCTGGGCTAAATACAATATCCAGGTCAACGCGATTCTACCCGGATTTATCGATACGGATTTGACCATACAGGCCCGCAAAGATATCCCGGGACTCAACGAGACGGTAACCGCCCGAACCCCTTGCGGTCGATGGGGCCAGCCGCATGAGCTCCAGGGCGCCGCCATTTTTCTGGCCAGCCGTGCTTCGGAGTTTGTTACCGGGATCTCCCTGCCGGTGGACGGCGGATTCTCCATTAATATGCTGTAATTTATCTGCCTTAAAAAAAGTGTCTAAAGCTCCTTGTCGGCGTATGCGTGATGGATGTGTTTTCTAAGATCGATACTCTGGCAGATAAATTATCATGAATAATCCCGCTCCAACTTTAGAATCTGCGCCAGCATCCTGTCCCGCCAGGTTTTTATGTCGTCCAGCGAATGGTTGCGGACGATCGGCATTTCGGCAACACTCCGGATCAGTGCTTCTTTTGCACGGGATGGAATCGTGTCCCAGCTTGCCATGGACTCCCACCGCAATCGATAGGATTCCTTGTATTGATCCAAAAATTTTGAAATGCCGTTTCCGGCCAGATGAGCCCGGAGCAACGGACCGATAAACGGATCCCGCATCCCCATCCCGTTGCAGAAAGCCCGATCCACATCTTCGGCGCTGGCAACGCCGGTTGCCACCAGATTGATGGCCTCCCGCAGAAGCGCTGCCTGAAGCCGGTTGACGATATAGCCCGACACCTCTTTATTGAGGCGTACCGGAATTTTACCGATTTTTTCCATCAGGTTGCACGTTGCCTCGACTGTCGCCGGAGCCGTGCGGTTGCCGCCGACGACCTCAACCAGGGGCAGGAGATGCACCGGCAGAAACGGGTGAGCCAGGACACAGCGCTCCGGCCGCGAAACGACGGTCTGGATCTCACTCATCAGCAAGCCGGAGCTGCTGCTGGCAAGAATTGCACCGGCCGGTGCCAGGGTATCCAATTCTTTAAAAACCGCTTTTTTGACGGGATAATTATCAGGGACACTTTCCATTACAAAATCGGCCACGTTCAGCGCATCTGCCAGATCGGGAGTGGTGCGGACGAATTCTAATGCCCCAACCGCCGTTCCGATTGAAATGCGATTTATTTCTTCCAGCCGTTCGAGGTTTGACCGCACCCGTTCGACCGCGTGCTTCAACACATTGTCACTGCTGTCATAGATTGCCACGCGATATCCGGCAGCCGCAAACAATGCCGCCCATCCCTGCCCGATCAGCCCGCAACCGACGCAGGCAACGTTCTTGAGGTTTCTCTCCATGGTAATCTCACACCTAAGTATTTTTTTCTTTCAAGGGTTCAAGGCAAACAAAGAAGGGTAAAGGGTAAAAGGTAAAAGGATAAAAGACCTGGAGGCTCGGAGGCTTGAAGGCCGGGAAGCCCAGAAGCTTTAACGCGCAATCTTGCGATTTTGGATTTTACCAATGAATTTATCTTTTTTTGTGCCTTCAGGCTTTACAGCTTCCCAGCATCCTGGCTTTTATCCTTAAAACTGAATAACCAATAACAAATAACGAATAACAACTAACTTTCCATTATCTGCCATCTCTCGTCTGTCATCTGCTCTCTGTCATCTGACATCTGTCCTCCGCATTCTGAAACCTGAAACCTGCTACCATCAACCGCGTCGGCCCACCATATTATCGGCAACACTATACGGACCATCACTTCATTCAGTCACCCCTGTCGCCCTGCACCGCCGGGTTTCGATGTACGGGCAGCGTCCTCGCACGACCAGCAACGACAGACCCTTTTGACTGAAAACGACCTGCAGCGTCTGGCGGATAGCGGACTCATCGAACGCATCGAGGGTATAAACCTTTTCGATGCCGAGAGATTCTGCCACTTTTTCGGGATAAATTGGTCGAACCGCCTCACCCATGGCCGTGGCTCCGCCTCCGATGGGTACCTGAAAGCCAGTCAGCGCGACCGTTCCATTGTCCATGATGACCACAACGATATCAGCCTGATGGTGGGCGGCATTGATCAGGCCATTAATGCCGGTATGAAAAAAGACGGAGTCGCCCGCTACAGCCAGGATCCGGTCCTCGATGCCGCTGCGCCACAATCCGCAGGCCAGGCCGATGCTGGAGCCCATCGAATATTTCACATCCAGCATTTCGAAGGGTGGATTGTTGAGCCGGACCAGGCAGCCGGTTTCTCCGACAACGATGGGCCTTGCAATCTGATTGTCGGCTATCAGCTGTTGCAGGCCCGAAAAAAAAGGTGCATACGAACAGCCGTCCCCGAACGGCTGAAGGCTGGGATAGGCTCGCGCCGGTGTGTCGGGCTGGTTCAACGATTGTCCGAATTCGTCCGAAAGCAGGCGAGCTACTTCTTGCAGGTCGAGATCCCCCTCCCAGGGGACATGACCGGTGGTTTTGCCGAAAATTTTTACGTCCAATCCCTGACGTTGAGCCAGCGAACGAATTTGGTTTTCGAGAAATGGCTCAACTTCCTCGAGAACGTAGACGCTGTCAACTCGGGACAGAAAATCCGTCAGCTGTTGCTCTGGAAGCGGAAAAAGGGTGCCCAGCTGAAGCAGCTTGAACTCGTCATTGGGTGAACAGGCGCGCACTCTGGCAGCCAGGTGACCGCCGGCGATAATGCCCCGGCGACCTCCGCCGGAAATAGGGTTAAAGATCTGATAGGGGGGCTGCTCGAACGACATCGCAATTTTCCGCAGTTTTTCGTGCAACGCGGCATGATCCACCACAACCAGTGCGGGCAAGGCTGAACGACGCACGTTCCGGTCAAAGGCTGCCCGAGCATCCGGGGCCGTAGTCTCCAGGCTGACGGAGGATGTTGACGCCGTATAATCTGCCACATATCTGATCATGACCGGCAGGCGATGCGCTTCGGACAGCCGGAAAGCCTGACGGGTCATGCGGTAGCCCTGCCACGGCGTGGCCGGTTCGAGAATTGGAATTTCAGCAAAAGCACCCAGCAGGCGACTGTCCTGTTCATTCTGCGAACCGTATGATCCCGGATCGTCCCCGGCCAGAATCACCAGTCCCGCCCCGATGCCGGTCAGATTGGCCGTCATCAGGGGATCTAAAATATGGTTGATGCCGACATGTTTGGCCGCGATGACAGATCTTCGGCCGGCCAGCGAACAGCCCAGGGCAACCTCGAAGGCAACCTTTTCACAGTTGGACCACTCCACATAAAAATCTCCAGCGCCTGCCAGACGGATCAACTTTTCAACAATCTCCGTTATCGGTCCACCCGGATAGGCGGCCGCCACCTTGACGCCTGCATCCACCACTGCCCTCGCAATACCTTCACTCCCGCTGAGGGACATCTTTTCAGATCCATCCTTTAGCTCTAAATTTTCATCTTTCCGTTTAGTTGCCATAGGACGTCCTATACACCGATGGTCTTGCGAAAACAATAACCGATAACAGAAGACAGACAAAGGGGGCAAGAAAATGAGAAGGTAGGAAGTTGGGAAGATGGGAAGTAAGAGGGTGGGAAAGGAATTTATTTATTTGTTATTGGATGTTGATTATTGGGTTTAGGTTTTCGATAATGGGAAAAAAATTCTGATTTACCAGATTCACACCTTTCCGTTGGGATATCATTCGATTTTAGTATCCTCGTAGAATTCATAAGTCGTCTTTACGCCGGGAATGGCATCAATTTTGGATTGAATTTCCCGTCGTTCTTCACTTTCATACCAGTTCTGCCAATTTTCTGAAGAATCCCAAGTGCTGATGGCAACGATATCTTTTGGGTGATCGGTTTTCTTAATATATTTGCTTGAGAGATAGCCGGGTTGCTGGGGAACAAGGCTTCGAAGTTTTCGAACCAGACTAAATAGCTCCTTTTCTTTGCCGGGATCTTCGCATATTCGTTTGATAAAAACTCTAATAGCCATTTTGACCCTCCTTTTATGGTCTGCATGATAACGCCGCTAACCCAAAAAGCAGAAACATTGAGATTCTCTATTTCGGGCATCAATTGTGATATATCGCGGTTTCGGGTCTGGCCTGATACGTTCCAGACCTTGATATATTGTCCAGAGTTCGACTATCATTTTTGATTGGGAAATGTCATATAGCTTTTGTATATCTCAGGGATTCCAATGGTGTCAATATCAGAGATAGATATTTAACGTCAGGCTTCAGCCGCTGCAGCAAACGGGAGCGCCGAAGGAGCGTAGGCTGGAGGAAGTCGGCTGGAAACCCGTGTTAGACTTTGGTATGCCACCCAAGGTTCAAGACGGCCCTAATTGTGTCATGACCCTAGAAACTAGCTCTATTTGACTCTAAACTCTGCTTGTTCTGCGTTTGCCTTGAGAAGTTATCCGTCTACCATCGGCATCTTGTAGGTCGTAACTGATGTTGTCCCCACCTCTATCATCTACTTCGTTTATCGCGTTACCCCTTTTGAAAAACGCATTGACAAAGATGTCCTCACAATCCCCATCGAAGACAAAGCCTTGCCCGGAGCCAACTTTTTGCATAGCTCCCGATCGTGCGTTATATACTGAACAACGTTTGGAATTTTCGAAGACCATACCATCAGGGTCAATCCCGCTTGCGGGAGTACCTATACCAGGGGCAAAAAAGATGAGATCTTCACAGTCTTTGACGTGAAAAACTGTTCTTTCGTTTTCACCTTCGGATTTTAACGATTCAAAGACGGAACCTTTAACGCCGACGAACTTGTAAGAAAAACTCCCACCAGCGCCTTCACAACGCACCTTTGTGAAATGGTGTTCCCCACCTCCTTCGATCAGGATGCCGTTCGGTGCCCGGCGTTTTGCCATGACCACAACTTGTGTAACTAATGCATTTGATCCTTCCTTAAGGTGAAGACCGACGCCTCCACTTGAGCCGCCCCCGAGAATGAGTCCTTCAATATGGCAGTTCAAAACTCTTTCGAGGCGAAGTAGAGTCCCAGTCCCATCATTTGGCTGCTGCAGCCATATATTTGAAATCCTTCCTTTCCACCTTTCGTCTCGGCGAACTGGAATGTACTGCACGACAGGACCAGAGTTATTCCGTCTAATCATTAAATCACGAAGAAAAAAAGAATGATCCACATGCCCACTCACGTTCTTCCATGCCAGAACCGGCTCCGCCGGAGCTAAACCGCGTCCAACAATGGCAGTATGAATTCCTCGCCCAATGATTGATATCTTGACCTTCGGAATGTTTAGGGTCTTCGTTACGCGATATTCAACAGGCGGTTCCTCTAGCAGAAGAGTGCCTCCTCTTTCTAGCTCAATCTTATCTAGTGCGTTCTGCAGGACTACTGAATCATCTGATCCATCACCCCTTGCACCAGCATCCCGTATCGCATTGACAATAATTGACATTTTTCGACCTCCGTAACCAATGGAGCCAAATTAGGCCTAACAGTAATAGTAGATAGAAAATTTTCCATCTATATTATAATAGAAAAGTGGAAACCGCCGATTTTTTGACTTAACTTGCCAAAATCAAGTATTATTTTGTTTTTACGATACATACTGGATATCAACTTAAACTCAGTCACTTAAGATTTTTTTATGAATCGAAATGAATTACGGAAAATTGATATAGCCTATTAAGTGGAGGTAGTAGGAGCGGGTGTTTCCAAGAGTAGCAGAAGACAGTATTCGGTGGAAAAAATTTTATGTAGTTTAATGATGAGCAGATTCCATTTTCGTTCGGGTAAAAATAACCACAATGTATAACCTCCAAATTTATAATTAAATTTTATTGATGATTTGTCAAGGTACGTTTAAAAATAAAAAAATGAGGCCGTAATTGGAAACTTTGAATTGAGGGCGGAAAAAATACAATGAATTAATTTTTGATATTGAGACTTTTATATAACTTGCCATAACCTGCAATGGATCAAAATTACATGTAAATTATGTATATTTCAAGGTTTTCGATACCGTGGACACGATTGATAGATAGCAGAACACTAGTTGAGAAATTTTCGTTGAATTGCTGTTTTAAATTTCCGAGTATAATTATTCTAAGTATAAAGTTATTCAAATTCCACGCAAAACGTATCTTTGTTTAAACATTTTTCTGGGTCACACGACCATGACTTCTCACTTTTTTTAACATATACGGCGTCAACGCCAACAAAATACTTACCCCTTTCTTGAAAGGGTATTACATATTCTGTTTTATCAGTTTTATTGCAAATCTTTTTTATCATATTCTCATTACATTTGCGAATGTAAACATTATACCTTACTGCTTTACGTTCTGGTATTGGATTGCCATTTAAGTAAGTTGTTGTTGGATCCCACGCAATTTTGACGCTACCAGAAGTTTTATAACAGCTTACACAGTGTTCTTCTTCCGCTGCTTGGGAAAACGTAAACAACAAAATTATACATAACACTCCATAAAGTAATTTTTTCAATATTTTCATAGCCTTTTCTTCTTTCTATGGATTAAAGATCTAATTTTAATGTGACTTGTATATCAGAGACCGCTCATCTTCCTATGATCCTCAAGTCTTTCTATTGACGTAAAAAACTAACTTATTGCGATTTTTTACAGGATACCCTCGCAGGCTTTCATATTGGCACTTTTAGGATATTCCTCTACATGGCATTCTCCAGCAAGATTAAAGATTACGATTGGTAATTGAGTGTAACTGCTGTTAGGTGATTAGCTGTACAGACAGAAGCCAGGGTTACCTTCGGAAGTAGAGGTGCGAATCAGAACAGATGGAAATAAGAGGTTCAGGGCTACTCAACGAATCGAGTTCGATAAA
>JASJCE010000033.1 GCA_030066155.1 Desulfobacterales bacterium | reverse complement strand
AGCGTAGCGCCGCTGTCGGTTTCCCAGATCTTGGTCATGAGGGAACCCTCGACATCCGCCCCGACCTGCATTGCCTGCCAGGTGGACGAGAGCCGCACGTTGGTCTTGGGTTCTGAAACCGTCATTTCGCCGTAGATCAATACATCCACCCGGTAAACTTCGCCGATGGCCCGGATCGATACCGGGTCCAGCCGCGGCTGTCCGACCTTTTTCAACACCTGAGATTCTTGCCCCAGCTCGAGAACCCTGACGCCCGGTTGAGCGGCATAAAGGGTCTGGATAAATTCCTGGGTGACGTATTGTTTCAATTGCTGGTCGGTTCCCGTGTTAAAATCAATTACGCCCACGGTTCCATAGGATCTCAGATCCATTCTGGGCGGAATTGTGACCTTTTCTCTGTGTGAGCAGCCGCCAAATAGCAACGTGCCTACCGCCAGAACCAACAGCAGCAAGGGAAGACATTCTGAACTGATTTTGGAAAAATGCAAAGCCCGATAATTTTTTCTCATTTGTTTGCTCCTTTGTCAGATAATAGCATGTACATCTGTCATTGAAGATAACGACGACCTGAGTTAATTGGTCCACCAAAACGGAATGAATGTAATCGGATATTGAGCAAATGAGTCAAATTGCCCCTTGAACACTTGATAAGGCGGACTAACCAGGTTAAGGTGATATCGGTAAATTCAGGAATATACTTTAGTGAAATGAGCGGAAATCAATTGTTAGGCACTGCCTATGATTCAACGGCCGAGGGGCGTTCTCGTGGTGGTTGGGAATTGCTGGTGAACAAACCAGTCGATCAGTTGACGGGCAATGGTGATCCTGGGCGGTATCGATGGCAGATTATCCGCCCTGAACCAGCCGGCTTCGACTATCTCGGAACGGTTGACATTGATTTTTCCGCTGTCATAGTCTGCTAAAAATCCCACCATGAGGGAATTCGGGAATGGCCAGGGTTGGCTGCCGAAATAGCGGATATTCTTTACACATATTCCGACTTCCTCCTGGATTTCCCGGGCAACGCATTCTTCAAGAGTTTCGCCCGGTTCGACAAATCCGGCCAGCACGCTGAAGAATCCGGATTTAAAGCGTTTGTTGCTGGCGAGCAGCAATTCATCAATTCTGATGACAGCAACGATAACAGCCGGAGATAGTCGGGGGTAATTGACCAAACCGCATGACGGACAAATTTTGGCCCGTTCCGCCGTTCGGTCTCTCGTCGGATTGCCGCATTGTCCGCAATATTGATGACTACGGTTCCAATCAACAAGTTGATTGGCGCGTCCGGCTATCCAGATCAGTTCCTCATCCAGATGGCCAAACGTTTCCCGCAATCCCACCAGATCAAAACCATCCAGATCTGGATCGATATCAGGCAGTTCTGCGGCGTAGCACTCCCGCCCGTCTAATGCCCCAAGGTATTGTTTGCGGGTCGGGGCCAAATTAGTGGATTTGAGATCTCTGGTATGCGGTATGTGACAGGAGCTATTGCTTCGTTTCAGCAACAGCCGGTCCTGCCGGTATACAAACCAAAGCGCGTCGCCGGAAACGGCGGATGGAAGTTTGAAGGCTGGCTCGAAGGACATATAGTTAACGATTGCGGATTTGGGATTGTGGATTGCGGATTTCAAAAAATACCGGATTCAAGATTTTAGGTTTCATTGTCATTTCTGCTTTAGATTTTCCCGGATGCGGCGGGGCAATTTGGAGTTGAAGTTGTCTTCAAGGAACCCTTTGATGTCATTCAGGGCATCGATGCGACCCTTCTCAAACCGAGCGGCTCGCTCATCGACATCCGACTTATCCAAGACCTGTCTGGCATTGTCGATTCTATCTTCAATTTGTTTGTATAAATCGAGCAGATATACGTAAGCCACGCTACTTCCGAATGCTGCAGATAGATGAAAATGACTGCAATGATTTTTGAGACCGGTTCTAAAAGTATTTCTGAGTCTTTAAATCGATATTATCGACCATGTAATGTCGAATGGCATTAAGTTCCTGCAGCTGTCCCTCATAATAACTGACGGCTGCCGCATCATTGTTTTTTTCGGCATGCGCTTTGTTTTTTTGGCTGGCGGCAATCCTTGCGCTGATGAAATCGTGAATGGCCACAGAAAATTCATTTGCCATAAGGCTGACACTTTATTCCGAATTTAATTTTTCATATTTTTCAGCAATCTGCTGAAAACGTTGGGATTCGATCTTATTGCCCTGGGATTCGTATATATGGCTTACTTTTTGGTAGTAATCCGCTGCTTTTTGCGGCACCTCCTGAGCCAGGGAGAGATAGATGTCCAGTATTTCGGCGGTATTGAGACCGGAGTTGAAACTGAGATCGGCAAATTTCTGTTTGACATACGGATCAATCCGGGTATGGCAGCCCCGGCACTGCTCCATGATATCCCGGTAGAGATAACGGGCGTTTGCCATTTCTCCTAAAGCTTCGTGGGTTTTGGCCAGTGCTCGCGCAACACCCTCATTCCATTCGTACTGCTTCAAAAAACTCCGGTAAAAGGATTTGGCTTCAGCATACTTTTCAGCCTGGAACAGGGTTTCACCTTTCAGCAGGTAACCGGCGACGGATTCGGCCAGTTCTTCGGGTAACCCATCAAGAAGTTTTTCGGCTCGATCAAAGCTCTTGGTCTCCCAGAATAATTCGCATAACAGCTGATATGCCGGCAGGGCATCCGAATGGTGCTTGAGAAACGTCTCGGCCAGCTGGCAGGCCTCATCGTAGTTGCCCAGATTGAAGTTGGCGGTTGCCAGCTCAAGCGAGATATAGGTTCCATCATCATCCATATCCTGCATGGCCCGGTAGAGATAATCTGCCGCCCGTTCGAAGTTCCCCTGATTTAGAGCAATATATCCGATTTTAAAATCCGGCGGATAATTACGATAGGAATCCTGAATTTCTTCCGGCAAAGTGCCGATCAAGGCTGAATAATATTCTTCATCCGCTTCCGGATCTTGCGGCGCTTCCACTTCTTCCGGCTCCGGGGGTGGCGGTTCGAAGTTGGGGAGGCTTGCTTGAATTCCGGCCCGCACCGATTTTTCCAGCCGCTCTGAATGTTGCTCAAGCTTGGATTTTAAATGGCCATCCTGTGTTAATTCAAGGGCCAATTCGATATACTGACGGGCGTCTTCATCATGACCGGCAGCCATTAATTCCCTGGCCGTATTTTCATGTTCCCGCGCCAGTCGCTCTTTGCAGTCGTTAATCTTTTCTTTGAGGCTCTGACGGAACCCGTCATCCCATGGCGAAGACTTTTCCAGCTTTTCGATGGCACGCTCATACTCTAAGATCGCCTTGCCGTAGGTGCCGGCTTCAAAAAACGCATCACCTTTTCGATCATAGTCTTCGGGATCCTTGCTTGAAAAAAAATTCAGTATGCCCATCGGTCTAATCCTAGGGTGTCAATCAGCGTCTACCGGCAGAGCCGGAAATTTATGGGGGGGTAGCTGTAAAAACGTTAAGATTTGCCTACCTTCCGGGAATGATGAGGCCGGAATCCGGCTTTTGAATTCGACTCTCTTCCCGCTCTTTATATTTTTTTACTTCCTCCATCAACTGTTCCATGGCTTGCTGCATCGCTTCAGGAAATCTTTTTATGGCCTGGGCCAGTTCTTTGGCGGGAATGTTATTTTGAATTGGCAGCGGCCCATTGGGCGTAAGAATACTGGTATGGCCCACGAAAATGGTTTTGCGGCTTTTATCTGCCGAGCCGTCAGCCTTTACCGGAGTCAGGCGCTTGACCGTGCCGGTTTTCAAATCGCTAAATGACTCTTCGCGATAAAGGTTAGACCGGTCGATGATAAATTCGAGATTATTTGGTTGTTCATCCGCCATCTTGGTTATTCTCCTTTGAACAATCGAGATTCGTTTTTGGGCGCCTTGCGTCCCGGTTTGTAGCAGGGGGTGGCTTCTACATTTTTCGGAAGTCGCCGAAAACATCAGCTCAACAACCGCTGCAAGTTAACAGATCGCATTCAAGAACGCAACCGGTTGGATCAATTGCGGATTCTATTTTGCGGATTGCAGAACCGATAATATCGTCAGCGTTTGTCTGACGCCACCATCAAGACTTTTATAATTTAAGTTCTTTTAAATAGGTGTAAAGGGTCCACCTTTGTGCCGGGCATTAAATATCCCCGTGTCTGGCCGTTGTGGCCTGGTTCTCCGGAACCGTCTGTTTCCCGGATAGCCCGGACCTTGACGATCTTTTCCCGGCACTAACGTCTGTTGACCGTATCTGCCAGGCGTTTTAGATTATTGTTTGATACTACAAAGTGATGAAGGGATGTGGAATGGATTCGATATTATTATTTTTCATTCAGACAGGAGGAAGATGTGAATCATAATCCGAAAATTACCCGACGGCGATTCATGGCGGCTGCCGGCGGCACACTCGTTTCAATCGGTTTACCGGGGGTGTTTGTCAAAGCCATGGAATCGGAAAATAAAGCCCTGACTGAATTGACCAGAGCCGACGGCCACCCCCGTATCCCACCGGGCCAGCACGCCGTCAAAGCCCTGCCCGAGCTGGGCGGCGTAAGGGGTCCCGGCAATGTTCCGGATTGGCGGTTAACAATTGGCGGTGAGGTAGGGAAACCGTTGACCTTAAAATTTGAGGATCTGTTGAAATTTAGGCAGGTCGATCTGACCTGTGACGTCCATTGTGTCACCGGCTGGACGCTGCTGGATTCCCGCTGGTCAGGCGTCCGGTTGCAAACGATTATGGACGCGGTTCAAGTCAAAGGACAAGCCGGATTCGTTGTTTTTGAAGCGCCGGGGGGATATTCGAGCAGCATCCCGATCACTGAGGCTCGGAAGGACAATGTTATTCTGGCCCACAGCTTTATGGATAAACAGCTCCCCCTTGGACATGGCGCCCCCCTGCGGGGTCTGGTGCCGGACCGATATTTCTACAAAAGCGTTAAATGGCTGGAAAAGCTGCGGTTCGTTGTCGAGGATGAGCCGGGCTATTATGAAACCGGTGGATACAGTAACAGCGCTGATCCATGGAAGGAGGAACGTTTCGATTAAAGGGGGTCAAAGGGCATCTTGATTATTCGGGAAATACGCTTAATTTCGATTTTAGTATTGTCCGGATATTGCACATACGGCATTGAAACGGATCTAAATATTTAATAAGGAGACTGAGTGATGGCGAAAAGAGTTATTATCGATTCCGATGAATGCATTGGTTGCGAGAGCTGTGTTGAGCTTTGTGCCGAGGTATTTGCCTTCAATGAAGATGAGGAAAAAGCTGAAGTTATCATGCCCGAAGGAGGCCCGGAAGACTGCATTGAAGAAGCCATGGATACCTGTCCCGTGGATTGCATCCACTGGGAAGAAGACTAAAATTTGATCTAAATTCTTCTACCTCACCTGTCCCACCGAGGTTGTTGTCGGTCCGACCGGAAATGCCCTTTCCCTGGCTCGTATTAACAAAAGACGCATGGTGGCTGATGAGGCAAGGCTGCCGAGGGTTAAACCCACTGCACCGATTATCTGACCCGGTGCGCCCAATATGAGAAGGATAAAACCGGATACGGCCATGGTGACCATAAACATACCATGTCCAGTCAAGACCGACGTTGGTTTTTTTAGCCAGGCTGCCAGTCCTTCACTCTGGGCTCGGATGGCAACGCTCAATGGGAAAAATACCAGGGCCGAAGCCGTCATTCGCACCAGATCCAGGTCCGCCGGCTTCAACTGCTGAAGTTTGACGTAATACAGTTCGGCCATTTCAGGCAGAATGAAAATCAGCGGTAGCATCCCCAGTACGAGGCCGGCCGCCAGGCCGAATCGAAGTGTCCGGCGATCCCGGCGAGATTGCGGCGGAAAGGCGATGACAACTGCCTGAATGCGGGTTGCGGCGAAAGACATTGGATTTGCCAGTCCAAGTGCCAGGTAATAGATGGGCAGTGTTCGATCCGGATCGGGAGCCCGGGCAATATAAGCCGCCAGAATTATGGCCGATGCAACCAGAAAATATCCTCCCACCGAAAGTGGAATATTGAACTTGATGATTTCCTTTACCGTTGGCGGTTTTTCCTGACAAGGCTCCAGCGCCTGGATAAACGGGCGCGCCAGTATGCCGGATACCAAGGCTTCAATCGCGACCGGTATTGTCAGGCACACAACCGCCCAAACCGGACCCACCAGACCAGCCATACAAAAAATGGGCGACAGCAGAGCAGTTAGCAGGATGCGGGCTACGGTCGCCAGGCTCGCCTTGCCGGTGGCCTTGCCGACATACATAATGACGAAATACGGTATCCGGAAAAAGAACAGAAACTGCAGCGGGATGCAGGACATCAGCGTAAGCTGGGCCGGCCTTTCAATTGTCGGCGGCAGTCCGATCAGGTATCCGAATAAAAAGTGAGAAACGACCGGAATTGACAGGATAGACTGAATCGTAATGACTACCAGAGCGGTTGACACAATCATCTGCCTGAATTTTTTGTATCCTTCGCGGGTTTTGGCGAAAACCATGCCCGTCGTCACCGAACTGATGGCAAACATCCCGAGAAAGAACATGACGGTGTTGGACTGTGCCAGGCCGGCCAGATTCAACGGACCACCGGGACCCCTTGACGCGACCATCGCTACGAGCGGGTAGCTTAGTGCCTGAGAAGCGGCCTGGATAGCCATCGGTATAAAAAAACTGGTAAGCGACCGGTATGTTGGAGGTGGGGGTGGGTTCATATAATTAATCCGCGCTGTAAACCAGCGCAATTAAGATTTTGAATGCCAAAAATAAATGACGACGCACTTTGAATATCGCATCCCGCGGATTAATTATTGAATTCTCCGATCAACTTCACCTCCCGCTCCAGCCTGACGCCGAAACGGTTCATCACACTGTCTTCGACCAGGCGAATCAACGCATAGACATCGGCGGCAGTAGCATTGCCCGTATTTAAAATAAAGCCAGCATGTTTAGGGCTGATCATCGCACCCCCGATCCGTTTGCCCTTCAAGCCTGCTTCCTCGATGAGGGCACCGGCATAATAACCCACCGGTCGTTTAAAGACACTGCCGCAGGAGGGGTAATTCAACGGCTGTTTTTTTTGGCGTAAGGCCAGAATGTCGTCTACCCGCTCCTCCAAGACCGCTGTCTCTGCGGAATTGAAGCGGAAGCGGGCGGATGTGATCACCACGTCATCCAGTTCGGGGACCCGGCGATAATTAAAATTAATTTTTTTTCGGTCTTTTTCAAAACGGCCTCCATCGTGACGGAATCCCCGGACCGATTCGGTAACCGCCTCAATTTCCTGGCCGAAGGCACCGGCATTCATGCGAAGGGCCCCGCCAACGCCACCGGGGATGCCGGCCAGCAGTTCCATACCGCTCAGCCCTTTTTTTATCGAGGCATATACCAATTCCATTAACAGCGTTCCGGCCATAACCCTTGCCTTATTTTGTTCGAACGTCAGACCACTTAAATTATCAGCCAGAAAAAGGGTGACCCCGTTCCAGCCCCTGTCCGAGATCAATAGATTCGATCCCCTGCCGAGGATAAAAAAAGGCAATTTATTTGCACGAATTATTTCAAGCACGCGACCGACCGCCTCCTCGGTTTTCGGTGCAGTCCAGATCGCCGTCGGTCCGCCGATTTTATACGAGGTGTGAGGTGCAAGACGTTTGTCGGTGTGCACCTCAACATCGACTTCTTTCGCCAGTTGAGTTGCAACTACACTGATGTCCGTCATTTTTTTTCCAGCTCAGACCATTAAGGATTATTGCTCATTTTTCGGATATAGTTCCGAAAGTGTTTGAAAAAATTACGCTTACTTTATTCGCCGTAGATTTCGCTGATAACGCTGAGAAAGCGTATTTCAAATATGCTCTGCGATAAAAAATTGCAATATTGAAGTTTCAATCGGGCGCCGCCTCTGGCCAAAAAAACGGCCAGTCTGATCGGAAAAGAAACTTTAAGAATTCACCGCAGAATTCGCTGAGAACGCTGAGAAAGCCTATTTAAAAATCTCTGCGTCGCTCTGCGACCTCTGCGGTGAAAAATTACAATGGTGAAGTTCTACACAGGAGTCCGACAACGGAATTTCAAATTCGCCATTCGAATACCAACCGAGGCTGTAAGAAACAACTGACCTTGACGACCAAGTAATATATTGACCTTGGTAACGCCTTTGATAAAGGGGAAAGATAATGTCTATTCATCCAATGTCATCAAAATTGAAAATGTTTGTCATTCTAACGGCTGCAGGCCTGATCCTATCTGGTTTCACTTTTTCCAGGGCGATCGAAGAAAACGGCAGAAGTTATATCGTGGATTTGCACGGTGAGCGTTGGGATGTAACCCAGGCCAGATCCATCGGTTTTGATCCCCAGGTCTTTCGACACGGAATCGGCAGAAATGCGTTTACGCCGTTGGATGACTCCCACCTCAAGGACCATGGGCAGGCGGTCTCGGGTGGAACCCGCGTGATCGGAATCTCGGATGGAGAAGAGGCCCGCGCATATTCCGTTCCCCGGTTATATCGGCATGAAATCGCCAACAGTCATATCGGAGATCAGCCGATTGCGGCAGCCTATTGACCGCTGGTCGATCTGGCGGCTGTGTACAGCCGCGAAATCGATGGCAAAACACTGACGCTGGTTCCTTCCGGCTGGACGTATGAGAGGACGTTTGTGCTCTATGACCGGGAAACCGAATCACTTTGGTATCCCTATGAGAACGGATTGATGGGAATTCAGGGTGTCTTTTTCCAAAGGTGGCTGCCCAAACTCGATGCCGATGATACCCGCTGGCAGGAATGGCGGGCCAAATATCCGCAGACGAAGATAATGGACTAGTTCGATTGCGGATTTCAGATAGGCTGAGCTGCAGGTGAATTTCGTTTCAGGATGAAGCTTAGCTCAAAGTGAGGTTTCGAATGAGATCAATAGTTCGATTAAACGGAGGTATATAATTTCGCTTGTCGGATCATACAGAGGATAAGATCAAGATCCGTCTATTTTATTTTTTGAGTGAATACAAAAAAACTCTGATAATTGTCAATAAATTTAATATATTATATCACAATGTAGCAATATATATCGGCCGAAGATGAAATTCGTCAGCGCAAGGGCCGGTCGGTGATGGTGGATTGTGTAACCTGCCGTTATCCGATCACCGAAAAGCTGCTGTCACGATTTATTTTGCGGTTGCGGTGAAAGGCGCCCATATCAATCGTGTGGCCTAAATGGGGCAACTTAAATTGCAGTGGACTGGCGTCATGGTCGTATCCATTTTGAACTTTATCAATCAATTCCGCCATCATTCCGCCCACAACCGGTGCCGTTTTAAACTGGTTGCCGCTGGAGCCGATGGCCTGGTAGAAGCCCCCCAGATCCGACCGGTCATAAATCGGAAGCCAGTCGTCGCTGACATCGTAGAGATCGACGATGCCGGAGGGCTTATTGGGAATCGGCAAGGCCGGTATGCGCCGGGCCAGGCGATAGACCTGTGCTTTCCACTGGCTTTCTGAAACCTGGTTGTCGAAATTGTCCGGGTCCACCCAATCCTGGGGGTCGCAGGCCGGATCGACACTGCCGGTCAATATCATATTTCCGGCCTCGGGCCGGTAGTATGCCCCGATGTCGGCATCGTTGGTGTGATATCCGTCTTCCTCCGGCCGGTAGCCTTCCGGCGGTGGTACCACGTGAACTTCATGCCTCAACGCGCGGGTCTTAATGTTATTGCTCTCGCTCAATCCGGCCATTTCGGTAATCTTGAATGAGTGGGGGCCGCTGACATTAACGATGACAGGGGCATCGATTGGCTCGTCGTTGTCGAGGGTGACTCCCAGAACTTTGCGGCTATCACACCGAATTGCGGTGACGCGCCGGTTGAATTTAAAATTCGCGCCAGCCGCCCGGGCTGCACATTCCACGTTCTGGGTGGCCAGCTGCGGATCACCGACATAACCGGATTCGGGCGTGTAGCAGGCCCCTTCGAGCCATGATCCGGAAGGCGCAAGGAATTCCGGATCTTCAGGCCTTCTGGGCGGATAGAAGGAATGAAAATCTGCAACCGGAATTTTTCGTTGAAGTGTGGCAAGATCCCAATCTTCATATTTCACTCCCAAGCTGTCGAAGTTGGCCTTGACTTTCGGCCAGTCTACTGCCTGATTTTTGATAAATATCGAACCGGTATTATGATAGGCAGCCAATCCGCGGTCATCCCTGACACCGATGTACTTGCGCCAGTTGTGCCAATACCATGCGCTTTCGTAGGCCAGGGCCACGCCATCGCGGGTGGAATAATAAAAGCGAACATTGCCGCAGGAATTGGAAGTCGACCCCGCCCCGGCTGCCGGTTGAAAATCGATATTCAGAGTACGGTAACCTTTTTTGCTGAGCTCGAAAGCGATGCAGCAGCCGATGATACCGGCACCGATAATAATTACGTCACAATTATTTTTCATTTTTCAATATCCAATCTTCAATCTTCAATTCCGGCTTTGCCGGGTTGGGTATTAGGGGCAAATGGGTCACAGGCCTTCCGGAATCTTACAGAAACACTTTAAAATCACGACGAATGTCCTTTTCAATTTCCGGATCGATTTTTGGCTCCTCGGGACGGTCAAGAATGCCCCGCACGATACCGATGGCCCGATCCCTGGCGCTCAGTTCTCCGCTCTTGACCCACTGGTCGCGATTGCCTTTGTCGCTTACGCCGTTGCCTTGAAAGTATTCCGTACGCAGGTGATCAAAGGTATGCTGTGACACGAGATAGTTTCCGCCGGGTCCCGCTGCACGGATTGCCTCGAAGCCTAAATGCTCTTCATCTGTGGGTATTCCCTCCAATATCTTGCAGGCTTGACCAATGATTTCGTCATCGATGACATATTGCTCATAGGCCACACAGGCCATTGATTCCAGCATGCCGGCAGCGTGGTGAATGTAGTTGCATCCACCCATAACGGCCAAGCCGGTCGTAAATGCCTTTTCCCAGCCGGCCTGGGCGTCGGGAATTTTCGCATCGGACAGGCCCGAGCTGGCGTAGTTGGGAACATCGATATATCGGCTTAATTGATGAATAGCAGCCTGCATAATGCCGCATTCCACTGCGCCGCCCCGGTAGCCCATACTCGTCATGTCGGCCATTGCCGGGAGGCCGCCGTATAGGACCGGGGCACCGGAACGGTAAAGCTGATGGACGGTTATTCCCGCTAACTCCTCGGCATGCGTCTGCAGTAACGTGCCGGCCATCGTCATCGGAGAAGTCGAACCGCTCATCGGTGCACTGGTGATGGTGGTTGGGACTTCAAGTTCAGCGGCGGTTCGCACGTTTTTGGTCGATTGGGTGCAGAATTTTAAGGGGCTGATGATCATGCAAGAACTGATGGAGAAAAACGGGCGTGCTCGCAAGGCCGATTCTCCGCCGGCAATCCTGGCGGCCATTTGAAACGTGCTGCGCAGGCCCTCGTCAAAATTGCATCCGAACATCACATGTTTGGTGGTTCCCGACATGGCCGCAAAGGCGATGTTCAGATCGTAGTGCTCGATCGGCACATCCTGGGGAGCACAGCAGTTTTGAAAAAAGTGGATATGTTGCAGCTCTTGAGTAATGCGCGCAATATTATAGATATCCTCGAGCTTGCTAGGCCGCACCTGGTTGCTTTCCATCTCCAAAACATTGACCGTCGTGCCGCCGGTTCCCGCATAGACGCGGTCTTTGCCCAAAATTAAATCATTTTTTCCGTCGCGACTGAAGAGTGTTACCTCTGCGGGTGCCTGGCGCACCATTTCAGTAATCAACTGTCGTGGAAAGAAGATACGCTGAGCATTGGTGTCGACCTTGGCGCCGGCTTTGGACACCAGATCAAGCATGTCATCTTGCCCGTTTTCATAAGTCATGCCCACCTCTTCCAAAAGTCGGAGGGCTTGATCGTGAATTAAGGCCACCTGTTCCTCGGCAAGCGGTTTGTAAATGCCGCCGGTTAATCCGCCGCTGTTCATCGTTATGCTCCTTGCCTGGCTGAGGGAGGATCAATACTCTATTCGCCTGTATTGCCCCGTTCCGTAAAAGAACCCTCGCTTTGTATATTCATTTACCAGATCTTGTTCGACGTTTCGGTTATCTCGATTAAAAGTCAAACGTAATCTTTCCAGCAATGCTTCCGTTTGCCTTTGCTGTAAAAGTCGCCTGCGTTGGAGGCTGCGGAATAGAATTCGATCGGATATCACCTGGGGTGGCAAATCATATCGATGTGACCAGCGCAGCACCTTTGTCACGTAATCATGTATCAGTTGGATCTTGCCTTCAATCGAAAATGGGCTTTTACCGAAAATGCCCGTCATGACTGAATAGGCAACACCGGTAACGCCGCCGGCCCCGATGCCCTCATAGGGTACTACCGGCATCCCGGCATTGTGGTACAACCAGGGGCCATTGATCTGATCAGGGAATAAGTTGTTAGCCGGTCCCCCGATGATGCGGATACCGGCCCTTTCCAGCCGTTTTAAATTAGATTGATCCAGTATGTCTCGCAGCGCACAGGGACAGAGAATGTCGGCCGGCGTGTCATAGATTTTATCCGGATCATCCAGGAATCGGGCCTGTCCCGAGGCAACGGCATTTTTGCATTCGTTTCGAAACCGGTCGCAGGTTTCTACGTCGAGCTCGGAAATGATTACTCCGGCACCCTTTTCGATTAGGTGCTGAGCCAGTCTAAAGCCCACTTCACCGATTCCCTGGAGTGATACGGTCAGGCGGTGCAACGGTGGGGCGTTTGGCAGGCTCGCGGCCATGGCCTGCAACCCCGGTAAACAGGCATCAGCTGTCACCCGGGCGGAGGGAATTCCGTTTTTATAGACGCCCATGGGAACGATGGTCGTCGGCGCCACCGGCAGGGCATATTTCTCAAGATCTTTTAATGACAGGCCCAGGTCGGCTGAGGTCACGATGAAACCCAGGCGTTCGTATGCCGCAAAAATGGAACGTAACACTTCCGGTTTGTGACGCCGGTCGCCAATGACGGAGATTTTATTGCCGCCGCTGGGCGTCCGGACAACCTGAATTTTCATGGCAACCGCCAGGCTCATATCCATGGCATCGGAGATGGCCGCGGCTTTATTCGGGTAATCTATCCAGCGAATTCCCCCCGGTCCTACAAATCGAAATTTTCCGTCGGCACCATCCAGGACCGCAAAAGACGGTATCGATGTATAGCAGACAAAATCCGGATTTTTACCGCTCATTTCGAAGAGTGCTGTATGGTTGCGCCAATGCGATTGGCATGATTTGGGTAAGGCACTCGGATGACGAATCCAGCGTATGATCGTGCCGTCAGGCATGGTTAGCAGGCGCCGGGATATCGGTCCGTCCGGTTTGGGTGGCATCGGTACGTCCAGAATATCCGGCGGAGCGGGTCCACGCAGTTTTGCCTCGGCGGACGCTGCCTTCAGTGCTCCTGAAAAAATAAAAAGACGATCTCGCTCGCGAAACCAGCCTTTTTCTTCGGCAGCATAGCCGTATGCCTCCCGGACGAAACTAAGGTCCTCCGAATTTTGGGGATTCAGATAAATGATTTTGCCATTGGGGACGACGGTGACTCTATTTGCCAAGGGTTGCTTGTTGTCGATTCGCATAAGGCAAACCCAATACTCCATAATGTCTAAAGTGAACTAAATTGCCTAAAATGCCTAAAATTGTGGGGTCGCTGCGCTCCATCATCCTATTCAACACGTATTGTTTAAATAATTACGGAAAACGGGTTTAGAGTATTTGACTCAAAAATTCCTGTGTGCGGGGATCTTCGGGGGCTTCGAAGAATTCTTTCGGCGGCCCGTGTTCGACGATGACGCCGTTATCGGTAAAATACATGTGATCGGCCAGTTCCCGAGCAAATCCCATTTCATGCGTCACCAGCAGGCAGGTCATTCCTTCTTCGGCCAGGTCGCGAATTGTAACCAGAACTTCTTTTACGGTTTCAGGATCCAGCGCGGCCGTCACTTCATCAAAAAGCATAACCTCGGGATTCATCGCCAGGGAGCGGGCAATGGCAACCCGCTGCTGCTGGCCGCCGGATAGTTGTCCAGGGAAAAAATTTTCCTTGCCCTCCAGCCGAACCTTTTTCATCAGCCGGTATGCGCGCTCTTTTACGGCCTCAGTGTCCTGCTTCAAAACATGAATGGGCGCCATCATGATATTTTCTATGGCTGTTTTGTGGGGAAACAGATTGTACTGCTGAAATACCATGCCGACCATTTTTCTTAGGGCAAGCTTGTCCAGGTGCGGATCATGCACTTCCATCTCCTTAACCTTGATGGATCCTGAATCGATCTCAACCAAACCATTGATACACCGCAGCAGGGTGGATTTGCCCGAACCGGAAGGGCCGATAATGCAAATGACTTCACCTTTGGCCACTTCGAATGAAATCCCCTTGATCACCTGATTGTCTCCAAAGGACTGGTAGACATCCGTGATGCTGACAATGGTGCTGTTTTCTGTATGATCAGCCGGTGCCGGCATTCTTTTCATCCTTTCAAACTTTTAAAGCATACTTCCTTTCAAGACGAATGGTCAATCTGGCGATCGGGTAGCAGTAAGCAAAAAACCACACCAGCACAAAGCTGTAAATGGGGACTAGCAATTCAGGGCGCCCTTCGGCCGCCAGCACCTGCCCGGCCAACGTCATAACCTCCTCTACGCCCACAATAGAGGCGAGCACGGTGGCCATCGTCAATATGGCATAAAGATTCATCCAGGGCGGCAGCATGCGTTTATAGCACTGGGGCAGAATGATCAGCCAAATCTGCTGAAGACGGGTAAATGCCAGCGATTCCGAAGCCTCCCACTGGCCGGAGGGGATGGAATTAATTGCTCCCCGGACAATTTCGGACACATTGGCCATAACCGGAAGGGAAAGCCCGATTACAGCTTTGATCCAATCCGGAAACGGTATTCGCAGTCCGCCGATCACAATTTCAAATGGCAGCATGAACATACAGTAAAAGAGCAATACCAGCCAGGGCGAATTTCTGAAAAACTGGGTCAGAAAACTGGAGGTCAGCCGTATCGGCGGCAGCAGGGATATTTGCAGAACGCCCAAAATAGATCCGAATACGGTACCGATTGCCATGGACATAAAGCTTATCAGAATATTGAATCCAAAGCCCTTCAAGAGCAGCGGTGTCCAGATCAGTATCGTTTTAATAATGGATGGTTCATCCCCGTTGCTCTGAGCAGCAGCGGCAAATGCGCTGGCGGCGCAAAACAGGGACAGCCAAAGCAGGTGAATTGCGCGTAAGCGGCCGATGGGCGATAGGTCGGATTTTTTCTCGGTATGCCCAACCCCTGACCGGTCCGTCCGCATCGGCAAAAGGACGGCCAGTTCATGTCTGGGATTCAGTTCAGGCGGGTGTATATAACGTTTACGTCTGAACATCTATTGACTCCCATAGCCCGGTATATTCATGGCCCGTTCCCAGCGATTCATGGCCCACACCAGAATGCCCACCAACGCAACATAGGCGACCAGCAAAAAAGTCATCATCTCTCTGACATTGACATTGTCGCTCCAGATTTGACTGCTGACATACAGCATTTCAGGCACGGCGATGGCAAATGCCAGGGTGGTGGTTTTAACCAGGTTGACCAGATTATTGTTCAAGGCCGGCAGACAAACCCGAAATGCCAGAGGCAGAACGATATGGATGTAAGCCTTCAGGCGGGTGTAGCCGAGGGATTCGGCCGCTTCAATGGTGGATGTGGGAACGGCCTCGATGCCTGAACGAAAGATTTCGACATTGAACGATCCGGCAAAAAACGAAAGGGAGATAACCGCCCAGGCAAAATTCCCCAAAACCGGCTCATAACCGCCCCATTCATTTTGGACTTTGGGCATCAGGCTGCCCAGGGCGAAATAGAAAAAATAAAGCTGAACCAGGGGAGGCGTATTGCGGAAAAACTGGATATAGCCCTGCACGATACGCCGGGTCCACTTCAAGCGCGATCCCTGCAACCAGGCCCCGACCACTCCAATGATAACGGACAGAACCAGACATACCGCCGAAAGCCAGACCGTTGTAAAAAAACCCTTGATCAGGCGGGCGCGATCGAATGCGTCGTATATGAACGTCAGATTTACGCCGGTTTCATCGTACAGCCACCGAAACCATTCGAAGAAAGCTTCCATGAGTCAAGGTTCTGGGTTCAGGGTTCCAAGGTTCTGGGTTTGGGTCTTCGCCCTTCGTGCTTCGCTATCAGCTACGACCTAGCAACTCGGGCTACGACTCCACAAGCAGGGGTTCAGGGTTCAGGTTCCAGCCCGGTCGCCGACCAAAAAAGACCGGTCTGATCGGAGAAGAAACTGATGAACGTCCAACATCGAACGTCCAACGTCCAACGTCGAATAATGCATTCTGTCTTTCTAAAAAGATTGAGCGAAGCGACTTCCACCATTCGTCAATCTTCAATCGTCATTCGTCATTCCAGGTAGTTTCATGGGAGCGTTCCGGGTTCCGAACCTCTGAACGCTGAACCCGGAACGATTTTTATATAACTGCTTTATTTCTTACCTGAATATTTTTTGTGCATCTTTATCGCGAATGGCGTCGGCTCGATGCCGTATTTCTTTTCAAGCTCGATGATGCGTCCGCTGGCATGCCATTTCATGATCATTTCCGACATCATACCGTAAAAGCGATACTCCCCATGTTTCACAGCCAAGCCCCACGGGGCATCATCCATTGTGGGAAGTGGCATCTCATAATCCCCCCATTTTGGATCCTGCAGCTTGGCGATAATAAATGAATCATCATAAACAAATCCAATGCAGCGCCCCTGCTGCAAGGCATTCAGCACTTCGGCGGTTCCCTTGAAGGCAACGATTTTGGCGCCGAATTCTTTGGCAGTTCGTTTATTGTAAAAGGCCCCCTGGATGCCGCAGACCGGTTTACCGCGAAGATTTTCCCAATCTTTCAGTCCGGCCTTTTTGGTGGCCAGCACATTTGTGCCAGATGAATAGTAATTCGGTTGCAGAATGAAAACCATTTTGGCGCGGTCAGCCCGGTCTGTCATTGTGGCAATCATCAAATCAATTTTGCCCTGCTTTAAAAATTCCATGCGGTTGGAAGCGACAACCGGAACCAATTCTAATTTGACTCCCAGCTTATCGGCAACTTCCTGGGCCAAATCGGGTTCGATCCCCACTATATTGCCACTGGTGTCACGAAATCCATAGGGTTTGTAGTCAGCCTTGACGCCGACAACCAGCTTCCCCCGTTTTTTGATATCATCGACAACATCTGCCTGGACCAACGGCGCCATCATCAAAAAGCAAACCAGAGCAACTGCAAGCGTTTTAATCAATCTGAAAACCATACTTTCCTCCTTCTTAGTTTAAGGGTCATTTTTCAATAGATGTTTCCCAAGACTCCAGATGTAAAGTCTATTTTTTGGCAATCTTAGTAATTAATGTCAAGCACAAAAACTAAATTTTATTCATCAAAGCGATTCCCGCATGTCACAATCGACTAGAAACTTCATCGTTGTCATTTTTCACCCCCTGACCGCAGAGTTACGCAGAGAGTATTTAAAAATCAGTTTTCTCGGTGTCCTCAGCGAACTCTGCGGTGAATTCTTTAAATCAGCGACCACCAGCAGAGCTGGGGGTATGAGGAAGGTCCCTCGAAAGGGCTGGAGCCTTGCTCTGCTGGTGATCGCTGCTTTGATATCAGACTGGACGCGTTGCAGCCTAAGGCGGCGCCGATAAGTTATTGATCTTGTGTGGGCGCCTCCGGCAGGTGGGATCATTTCGTCATACACGCTTCGTCAAAAAAGGCTCAAGCTTTAAGATCGATGTGCCGATACTTCTGATGGTTTGAAAAACAGATCTAATTTCAAATAAAATATTGAAATTATGTTTGTTTTTCAGTTTCGGGGGCGAAACACCAAAAAAAGGAGAAAACTATGCAGGCAGAGGATTTTTTTCGAGTCATCAGCGAGGTCGATTTTATCTGTGATGATATTGGCGAAATAAAAGATCAGGTAAACCTGACAAAGTCCGAGAATAACAAAATCTCCCAGGCCATCTCCAGCATCGAAAAAGCCAGAACCATCCTGACGGATCTTTTTCCGAATATTAAATCGTTGACCGAGGATGTCCGCGCAGATCTGGAGTCGGAATTTGCGGATTCATGCTGATCGATCCAACCTGATATCTGAAACCCTATTTGAAACGGACAGGCACTCGGCATGGTAGCAAGAATCCTGGATTTGCGACATCGATTCGTCGGCCACAAACTATTCATCATTTCCTTTCGGAAATTCGTTCAGGATGACTGTTTTACCCTGTCGTTATCGGTTTCATTTGTGTTTTTGCTGTCCATTATTCCTTTCGCAACGCTGAGCATCCTGATCGTTGACTTCTTTCAGCAATTATTCTTTGCCCAAACCAACTGGACAGGCCAAGTCACCGAGATGCTGGCCGATGAAATGAATCAGGTTATTCCCTTTGTATCCCGGGACTGGATGAAATCCCATGTGATCAATCCGCAGGCCCATGGTTCCTTCAAAATTATCAATTTTTTAATGCTGCCGATTATCAGCGGACTCATCTTTAAGACACTTGAGACTTCCTACCGCAAGATTTTCCAGCTGCCGGCGCGCCACCTTCTTTTTGGTCAGGCCGTTTATGTCACCATGAGCATATTTGCTGTGTTGCTGATATTTATATCCAATTTTACCTGGATAATCATGTCGACCTCATTTACGCAGCTGCTAACCGCGATTAATAAAACCCCTTATCTTGATCAAATTTATCAGATGGCGGTGAATTCTGCTAACTCACTACAGATCAACGGGGCTTCGGTCCTGGTGATGGTTGGTTTTTTTCTGGCAACCGTTAAGCTGTTCCTGAACGTCAAAATCAAGATGCGACATCAACTATTAGCCGGACTCATATTTTGTTTTTTATGGATATTGGCCCGCAATTTCTTCGGTTTTTACGTCCAAAATATAACCGAACTTAATTTGCTATACGGTTCGCTTTCCTCGGTCATTCTAATTTTGATGTGGATTTTTTATTCTTCGATGGCCCTGCTGTTTTCGGTCGAAGTGATGCATGTGCTGCACTGCGGTAACTGGCAATATCGCTGGTGGTAAAACGCGTTGCGAGTTGCTGGTTGCGGGTTGTTTGGCAGAAGAGTATAGGAAATATAGGGTTTATAGGGCCTATATGTCCTATACGTCCTATACGCTCTCTGCGCTATGCCCTTTGCTTTTCCAATTCGAAATCTGCAATTTTTTCTCTCCACCACTTTTTTTTGACTCCTTGCTGACCAAAAACAACATATAGGCTTGATTTGTCTTCCAAAATCGGAATATAGTAGGTTGCTAATCAGCCCGAATGCTGCGGGCAGTTGCGGTTTTTAGCGGTCTAGTTAGTCATCGAGTAACCGGCTGAAATATTCGTCAAGATTTGAGGACGGCGACATGAGCAGTTTTTTGCGATCTGTGATTTTGGTTATGACTGCGGCAATGGTAATCAATTGCGCCGGCCCGGAGCCGATCAGGTGGGGCAATCTTCACGGGAATTCCGCAAGTCAAGGCTTTCAATCCATCACCAGCGGATTTGCACTCTCCTCCAGCTGGATTTCCAATCCCTACCGAATTACCGGATCCTCGCCGGTAATCGGAATGGATGCCCAGCGGCGGGAGGTCTTGTATATCGGAACGACCAATGCGAAACTGGTAGCAATCCGATCGGAAGACGGCACTGAAAAATGGCAGCGTCGGTTGGGAGCCGTCAATTCCAATACCCGGATCGTCTCATCGGCGTCGGTTTCAGATAAAGGTGATATTTATATCATCGCCAATCATCAGGCGGAAGATGGTCGATTTCGGAGCACCCTTCATAAAGTCGACCAAAACAGCAATGTCAAATGGTCTTTTTCATTTCCTGACAACGGTTATACGACCGGATCGCCCAAAGTTCTCACAGCCTCCAAGGTTACCTATGTTTTCGTGTACATATCAACGGGTATGATCGATGATGTCAGGGGAGAGGTGTTCGTATTGCGCGATGACCGTGACGGGGTGACGCAGCTCGACCGGCAAGCTCTTGGATCCTGCCCCTTCAGTGCGTCTGAAAGCCCCTCGGAATATGCGGATATTATGGCTGAATTAGTAAAAACCCGCGAAATGATTGAGAGATTCCCGGTCAAAATGCAAACCGGAGGCATGGATCTGCCGGACCGGTTCATCGATCCCACAGTTGCTGTTGTGGCGGACACGCAAAATCCGTTGATTGCCATTGCAGACAATTTGTGCAGCATCGGCGTATTCGAGTGGAATGGCCAGAACCTGAATATGCTCTGGCGCCTGGAGCACAGATTGGACAAACATTCCTCTGCCTCGATAATGGCTAACGGCATGATGATCTTCGGGCGGGAGGATGGAAAGGTCCTGGCCTATGATGTAAAGACAGGTGTCAAAATGTGGGAATATGATGCCGGTCAGGCGGTATTTGCCACTCCGGCCGGGTCACCGGATCAGCATGTCTTTATCGTATCCAAAGATCAGCTCCAGGTGCTCAATGCCCCAGACGGCACGCTTGTGCAAGATGCGAACTTTTCCGGGAAATTGCCCTTGATGGGCACCACCCACGCATCTCCAGCCGTTACCGCCAACCTTGTCTATGTCTCATCCCTTGAAATGCTGACCGCGACCCATGATCTCAAGACCCGGGCCTCCGATACCAATTTTCGGGGCAATGGGTTCTCTTCAATCGCCATTGGCCGCGATGGGGCTGTTTATGCCGTGGCGGTTGACGGCACAATCCGCAAATATGCCGGAACGGAATGATCCGATTTGGGATTTGCGATTTCGGATCGGGGATTGTACCAAGCAAATGTCGAATGACGATTGAAGAATGACGAATTGAGGAATTCTATCGATTTTAGAATGAACCGCTTTATTTAAACGGTCTGCTCCGCATTTATCCTAACAAACAGCTGTGTCAGGGCGAGTTTCGAACATGGCCGCTGGACGGCCTTCTCAATCCAATAACCAATAACGGATAACAAATAATTAAAACACATTTCTGTCATCTGACTTCTGTTTTCTGACATCTGTCGTCTGTCCTCTGCCTGCCGCGGCGACGTGTCTCGGCGAAGCTCGGAGAGCGAAGACGGAAGCTCGACGTGTCGGGTCGAAGCTGAAAGTGAAAACTGAAGAGCGAAGACGGGTCATCTGTCGTCTATCTACTGACATCTGGCTTCCGTCCTCTGTTTTCTGTCATCTGTCCTCTGTTTTCTGCCCTCTGTCCTCTGCCTTTTCATCAGGGGCGGTCGACTGCAGAAGTTTCAGAATCTCATCCCAGTTTTTAACGAGCTTGGCGTCTTTGCTCTTTTCAAAGGCGTAGCGATGCTCGATGTGCTTTTTGGCCGCTGACATCACGGCCGCGGATCCGATCACTGCGTGCAAGTTGATGCCCTTCTTGGAAAGAGATTTAAATGTACGGGTGCCCCGCCAACGCAAAATGACCGATTCCGGGAAACCCTCCTTCTCCAGCCAGCCTCGACTGATTCCTTTGCCGAGCAATCGGCTCAGATAGATGAGGGTATACGTTTCATCCAATTTTTTCACGGCTTCCTGGCTATTTGCGCGAAGCTCGCTTGAAAACACCGCATCCTTAAATGCGCCTTCAACCTCGATGATGATCACCTTTTCACTGCGGCGTGCTACCAGCAGCAAACCTGATGAACTGGTAGCACCCGATCGCGCTAAAACTTTCTGGAATCCCGGTTTTTCGGGTATATGTTTCAAATATCCGTAGCCGTCTCCGCCGGTCATAATTTTTTTCAGGTGTTGATCGTTCAGGTAAATGTCGACCAGCCGGCCGCCCTGCGCAAACAAGCGACCTTTGGTCAGGACCTGGATGCGGGTCGGCGTTTGAACGGTCGTTACGCCGTCAAAGACCACAACCTTACCCGGGCTCGCAGCAACTGCGATTAAATTGATCGAAATAATGATTAATATGGACAGCCACATTCTGGTCCTGGATCGAGACACTGATATTCGGATCATTTTGAGTTCATCCGGTGTAATGCAATTTCTTTTTGTTCGTGATTTCTGTATTTTGGTTTATTTTCTGATGAAGTTCATTCCGCTGGGAATAAAACTAAACTGTTATGCTGGGCCTGTCCAGAAATTTAATTAGGCTGGATCTGAGGCCCTTTATATGAAACGTCAAATAGATGATAATATGTGGAATGGATTCGATTTTTATTTTTTTATTAAGACAGGATTAACAGGATTATCATGAATTTTTTCGCCTGCGGCGAGGGGCCTTTCGGCCGAAGGCCGTATTATCCCAACGATCCTGTTGATCCTGTCAGATTATTTATTTTTAAGATAAGAATCCATTCCTCTTTATCTTTAAAAATCTATAGTTTTTTATTTGATCAGAGTGGACGATCGCGGTTAGAGGCGACGCTAATATGCGGTTTGAATGGGGTCTGATATTTGCTTGCCTTATCCTGAATATAGTTGCTAATATTTGGCATATGATGAGAACCGGAAATTGGACTGAACCGAAATCGATTCTGGATTGGTCTCGGCGGGTATTTGCC
>JASJCE010000360.1 GCA_030066155.1 Desulfobacterales bacterium | reverse complement strand
AATCCATGAATTCCTAAATTCATGAATTCGCAATACCTAAATTATTTGCCCTGAAACCTGAACACTGAAACCTGAAACCTGAACACTGAACACCGAAACCCGAAACCTGAACACTGAAACCTGAACACTGAAACCTTTTACTACAGATTAATTTTCCCCCCGAAGTTCCCTCAAGCCATCCTCGGCGAATTGGATGGTGTTGTCCAGGGTCAACGCCATCTGGAAATATCTTCTGGCTTTTTCAGTTTCACCCAGTTTGCGATAATTCGCACCAATGTTGGCATAGTCGATGGCGGATGAGGGATCCAGATCAATTACTTTCTGGAAGTGATCAATTGCCTCAAGGTGTTCATTTAGCTTGAAATGGCAAAATCCCATCAAATTATGGATATCCGTTCTTTCCGGGTCCAGCCGGCGGCCTTCCTGTAATACGTCCAGGGCCTGACGATATTCGCCCATTTCCTTCAGGGCCACTCCCAGATAGGAATATATACTGGGGATGTCCTGTTGGGTCGGTTCCAGCTTCAACGCCTGTTGAAAGTAGGTGCAGGCGGTTTGCGGATCATCAATTGCCAGATGACAGGCGCCCAGGTAAAAGTGGACGTAGTATTTGTCCGGCAGCATTTTCTGAATGTCTTCCAGCTTTGCGATGGCCTCGTGCGGAGGGCTGTTTTCATAAATGTGTTTGGTTGAGAACATCCCGACGCTGGTGCCTAAAGACCGTTCTCTGAAATGCGCACCGGGTATGATCGTGTAGAAAGCCGGGATGTTCAGCTGGTGATGCATGGTGTTGATGACCATAACCTCCATCCGATTTGCTGCCAAAGCGGAAATGCAATTCAGTACCTCGGTTTTTATATTGTCATCGGACAAATCCGGCAGATCGGTAATATCAACCGTGCGATCGGGATTAGTGATGAAGTCGGCTTTTTCGATTTTCGAGAATTTTGGCAGACCACTGGCAACATAATTGGCGCCCGTATTAAAATCTCCTGCCAATTGGGCCACTTCAGTCAGCGCCCGACTTAATGCCTTCTGGGGACCGGGCGTGGTGCCGGCGGTCCAGACAATCTCGCTCATCTGTGGGAATGTTGAGGGGTCAATTGCCATAACCCCCACGGTGGGAATTCCGGTGTCAAGCGAGAAATCGGATAGGTAGAGATTAATGCCGGCTTTGCGATACTTTGCCAGCATCTCGATCACCAGCGGATCACTTGCCGATTCGGATCGTATGCCGGCAACCCGTATGCGGTTATGGCTAACCAACGATGACGTGTGGCGTTCGACAATTTCGCAGATGCCCTGGCTCAGCGCTTCTTCCACACAGTTGCCGGCTGATGGTCCATTAAATTCGTTGATTGAAAAAAACCAGTCAAACGGTATCAACACTTCCTGCTCACGCGTTAAACTGTAACCCCACGTCCATTTAAGCGGAAGATTTTCAAATATTTTGCGGGTAACGACGAGATCGTCGGACTCATCATGGACCGATTGAGCGATCTGCTCAAAGGGGATTGCCCGATCCTGCACGTTGGTGAATGTGCCGGTTGTGAAATTTGCCGGATTTTTTGCGAAACTGAAGAAACTGAATCGCTCTGCCAGTTCCATGACCGCGCTGGCCTCGGCCTGCTCCGGGGTACCGCCTTTACCCATCTGTTTTTTAGTGCCAATGGTTTCAACGGCATCCGCGCCGCAGGTGCTGAAATAAACCGGGATATCCAGGCGGCCGTTATCAATTCGGATCGTGCTTTTCAATATGTCTAAATCTATTTGCTTCAATCTATCACGGAAGCGTTTTACGGTCTCCCGGGGCGAATACACCTTATCCTGATCCAGGGTAAAACGCTTGATGGCATCGTTTAATTTTATCTGATGTTGCATTTATATACTCCCATTCATAAATCACGCTGTTGGCATGTTTTATTTTCAATTGACCGTCAATTTTCGATTTGATATGGAAAGACATCCGCGTGGGGATGTAGCTCAGACGGGAGAGCGCGGCGTTCGCAACGCCGAGGTCAGGGGTTCGATCCCCCTCATCTCCACCAAAATTTTTACTTATTACGGTGTATTAAACCAATTCTGCGCTGCAGTCAACTTTATCCGCGATCCTACCCTGTCCGAACATCTGCCCATGAAATTAATTGCCGACGGTTGTAACCATTGCTCTTTATGTGGTTCGTTAATACTGATGATTCAAACTGAATCATCTCAGAGTAAGTGCGTCATAGTGCTTCATTCTGACCTCCTTTCACAGGTGGCTCGTCGTGGTGGCGGGTCACCTTTTTTTTGGTCTAAAAATCTGATTTTGCATTGATTATTGCTGAATATGGTTTATCTTCTGACACAAAATCGACTAAGAAGGTAATAGGGTATTTATGGCCAGAAAGGGCTCAGTTACGCGCAAAACAAACGAGACCGATATACAGCTTCTGATTAATTTGGACGGTACCGGCGTGAGCAAGATTGACAGTGGCATTGCTTTTGTCGACCATATGCTCACGCTTGTTGCGGTTCACGGGTTATTTGATCTCGAGTTGAAGGCTGTCGGGGACCTGGATGTCGACCATCATCATACAATCGAAGATGTGGGACTGGTTCTCGGTGAAGCTATCTCCCAAGGACTTAAAGACCGCAAAGGGATTAAGCGTTACGGCCATGCGGTCGTCCCTATGGATGATTCCCTTGCGGCGGTTACAGTTGACCTATCGAATCGGCCATATCTGGTTTGCCATATTCCGGAGTCCATCGATTTTGGTATCCCGCTAACACCGTCACTGACCCGGGAGTTTTTTCGTGCCGTAAGTCAAAAAGGCGGTATGAATTTACACATCAATGCCGCCTATGGCGAAAATGATCATCATCTGATTGAATCCATTTTTAAAGCTTTTGGCCGGGCCCTGGATCAGGCGGCATCCTTAGATGATCGAATTGCCGGAGTACCGTCTTCCAAGGGTGCGCTCTGATTTCAATAACGCCGAACCATGATCATCATTCCTGCTGTAGACATAAAGAATGGTAAATGCGTCCGACTTCTTCAGGGGCGTCAGGATGCGGAGACGGTATTTTCAGACGATCCGGCTGCCATGGCGCGAAAGTGGGCGAATGCCGGGGCAGAGTTGATCCATGTGATTGACCTGGACGGTGCCTTTACCAAAGGCCCGCAGAATCTCGACGCGATCAAGCGCATCATGAAAACCATTGATACGCCGATACAATTGGGCGGTGGCATCAGAGATGAACAGACCGCCGAAACGTATTTAAATCTGGGAATTGAAAAAGTCATCATTGGTACCGAAGCGATCAAAAACCCGGATTGGGTGAAGCGGATGGCTGAACGCTTTTCCGGACGGGTCGTTGTCGGTATTGATGCCCGCAAAGGACGGGTGGCCATCGAAGGCTGGACCGAGAACACACAAGTCGACGCTGTTGAATCCGCCCGGTTTTTTGAAGATTGTGGTCTATCCCACATCAACTTCACGGATATTTATCGGGACGGGATGCAAACCGGTCCGAATATTGAAGAAACCCGCAGACTGGCCGAGTCTATCAACATCCCGGTGGTTGCCTCGGGTGGCGTAGCGACGATCCAGGATATTCGCAACCTGATGCCTCTGGAAGCCTGTGGAGTAATTGGGGTCATCACCGGTAAGGCATTATACAGCGGCACTTTGGATTTCGAAGAATCACTGGCACTGGTTCGGTCGGGGCGTCAGCGGCCCGCCCCTTAAGGACCGTCAGTGCAACTTCTTCGTATATCATGAAAAAAATCCTAATCACGAAACCACGAAATTTAGAAAGCACGAAACTGGTCTTATCCTTTTTTCGTGTTTTCGTTCTTTCACATTTTCGTGATCGATTTTTTCTTTTTTAGCTTTCCGTCATCGGCGGATCCCGGTAGGCCATTGCTTGGCTTTATCTGGCAGCATGACGTCGGAAACAGATGGTCAAAATAACGTATTGACAAAAAGTTTACTTAGGATTAAATTGGCTGTTTGATCTTAGTCGATTGAATTTGCCGTGTAAAGAGTAACATTGCGGGAATCGCTTCGAAAAAACCGGCTCCATAAGTACTTGGAATTGCTTGTGTTGGAAATGGAAGTTTAGATTCCCGTTGAGACCCTTCCGCTTGCGCTTGTCTCACCTGTACAGTGGCAATGGAGGTTGCTGTCTTTGGCGAGTTTTATTCCTGAAGAAAAAATTTCAGAGATCAAGAATGCGGCCGATATTGTGGATGTTGTATCTGAATCTGTGCTTCTGAAAAAGGCAGGCAAAAACTTTACCGGTCTTTGCCCGTTTCATTCCGAAAAAACGCCATCTTTTACAGTAAGCCCGGACAAACAGATTTTTCATTGTTTTGGTTGTAATACCGGCGGCAATGTCTTCAGCTTTGTGATGAAGCAGGAGGGGCTCGGTTTTCCGGAAGCTGCCAGGCGTCTGGCCAAGAGATACGGCGTTGAATTGCCGAACAAAGCGCTTTCAGCGGAACAAAAAAAGAAGATCAGTCAAAGAGAGCACCTTTTCGACCTCAATCGCCGGGCAGCCAACTTCTATCACGGAGCGCTACTAAAAAGCCCGGCTGCACAGAAGGCTCGGGCCTATCTAATCCAGCGGGGATTTTCCAAGGACACGATTGAATCATTTAAACTGGGATTTGCGCTTGACGGTTGGGATCACCTGCTGCGGTATCTCTCGCAGAAGCGAATCTCAACGCTGTTGCTCGAAAAAAGCGGTTTGATTTTGCCGCGCAAAAACAGGTCCGGTTATTACGATCGATTTCGCAACCGGATCATATTTCCAATTTTCGATGTGAATTCACAGATCATCGGTTTCGGTGGCCGTGTGCTGGACGATACACTGCCCAAATACTTAAACTCGCCGGAAACGATGATTTATAACAAACGACGGTCACTATACGGAATCCACCGGGCCAAAGACAAATGCCGAGCCAGCGGGACCGTGCTGATTGTCGAAGGGTATCTGGATTTATTGGCCCTTCATCAACATGGAATCGAAAACGCGGTGGCGACGCTGGGAACCGCATTGACTGCAGATCAAATTAAAGTGCTAAAACGGCACGCCGGCCAAATGGTGCTGGTTTATGACTCTGATGAAGCCGGTATTCGCTCAGCCAAACGTTGCATCGAGACCTTCTGGGAGGAACATGTCGATTTTCGCCGAGAAGATGTGTTTCGCGAAGAAAAGGCGGACACCCGGATCCTGGTGCTCCCCGCCGGCCACGATCCGGATTCATATATTCAGGAAAACGGTTCGGAAGCGTTTCTGAATTTGGCGTCAAATGCAGCGGGGATCATAACCTTCCTTATGGAATGCGCAATCCGTGAACACGGTTTGACAACCGAGGGCAAAATACGCGTAATCTCCGAGCTGCAGAAACCTTTGGCCGCTGTCAACGATCAAGTGGCCCGTTCAATATACATCCAGCAGGTTGCAGAACGGGTTGGGGTTTCGGAGGCTGCCGTAATGGAGCGCGTTCGTGCTCTTGGCGCCATCCAATACCAGCAACGAGGCCCAACAACCCGGTCGCCATCCGGGACTGACGGTCATGATTCGGTTTTAACCCGTTCGGATACAGCCGATGGCCTTCTAACCGATGGCGACAGCCGTTTTGAACGCCGGATCATTGCCATGATGCTGCAATTTCCTGATATTTTGCCTGAAATAAACAGCCTAAATGTTTTGGAATACTTTGAAAATGATTATCTTAAATCTGTTGCAGAAATGATCGTAAATTTAAACCCGACAACGACCGAACAGATTTCTGAACTGATATGCGGAATAGAAGACGACGGGCAGCAGGCAATGGTTGCCGCATTGGCGCTCGAAGACGAATCATGGAACAAGAGTGGCTGCCTTAAGCTATTGCGGACCTACGTTGATAACCGGCAGCAAGTTCGCAGCAACGAGTGGCTTGAAAAACAGATCATGGCAGCCGAGAAAAATAATGATCAAGATCTGTTGATTACATTACTCAGTCAAAAGCAAAAGCTGGCCGAGCGTCGAGAAAAACAAAAGATGGCCCTGCTGGGTGATAAATAGCGTTTGGGGAGCCAGCCAAGATGCCTGAATTCATTATCAATTTCATATAATATTGGACAGGGCTTGGACGGATATCCCGCTTTATATGCTTTGGTAAATGCTGACTAAAAGGTATCGATACTGATTGCGGCTGATAAGTCGAGGTGTTCGGGAGGCGTGATTTTATGGCCAAGAAATCTGCTGTAAAAAAGGAAAGCAGTAAAAAAATTCAAGCTAAAGAAACGGTCAAAAAGCAATCTGCTAAGAAGAAAACCGCGAAAAAGACCAGCAAGCGCAGCATCGCTAAAAAAAGTCCGGCTGTTCAAGAGAAAAAAGACACGATTGCACCTAAAGCGATAAAAACACTGCTGGCCAAAGGCAAAAAACAAGGCTATCTAACATACGATGAAATCAATGAAATGTTGCCTGAAGACATGCTGTTTCCGGAACAACTTGATGAAACATTGATGTTATTTTATGCCAACAATATTGAAATAATTGAGGAGAAACACCAGAAAAAGGTCGTCAAGCTTAAAAAGGTAAAAGATAAAAAAGCGGTCGTAAAAGGCGCGGCCGCATCGGATTTTGGCACGGTAACGGATCCGGTCAAGATGTATCTGCGCGAGATGGGTCTGGTCACGCTCCTCAGCCGGGAGGGCGAAGTTGAAATCGCCAAGAAAATAGAAGCCGGCGAGCAGGAGGTTCTGCGGGCGCTTTTGGAAAGTACGGTGGGGGTGGAATCGATCATTATCCTGGGCCGCGATATCGAAGATGGCGCTTTGCGTCCCAAATACGTGTTAAGAGATATAGATGAAGGCGATACCTATGCAGACGAGATCGTCCAAACCGAAAAATTCCTTGAAACCATTCGCGCCATAAAAAGAATTCATGAGGAAAATAAAGGTTTCCGGGAAACGTTATACGCCAAAAAACCGGGAGCAGATGAACGGCGTAAACTCCAAAGAAACATCATCCGGCGTGTAAACAAAATTTTTGAATTGCTAAAGGACTGGCGGCTCGAGGCAAGTGTGATCGATGATATTGAAAACAAAATCTGGCACCAGATCAGCTGGTTCGATGTCAGAGTCAAAAGAACCAGCGAAATCGCCGACCGGCTGGATGTTTCAACCAAAGAGTTGCTCGAAAATCTGAAAACCAAGGCCAATTTTGTGAAGTGGGCCGGCAGTCATCTTAAAACCACCAAGGATGAACTGGGCAAACTGCACGGCGAAACAAAGAAAATCCAGGAGGATGTCGGCGCCAAGGAGCTGGCGATAAAGGCCAATATACGGTCATTGAAAAAGATCATGACCAGCGTCGAAGAGGGGCGTTCGCGGGCTAAACTGGCCAAAAGCGAGTTGACGAAAGCGAACTTGCGCCTGGTCGTCAGTATCGCCAAAAAATATACCAACCGCGGACTGCAATTTCTGGATTTAATCCAGGAAGGCAATATCGGTTTGATGAAAGCAGTTGACAAATTCGAGTACCGCCGCGGCTATAAGTTCAGTACTTACGCCACCTGGTGGATTCGGCAGGCGATCACCCGGGCAATCGCAGATCAAGCCCGAACGATTCGAATTCCGGTTCATATGATCGAAACCATCAACAAACTGATTCGAACCTCACGCTATCTGGTTCAGGAGCAGGGGCGTGAACCCACCCCGGAGGAGATTGCGGAGAAAATGGAGATCCCGCTGGAGAAGGTTCGCAAGGTGCTGAAAATCGCCAGGGAGCCCATATCGCTTGAGACCCCGATTGGTGAAGAAGAGGATAGCCATCTGGGAGATTTTATCGAAGACAAAAAATTTATGCTGCCTTCCGATGCGGCCGTCAACATGAACCTGGCCGAACAAACTCGGAAGGTTCTGGCCACTTTGACACCGCGCGAGGAAAAAGTGCTGCGCATGCGATTTGGAATCGGTGAGAAAGCTGATCACACCCTCGAGGAAGTCGGGCAGGATTTTGCCGTCACCCGGGAGCGCATTCGTCAGATCGAGGCCAAGGCCTTGCGAAAGTTGAGACATCCGACTCGCAGCCGAAAATTGAAGAATTTTATCGACACCTAGTCCGGCGAAGCAGGAATTGAATATTTTTGATTGTCAATTTACAATCTACAGATGACGGGCCCATAGCTCAGCTGGCAGAGCCACCGGCTCATAACCGGTAGGTCCCTGGTTCGATCCCAGGTGGGCCC
>JASJCE010000359.1 GCA_030066155.1 Desulfobacterales bacterium | reverse complement strand
CGAGCAGGAGACCGGTTGGAAAAAAGATTCGTCCTGCCCGTGATAAACGATGATGAAGGCAACCCTATCGAGATCAGCATTGGATCCGGAATGGGCGGCCGGGCGCCGTATAAATTTCATTAAAACCGTATTCTTCACTGAGTTTTCTTAATGGCCACTCCCATTTCGATGAAGTTATCGTTATCGTTGGTATCCACAAACGTGAATATATCGCCGTTCTCACTGACGGCACCGCTATAGAATTGATCGTCCGGTAGTTCGATTCGGAGGAGACCGTTCGGCTCCACCGTGTAAGATGTATCTAAAGTACCTTCCGAGCCGTTCGAATTTTTTTGGATGGCAAATTTGATATTATCAATCCCATCTGCGGTGATCGACCATACGGTTGTTTCCGGCTCAGGACCGTCTCCGATTAAAACGCCATACCCGACCCCGATATATTCACCCTCGATGTCAGCCGCCGACAATCCGGATCCGTTTTTTATCAATACCGCCATATCGATGAAATCACCCCCGAATTCGGTGTCAACCAACGAGACGACCGCGCCGTCGCCACTCACGATACCCTGCGAAGCAATTTGATTGGGCTCTATTATAGATAATTCACCATCGCCGTCTGGATCGACGATGTATTGAAAGCCTTCGGGCGGGGAATCGTCTGCGGGTGCAAGAAATCCGAAAGTCCCACTGCCATCGCCGTTAAATGTATATGAAATAAGGGCTGTTGATGGACCAGAACTTATACGAGCCCCGGTATACTCATCGTTGAGAATGGAATTCGTCAGCCCGTTTGATCTCTTGATGCCAACGTCAATCTCGATGGGATTCTGGTAGCCAAATTCAGTGTCCGCGACGGCAAGAATGTTGTTGTCGGGACTCAAAATCCCGTTATAATTAGATACGTCAAGAAAATCATCGGTCAGTGTAGCGACTAAACTGCCGTCGAAGCTTAAATCATAAATAATTGTACCGAATCCCGGACTATCAATCGAATTTGCAAGTTCTGAATAGTTTCCCGTCCCATCTCCGAGAAAGGTCGCAGCAAAACGAACGGCAAAATCAAAAATAAAGCCCCTATTGTCAGCGCCAAAACCAGTGCCGCCGAAATCACCGCTTAGACGGGCATTTATGGGCTCAAGCACGATAAGCCCGGCATCGGTTAGCTCGCCGGCCACAACCGCGAAGGGTTCGCTTTCCCCTTCGAAAAGAATGGAATCCCCAGAATCCCGGGCGAAGATAAATACGGTGTAATTATCGCCGGGTGTGACATCCTCGATGGAGCCTTCGCCTGCCTCGCAGCGATAAGGTCCGCCTAAGGCGACGATTTCCCCGTTGGCGTTCCTGATCTCGGCCTCGATGGTTGAAATATCGAACTCAGAGCACTGGAATCTAACGGCATCGTCCTCTAAGGCACGCCCCGAAAGAGACCGGTTCCCGTCGGCATTATCAATGGCCAATCCAAAGCTGACAGAGCCGGTCTCCGATGAGTCGCCACTTCCGCCGCCACCGCTCGTGCAGGAAAAAATAAAGACCATCGTTATACAACATATCAAAGCCAATACCGGCGAATTCGCTTTTCCCCTCCAGCTTAAATGACCCATTTTGTCCTCCTGTCAGCGGATATGAGCGACCAGCTAATTTTCCCGATTAGATCCAGGTGGTGGATCAGATTTTCATCTGCAGAATAAAACTATCGCTACCAGCTAATACCAACACTGCCGGTGCTTGGCCCTGGCGCCCCGCTTGAAGCGGGCGTTCCTGATCCTAGACCCAGTAGTCCTCCCTGACCACCGATATCATTGTCAACAGATATAGCTGCTTGATCACCGGCCGCCGTACTAACCGCCGATTCGACATCTGCGGCCAGTTGACCCACTGTCATCGCGCTGATCGCACCGATCGTTGCAGTGGTGGCGGCCGGGCAATGCTCTAAATAATACCTGGCGATTTTAAAGCCAGGATCCTCGTCAAGCGCCTTTCTAAAAAATACTCTGGCGTCTTTCCATTGGCCGTCGTCCAGCGCATCGAGCCCCTGCCCCAAAAAAAGGACTGCCTGGAGGTTTTTGGTGTGGTATTGGTTCATGCGCTGCTCTTCTTGCGGCGATAGGGAAACACCCAGTATTTTCACCACATTGAAAACAATTTCTTTTTCAAGTTCGAAAAATTCCTCCTGCTCCGCCGTCACCGCGAAAGCACCCACTACATCCGATTTGGTCGCCGAGGCGATGGTGGTGTTGACCGAAATGCTGCCGGGTTCCAGACTGCCCACAATGAGGTTTTCGGCGCCGAGCAGGCGGCCGGCTCTGGGAGCTGTCCCCTGATCCACGATCCCGGTTTGCCCCATCTGCATCTCGGTCAGCAAATACTGCACCCGCATCCGTTCCAGTACAGTCAGGCTTTTGATCTGGGCCAGGTCCGTAATAATCATTTCCGCCATGGCTTTTTGGAAATGACGAAAACTGTTATCGGGGCTGACATCCTTGAAATAGAATACGGCAACCGTTCCCGCCTTGGGCGGCAATGTTTCCAGCTTCTTTTCCTGCTCCAGGGCAAGGCGGGCAAGATGCACGCTGTTTGAGATCTCAACAACGGTATACTGCCGTTGGATCTCCTCCTCCAGGAGCGGCTCACGCGGGTTTTTATAGGCCTTCCAGGTTTCGAGGGCTTCCTCGCGCTGCCCATTGCGCAGGTACGCCAGACCCAAATAGTAGTTCGGATAAGAGGCATTCGGATTTTGACCCGTTGCCCATTCAACACCTTGCGGAGCATAGCTCAGCGCCGTGACATCCGCCGGTTCCTGTCCAAGTACATATTGCAGCTCGGCAATTGCCTTGTCATTTTGACCGGTTCTGATATAAGCCAGTCCAAGGTTCTGACGGGCACGCCAGTTCGTGGGATTTTTCGACAACTCCTGCTGGAAGTGTTCGATTGCAGCTTCATAATTATCGCGCTCCATATTCATGAAGCCTTTCATGTAGGATGTGCAGCCGGCAAGGAGCACAACTCCAATAATTAAAAGCACCTGAGGATTAATATATGTTCTTCTCATTGGTCACTCCCCTATTGCTGGAAAGGATCGAAAATTTACGAATTATGATGATCCAGGCATTAATAGTAATCCGTTTTGACACTCGGTAGACAGTTGTATCCATGGTCAACGTTAAATTCTTGATTATAAACCAGTATTAAAGAGTATGACTGATATGAGCGTAAATTATCTTAACCGATCCAAAGGGTGTCTAGAATAAATGAAAGTGGCGGCTCTCGAAACGAACAATAAGTTATTTCACGATATTCCTATCATCCTCCGGGTCGTTCGACGGCTGTTGCAATGGAAATTGAATGCTGAATATCTTGCTTTCAGCCGTTATACGCATATGTTGAATAGTATCGCGCATGAATTGAGGTTTAAATCTTCCTATGAGAATTTACTGTTTTTGTCAAGGAGTAATATGGCACCTCAGCTTCAGGTTTTACACTTGCCGGTCAAAGTGGGCCAGGGGATTGTCAAAATCAAACCCGAAGAGTTGGGGATTTTGCCCGATAACAGCGGCTGAGAAGATGTGGAACACATAGTCGTAGGTCTCGAAGGGAATTTGCTTTTTGAATTTTTTCAGCAGTTGCCAGAAATTTCGTTTCTGGGGATTTTCAGGCATGGTTTTGATGAGCCGGTTAACCCGCCTTTCGCCCCAATTATAGGATGCCATCACCAGCAGTCCCGAGGCCTGGGCGTCCGTGTCATAAATCGCCTTGATATATTTCGCGGCCGCGGCGGTCGATTTTTTGAAGCTGTGCCGCTCGTCCTGGGGATCCGGACGACGCAAATGCTGTAAAGGGCCGGTGCGGAGTCCGTACTTTTCAGCCGTGGACGGTATGAACTGCCACATGCCCTTGGCGATGCCCCATCTGGTGGCCGGCCCGCAGGCCTCCACTTCAAAATTGCTTTCCTGCAGCGCCAGGTAATAAAACTGGGGCGGTAAATCATAGGCCCGGAAGGTCTCGACAATCCGCCGGGTGTATCCTCTTTGATGGGCCCGCTGAATGGCGTTTTTCATTCTTGCCGAGGCTTTCCACTTCTCAATATAATTCAGTACTTCTTTGACAAAACCGGCGGGCATTTTTATTTCACACTCGCCGAACATGCGGGCCACCTTCAAAATCAGGCGCTCTTCGGCTGAAATGCTTTTTTTATAGATTTCCAGTTCTTCGATAAACTTGTCATATTTGGATTCCATGGCCTTGCGCCGGACCCGATACTGTCTGACCTGGGCCATGGTCAGTGCATCCCGGCTTTTTCTGGCCATTTCAACTAACGGCGCAAACTCAAGCTCCATGGATTTCATGGCATAGAAAATTTCCTCGGCCAGCAGTTTCTGTTTGCTGACTTGCTGATGCTTGTAAAACGCATATATACCAACCGCCAGGACGAGGCAGCTCAACAGCGCGATAACGGCCGCAAACCGTCCTCGCTGGCGTTTTTGCACTTTCTTGAACGCCTCGCGGATCATCAGCGTATGTTCGCCGACATCGCTGTCCGTCTTGTCCTGGAAGTAATGTTCCTGGTAGTGTTCAATCGAAGCGGGTCTGTCCGGTTGGCGCACTTCCCTTTGGGCGATAGCATCCGGTGGGCTCCCCGCTTCCTCCACAGCGGCGCCTTCAACGGTCAGGCGCAGCACCGGTCCGTCATCGCCCAGCTGGAGCCTGGCCAGGGTCAGGATCGGAGCCCGCTCGACCTGCTTTCCATCCAGAAAAGACCCATTGGCGCTTTGCAAATCGAGAATCCACCACTGACCATCCGAGAACCATATCTCGGCATGAAACCGGCTCACTGCGGTATCAGACAGCCGCACCTCGCAGCTGGGGTCGCGCCCGCATCGAAATGGCCCTTTGAACAGATACTCATCCCTGTCAGCAACACCCTTCTCGATTTGAACCCGAATTGCCGGCGGTTTGGAAAAAATTGTAGTTTGGTTTTGTTCACCCATGAGTATTGAACTCTGCAGGTGCGGTTATGGAGTTCAGGGCTCAGCGCTCCGAACCTCATGTGCAAGGTAGGTGGGACATTTCAATCTGAAAAATTTTGGCAAAATCAATTACCTGGATTTTTGCACGACTTTCTGCTCACCAGGTCTGTTCCGTTAATGTAATCTGATCTCCCCTGCTAATTTTACATGCCAATATCAGGCAATGCGATACATTTTTGGTTCATGCCCAGGTGTCTTTGCGGCTGCTATTTTCGGATGGTCAGGGTTGGTATGGTAAATGGCATCTTAATTTTTATTCTGCTTGCTGCGTTTGATCTCCTCCAACCGGTTCATCAGATTTTTGGCTTTTTCAATATTTTTATCCACATCCTTATAGTTCGGATCCATATCATATACCAGTTCCCATTCGCTGATAGCTTCGGCCAGCTTCTCTTCACCGAAATAGGAGACCCCTTTACGGTAATGCAGATCCTTGAAATTCTCTTCGCTCAACTTGATATATGATTCGCATCGTTCACAACTGCTGTCGTATTCCCGTGATCTTTCAAAGGCCTTAATAGCTTCGGAATAGTCAGCCTTGTTGAAGGAATCGTATCCCAGCTCATAGTAGGCCAGGGACATATAATTCCGGGCAACTTTGTCGTCGGGGTTGGTGTTCAACGCTTTCTGAAATTCGATAATCGCATCGTTGAAATCGCCGTTATTGTATAGTTCAATTCCGAGCTTGCGGTAAGCGGTGGCCTGGTCAATTTCCGGCGTTTCAGGCTCCTTGGCCTCGATCGTTTCGGCTGGCCCTGTTTGTGGCGGGACCGCCACGGCTTTGACATCGGTGGACGTATCGTCCGGCACCACTTCAGTGCCCTCGCCCGGAGTGATCAATGGAATGCCTTCGACTTCCGGTATTTTTATTTCCTGACCGACCCGCAAACTTTCGTTTACCCCCATGTCGTTAAATTTGGCGATCAAGTCATACTGTTTGTAATCGCCGTAATACATCTGGGCCAACTTGGACAGGCTCTCCTCGGGCTTCACGGTGTGTGTGACGAATCCTTTAACCGTAATAATTTCCTCCCGCCTGGGCGTGGGGGTTTTATCGGAATCGGTCTGAATTTTGGAGGCATCCACCATGATCGGGATCCCTTCGATCACCGGAACTTTGATTTGCTGCCCGACCTTGACTTTGGTGGCATCATCCAGTTTATTATACAGGGCAATCAAATGAAATTTGCGGTAGTCGCCATAGTAGAGTTTGGCCAGGGTGGATATGCTTTCATTGGGCTGGATCGTATGCAGAACATACCGGTCAATCTGCTCCAGTTCTTCATGCGCTGTCAACATTTTTTGGGCCTGCTCATGTTCCGGGTGGTAGCGGAGGGCAGTTAGAAACTCCTGACGCGCGGGGGCGTATCTCCCGTTTTGATAATACTTGAATCCGTCTTGATAGTGTTTTTCGGCCAGCTTTTGAAGCTCCGCTCCGATCTGGCGGCTTTTATCCCGGGCCACCGGGTTATCCTGATCCACTGTCAGAACCAGTTTATATTGCTTGAGCGCTTCAACCCGGTCACCTTCAGCCTCGGCTTGCCGGGCTTTGGCCAGGTACTGTTTGGCAAGCTCTTCGGACGACGGTTGGGGCGGTCCGAAGGCGGCGCAGCCGGTTAGCAAGACAAACAAAAAGACGATACCAATAGTTCCAACACTTGATTTCATAACATTCTCACTTTAGCGACATAGGCTTGAACGTATTTAGCCTTGAAATGAATGTTTGCATATCCTTTCGCAATATCTGGTCTCTTCGCAGATGAAGCGGATTCGCGAAAAAAGGATTGCCCCCTCTTTTGACGGACATGGCGATCTTATAGCCAGCCTCTTCGGCAATATCCACTGACCGCCGGTCATAGTTGCCGTATGGATAAGCCAGTACATAGGTATCCTGTCTTAATTTTTTGTCGATAATTTTTTTTGATCCATGAAGTTCCTGTTTAATTCTGGCCAACCAATCTGCTTCGGATTCATCGTCCCTGGCCACGGTTAAGTCACTATGATATATGGTATGGGAACCAATTGAAAAGCCGTCCGCCTTCATCTCTCTCAACTGGTCCCAGGTCACCGCCATTTTGGATACACCGACAAAATCGGTGTAAACAAACAGCGTGGCGGTGAAACCGTATTTTTTAAGAATCGGATAGGCATATGTATATACGGATCGATACCCGTCGTCCATCGTAATCAATACCGATTTCTTCGGAAGCCCGTGCTTATACTGCAAAAATGCGAGCAGTTCTGCCGGTGAAATGACATGGAAATCATTCTCTTTCAGATATTTCATCTGACGTTCAAAAAACGCACTGCTGACACACAGCGGCGAGTTGCAATCTTTTGAAAATCTGTGATAGGTTAAAATGGGAACGGTTTGAATTCCATTGATGTGCAGGCCACCCCGGTTATAACTATTCAGTGGTATAACGATTGGATCTCCTCTGTTAAAATCAGCGCCGGGATTGGATTCCTCGATTAGCCAGGATTTTTTTCCGTCTCCCAAAAATCTTTCAGCCAACTCAGCCGGCGGCGTCGCTGCTGTGAGCTGATATACAATGAAATCTTCGGACTTGAAAACCGTTGCAGAAGGTTGTTTTGAGACAGATTCGATAACAGTACAGGCGATCAAACCGGTCTGCGTCATCAGAGCAATCAATAAAATGATTCGAGAAAAGGTCAACAAGTTGAAAAAACGCCTGGGTACCATCTTGATTCGATCCGATATGACCTAACAGTTGTTCCATCTTCAGGCATGGGCCGGGATATATCGCCTTATTATTAATCTGAATATCAAAGTTTTGTCAAATTATTTCAAATATAAATCTTCTGTGGCGTGCCGATCGGGCGCGTATCCATCACCTGATGAAATCGCTTTGTACAGATTAATTTTAGTAAATTCCGAATGTTAATTTACTTGACAATAGAAGTATAGGCGAATAAATTAGTTTGATTAATACAGTATCAAATCCCGGAACCCATACCTCCCCTGTCAGCATGACAACGGGATCGTGGTGAAGATAATGGCAGACGTGAAGATCTCGATCGGATCAAATGCCGGGTCATTCTGCAGGGCATTGAGATTTATTAATGCCGACCGCCTGACTAAAGTCAGTAATTTCAGTCCCCTAAACGGCAATTGGAATTTAATCGGGGACCGATAGGAGGAACCCAATGTTTGTTTCAGACATGGTGACGACAACGGCGGTGAAGGTCAAA